>CAJUTR010000021.1 GCA_910589665.1 uncultured Eubacterium sp. | reverse complement strand
ATCATACAGGTTTGCTCCGGTTTTGTATAGGTACGCACTATCTACCGTTTACGTAGTTATAGTGATAAGATGGAGGGAGGGACATTTGAACTGCTTAGAGGTAATTCAGTAATTGATAGGCAGAATATTTCTGATTCCATATTGGAAGATAGCATTGGATTAAAATTTATTGCGTTTAATATTGATAACACTACTTCTTCTACACAAACATATTACCTACATTTTCATAGACCGATAGAATCAACAGGTGTATTCTATTTTGGTCTTACAATGTATGAAAGAATCAGGGAAGGTAATGGCACTTTCAATTTCTCAGGCACAGCAAGAAATGCTGGAAATCCCGCTACTTCATCAGGAGTTAATTATGCTGGAACTGACTCCTCGATTTTGACTATTAACCTTACGAATAATACAACTATACCACCTAATGCGATTGTTTCTTCTATTACAACAAGTGGTACTCAATCTCCAAATCAAGGAAATGTCAGACATAAAATTATGCCTGTTTCAGAAGGGATTTGGTATGAGTCAACAGTATCTAGTTCTTCTAATGGTTATTATGGGATTTCTGCAGATGATTTGATTCCAGCCAAACAGCAATTTAGATTTTGCTATAATGTATTATCGCCAGCATCTTCTACCATGAGAAATATTTCATTGAAAATAAGATGGGAATATGATTTAGCCGATACAAATTATGAACTTTATAAATAGGAGGCTCTGTCATGACAGATATGATCAGGCTAAAACAACAGGAAGCAGTGTTACGATTACTTTTTCAAAATGAGCACAAGGGTTTCGAAAAGCTGCCGCTCACACAAAAGAATGTGGCCATGAAACGGGATTGTTTAACGATTAGTTCAGAAGCAATGGAAATCCAAAAGATGGCTAAGGCTTGTGGTCAGTCAGAAAATATAAAATTCGATCAAACGGTTGATATTCAGTCCTATTTTGATGCGGCAATACAAGCTAATCAGAAAGCACTTGAGAATACGGGTGACGAATTTACGCGTTCTGAGTCGAAATATCCTTATATGGATGCAGTTGATGTATGCCATCAAATACTTACAGATAAATATAGTAAATTGCTAGAAGAAGCGAAGCAGCACGATGACCCGGAACTTTATATTGAGCGAAAGTATTATGATCCTACCTGTCCGTGGTTTACCTCAGACTTGACTAGAGAAGAAAGAAGTATTGGATACCGCAATGAAATCTCCATGTTGAAAAGGGGCAGGGTGGTAGGTACGAATATGCTCGATTCGGTATTTCGGGTAAATAATGTGACTATTAATTATGAGGAGTCAAATGCTTCTGAGATATCCTATTATAGACAGTTATGTAACGCACAACTTCGAAATATATTCTCAAAAAACGGAATAGAAGTAGAAGACTCCATGCAGTATACTTTCAAGGTAGATCCTTACAGTTATTATGTTACTGTAAATTGCGAGGATGCTACAAGGAAGGAAAAAATGGAATTTGCGCTGAATCAAGGGAATAATGGAAGAAATCTCTGGTTAGCAATTGAGTATTTTTCAGGGCGCGATGGTGCTCATGGTGTTCAGGTGAGTAATCAATTAAGTTACCATAAACTCTGGGCCAACAGTGAAGTGTTTAGATATACAGGTTATCGGTTGAATGAGTTGAAGGAAGCGGATGGCACATATTACACGGAGGACGGAACAGACATTAAAAGACTGATTCATGAAGGCGTACGGAAGGATCCGATTTTCCCATATAAGGCAAAAGAAGATTACGCACAAGCTGTCTGTGGCTGGATTCAGGAAGTGGCAGAGCGTGGCTGGGAAAAAGTGCCGGATATGGTGCTATCTATTGGGTATTCATCTGCTGGTTTACATGATTTGGAGCAGGATATATCTTTTGATTACGGAAGTGAGTGGTATAAACGATATCTGGATAGTTATCAATATTCCGTATTGGCAACATATTGAAAGAACATTAATTTGAAAAACGGTTGTTTGGTTTTTTAAGCAACTGTTTTTCTTGCTTTTTATCTGGCAAAATTCTTTATAAAGATTTCGTGCACTAAAAAGGGGTATTCGTGCACAGCGTGTTATCAGAAGAGAACAATCTGCCGAATTTACTTGTAGATATATTTTCTTGTTTATTTTGATGGGAATTATTACTACTATTTTTGCAAATTGCCAATGAACAGGAAAAGCTTATGAAAGAAGTTGTAAAAAGCTATAAATTGTATTTAAAGTAAGAAATGGAGGAAAAAAGATGAAAAAATTATGTAAACGAGGAGTATCTTTGATACTTATATTCAGCTTGTTGAATATACATTCTCCAATAATGGAAGCTTCAGCCATTGGAAAAACAGAGATATATTATGATGGAATTGTTGTTGAAAATAATTCGAATGTAAATGACTATATACAATTCAAAAATCTGGACTACATAAATGAAGAAGATAAAACAACAAATTGTACTTTTACCTTATATAAAGACAAAGAAAAACTTAGCAAACTTAAATCATCCACTATTAGTTATACAAATTTTAGAGGAAAAGATTATTCGTGGAATATAGGTAATCTTTTGGGAAAAGAGGCTGGGAGCGTATATTTAACCTTTAAGTATGCATCAAAGGAAGAGACAGAAGTAATTAAATTGGATCATGAGGAAGAGAAAACAAGTCCGTCTATAGATATGTCTAATGTGGTAATAGAAAACAAATATAATGGGACGAGCGAGAAAGTATATGTTACAGTAAATGATTTATCTAATGGAGATTACATTTAT
This sequence comes from uncultured Eubacterium sp., assembly GCA_910589665.1. Classification (GTDB taxonomy): domain Bacteria; phylum Bacillota; class Clostridia; order Lachnospirales; family Lachnospiraceae; genus Eubacterium_F. The sequence continues at coordinate 47,064 of CAJUTR010000021.1, read as the reverse complement.
GTCTATAAGCAGGGAACAAACGGTTCCTATACAAAAATGGGAAGTTTGTTGTGTGGCAGTACAGGAAAGGTAACTGGGAATTATACGAGAACCAATGGACTGAATAAGTTATATCTTACACAGAAAAAGAAAAATCAATATGAAAGCATAGAAAAACAAGAGGTACTTGTCCCGGAAGTCAGGGTCACAGATTTTGGTAAAGTGGGTTCCGATTATCCAGATGTAAGAATTGTTGCAAAGGATCAAACTGGAAATGATGTTGTAGAAATTACAGGAGTTGGAACCGGTACAGTTGTTACGCTATATGCTGATGCTTCTAAAACAAAAAAGATAAAGTCACAAACCATAAATACGAGTGGTAGTATTAGTATTACTAACATTTTAAGTTATGGTACGGTTTTTGTGACTCTTAGGGCACCAGATAAATATGAAAGTTCAGTTATTTCAGTTACACCACTTCCGGCAGAGAAAACAAAAATATTGAATGGCGATGTAATACTTGAGAATAATTCAGGAACAAATGATTATATAAAGTTCTTAAATTTGAAATATACAGAAGATGATTTCAAGAAGACAAGCGTTGCTTTTACCTTGTATGCAGATCAGGGAAAAAGTGAGAAATTGTATTCGGGGACTATCTCATATGGTTATCTACAGGGGAATAAGACATATTCTGTTAGTATAGGGAAGAAACTTAAAGAAAATAGTGGTACCGCATATTTGAGTTACAAATATCCAACTCAGACAGAATCTGATTTAATTCCGATATTATATGAAGAAGAAAAATATAGTCCGATAATTGACGAAGAAGATGTTCTAATTATAAATAAGTATACAGGTACTTCTGAAAAACTATATGTGACACTTCATAAGCTATGTTCGGGGGATATTGTATATGCATATAAGTTATTAGAAAATGGTTCATATAGTCAATTGGCCAGTGCAACCTGTTCTGCGACTTCGGATTCTGTGACGCTGAGTTTTGCAAAGCCAGCAGACGTAAATTGTATTTATTTGCAGATAAAACGACCAAACCAATATGATAGTAAGCAAAAAACAAAAATTAATATACCAAAAGCAGGAATTACGAGCTATGGTTCGCAAAATACGGATTTACCAGACTTATCTATAAAAGCTATTGATAAAACAGGAAATGACTTGTTAGAGATTTCTGGTGCCCGATCAAATACTAAATTTGAAGTTTATTCTGATGAAAACAAAGCAAATAAAATTACATCAGCTACGATTAACACAAGTGGCAGTATATTGATTAAGAATATTATGAATTATGAAGCTTTGTATGTTACTGTGCGTGTTCCCGATAAATATGAATGTGCTCCAATTCGTATTGTTCCGGTTCCTGCACCAAAATCAAAGATAGCATATAAAAAAATATATGTAAACAATTATATTGCCGGTGTAGGGGATTCACTTTGTTTTGAAGAATTGCAGTATGCAGAGCAAGAGGATAATAAGAGCAGCCTTACTTTGAAAATATTTGCAGATCAAGATAAGTCGACAGTTCTTTATAGTGGAACAGTGTCTTATTCAAAATTGCAAGGAGAAAACTACAGTGTAAGTTTGAGCAATAAGTTGGGTCTGGAATCAGGAACTTTGTATGTGTCAGTAAAATATCCTACAAAAAGAGAGTCAAACTTGATTCCGGTTTCATATGAAGGGGAAAAAACCAGTCCAAAGTTAGGAGAAAGTCAAGTTGTCATTGATAACGATTTGATATGGGAAGATATATCAAAATGTAAAGTAAAAGTGCGAGTACCTAAAAAAGCAGCCGACGATATTGTAAAAGTGTACCTGAATGCTGAGACTACGGATGTGAAGGTAAATGATAATGAAGTGTTTGAATTACCAGTGGCCACAGAAAGTGTTTTTGTGACAATACAGAATAAAGGTTGCTATGAAAGTGAACGAACAGAGGTGAAACTGCCGACAGCGAGAAGCTGTACAACTCTTAATGGGAAGGTGGAAATTGAGAATAATGCTGGTATTTATTCGGATTGGATTAGCTATACCGAAGACAAGGCTATACCGGAGGGGACAGTTTTTTCTGTGTACCAGTATCAAACAACAGAGGATAATACAAAAGAATATGTGAAGATTGGTAGTACAATCATAGAAAACAATCAGGCAAGAATAGAGTTTCCCAATAACAGGATGTTAGGGGAAGAAAAAGGCACTTTATATACTACATTAAAATACCCGGCTTATGCCGAAAGCCCGTTTTCCGGAACAAATTATGAAGAAGACTCAATTATTATGAGGGTAGGAGTTATTGAAGAAGATGAAAATACTGTTGGAAAACTAACAATTTTAAATACTCAAGAAGATGATGTTATTCGTATTTATGATAGTGAAGAGAAAAATAATGTATTGGCACAAGTGGTATCAGATGACGATAGTACGGAAATTTATGTACCATCGGTTGAAGTGGGGGATACTATATATATTACAAACCAAGCAATAGATCGTGAGGAAAGTGAGGCGTTAGCATACACAATTGGTAATATTACAGAACTTGGTGAAATTGCTATTGATAAAGATTTCGTCAGTACAACATATGGTTTGAAAGCTGATTTCTCGACGTGTTCTCAGATTCTGATGGGACTTGTCAGAGTTTCGGGACGTAGTGCAATTCGATTTGATGTATTTGATGATAATGGAAAGAAAGTCAATGGGAAACTTATAGGATGGCGTGATAGAAATGATCGTGTTAACTATAAAAGGTGGATAACAATTGAAAACCCTCGAGAGGATTCAAAGGTACATCTATATAATATTAGAGTGCAACAAGTTAAGTATGAAAATGACACTTCGTATAGATTGGTAACTGGTAATGCTCAAAATTCACGGGAATTATTAAGTGGAAAAGAGAATTCTGTTGCAGTAGAACCGTACAAAGATTTTTTTTCAGAAAGCATGTCAACAGGTGGCAACCTTATTCTTGGTGAGTACATACCAGGGGAAATGGGCAAAGGATATTTTTATCATTTTACATATTGGGGTGAGACAATTACTCTATGTACTAGTAAAGCTAATTTGAGATTTTGTATCTATGATGAGAATGGGGAGATTCAATATGATTCAAATTATGATGGGCATGCACGAAGAATAGAATGGATGGGGGGCTTTTCGTGTGTGCAAAAGGCGAAAGACAGTTTGGAGCAAAGTTTGGAAATGGGGAAAAACTATTTTGTGGAAGTATATTCCGTAGGCTCGATAGATGATTTTGAAGAGGATTATTATTCATATCATTTGGCTATAGGAGATCCTATATTAGAACCACATTTTGATACTTTTTATGCGGGAAGAACATTATCAATACCCAAAAATGGTTTTTCAAATGTTTTGGCTTTCAACTTACAAGGTGGAAATGTTCCGGATACAGCACTTGTTAAACAAATATATCCTAAGGATAATAGTGGAAGGCGCCCACATGAATTAGTTGCTATAACAAAATTTCGGGTTCGTAATTCTACGGAGAGTAATAGTGTTTGGCATACTTGTACAGGTTTTTATACCTCATGTGAGTTTACAATGATTGCAAATAGTCCCGTTAGTACTCATCTTAGAGGACGGTGGGAAATTGAAGCATATTCTCAAGATGCAATTACAATTATACCGGGATTTCATGTTGAATATTATTATGAGATTGGTGACTAACATATGTAGAAGAATGGAGTTCGTTGAAAGGAGAATCTGTCAATGGGAGAAAATATGGGAATATCTATGCCATTAGTAACGGAATCAATCGTCAGTTATGAACAGTCAAGCTTAGCAAATGTAAATAGCAAAGGGGAGAAAACAGTAGATTCTACAGAGGATGCAGGAAAGCGCTGGTGGCAATGCAGTGAAAAAGAAAGTAATTTGTTAAAGTGCCGTGTCAAAGACACTGTACAGCGCAAAGAGTATTTTACTGCCTTTTATGAGGGAAAGACTTCTGATGTGGAGTTGGGGATGGCAATATCAAATACGATACGTAATGCGTATGAAAGAGCCGTTTCCGGCGGCTGGCTGGATAAAGATAACGAGAAAGAATTTTTAAATAAAATGTATTGTGACTTGACAATAGAGGCGGTGCAGCTAGCCGTATCCAGTAACATTAGTGAAGGCAGAGCGCTTAATCAGCAAAATACAGTAAATGTGCAGGATAGTAAGTTTGTGTATTATAATGCAAAATTTTATCATTCTTGTGAGAGGGCAAAGGAGGTTCTCAGAGACTGCTTAGATAAGTTTTCAGAAGAACGGGGAATTGAGAATCTTGATAAAGAAAAGTATTTATCCGAACACACGAAAAAGGGTGATGATTTTAATGCAATTTGGAGTGGAAGTTATAAAAAGTGGAATGGAAATTATAATAATTGTAAGATGATAAATACAGAAGCTGTACCTCCAGAGGAATTTTCCTTTTTTTATCAAGTGGAGTATTCTGATATTCATAAAAATTTTAAAGAGTATGATTATGAAGAACGTCACTGTCTGCTCGTTAATGGAGTGACTTCTGTTGTTAAAGAAGAATTCAGAATGACAGATGATACGATGTTGAATCGAAAAACTTTTAATAATCTTTTAGATTATGTAAAAAGTAAATATTTAGAACAGGATCATTTATGGGAAGAATTATTTTATTTGAAAAATTTTAAAATATATTCTTTGTAAAATAACACCACTTTACAACTTTACAAGTGAATTCCCTGCCGCCTAACCGCTTCCAATACAGAGCTGGCAAGCTCTCTTCGTAGTGTTTTTTCCACCTTGGATTTCGAGAACAGCGATGAACGTGAGACGTTCTTTATGCAGTATCAGGACTGGATGAAACCAGCTTATCTGGAAGTGAATGGTTTTTCGGATGCTGCGGCAGCACATATTGTAAGCGACATAGCATTATACAAAAAGCAATATAAAGACTTGACGGCTCGTGTGCTGGCAGCAAGTGCGCCTCATGTTGATATACAAATATAAAAATTATGTTGCATCGTCAAATATTACATGATAGACTAAGCTTCTTTCCGCTTTTGGAAGGGAGCTTTTTTCCGCCTGAAAACGAATTTGTTTTTCGTGCATATAATTGATTAAGAGGATACCAGAAGGCATTACGTGAGGACAAATCTGTGTATCATTACTCGCTATCAAATATAAATGAGGTGGTTTTATTGAATAACTCGAATATGAACTGGATGTTTCGTCCCCCGAATTTGTTCGGTAGGAGATGTCCGAATCGGAACACGGAATCTGAGGAAAATGGTTATTGTTGTCAGTGTGCCCCAGGGCCTGGTGGTTTACCGGGGGTAAGAAGAGAACCGGATTTGCCAGGAACAATGGAGTCAAGAAGAGAATCATGTTCGCCGGGGGTGATGGGATTACGAGGAGAACCGGGCCCTCCGGGGCCGATGGGGCCAAGAGGAGAGCCTGGCCTGCCGGGGTGTCCCGGTGAACGAGGGGAGACAGGGCCGCAGGGAGTTACTGGGCCGCAGGGACCGCAGGGTGCCACGGGACCGATGGGGCCGAGAGGGGAGCCTGGCGCACGAGGACCGGAGGGACCTCCCGGATATCCGCAAAACAGCATATTTGCATCGTTTTTGGGACAGAATCTGATGATGCCGGAGAGTGCGTGTCTTCCGCTCAAAATAGAGATACCGGATCCGACACAGAATATCTCTCTCTGCAACAATTGTACGGTCTCGCTGACTCCGGGTTATTATACTATTAGTTATTATATATCCGCGGAGATGAAACGGCATGGATTCATGGCGCTCACACCGGTACTGAATGACGAGATGCAGACGGTATACAGCGCATATGCGGATGCGGAAAAGCGGAGGGAAACGCTGGTGATCACCAGATATTTTATCATAAAGGTACCAGACAGATCTACGATGTATTTTGCATGGCATTCTTCTTCGTGTGACGCAAGGATCAACATGAATTTAACGATAGAAAAACTGTGCAGGGAATAGATGCAACGAAGGGAGGAAACCATATGGCGACAATAAGCCTCTGCATGATCGTCAAAAATGAGGAGGATCATCTGGCACGCTGTCTTGACAGTGTGGAGGAACTCGTAGAGGAGATTATCGTAGTGGATACTGGTTCGACAGACCGGACGGTAGAAATCGCATCCAATTACACGTCGAAGGTTTATTCGTACGAGTGGAAAGATGATTTCTCGGATGCCAGGAACTATTCTTTTTCCAAAGCATCCATGGATTATTGTATGTGGATGGATGCCGATGATGTTCTGGAGGAGGCGGAACACGATAGATTTATAAAATTAAAGCAGTCTCTTCCACCGGAAACCGACATTGTCATGATGAAATACCATACTTCGTTTGATGAAGCAGGCAAACCGTCTTTTTCTTATTACAGGGAGAGGTGGATCAGAAATAGCGGACAATACCGCTGGATTGGTGCTGTCCATGAAGTGATCCCGCCAAACGGCAGTGTCGTTTATTCGGATATTGCCATCTGTCACAGGAAGATAGGTGCCGGGGATCCTGATCGGAATCTTAAGATATACAAAAAAATAATTGCGGACGGACAGATCTTGGAGCCGCGGCAGCAATATTATTATGGGCGGGAACTTTACTATCACAAACAATACGAGGAGGCTGTTTCGGAATTAGAACAATTTCTGCTCTCCGAGGAGGGATGGGTGGAAAATAAGATCGAGGCGTGTTCGATCTGCGCAAAATGTTATTTCGAATTGGGGAAGGAACAATCCGCGCTGATGGCTCTTTTGCGCAGCATGAGTTTCGATGTACCGAGAGCGGAATTGTGCTGTGAGATCGGAAAATATTTTTTGGAACAGGGAAACTACCAGAATGCGATCTATTGGTACGAAACTGCTTTGAATACGCCTAAAAGTGAATATGCCGGCGGGTTTGTCCTGCCGGACTGCTATGATTATATTCCGCTTTTGCAGTTGTGCGTATGTTATGACAGGTTGGGAGATCAGAAAAAGGCAGAAGAATACAATGAAAGAGCCGGATCGTGTAAACCATACTCCGAGGCGTATCTTTATAACAAGCGGTATTTTGGCAGTCTCTAATTTTCCCAGAGCGTGTGAGAAGCACGCTCTGTTTCTCTTTGGTAACTTTGGACAGCTTGTGGGGCATTTTTTCGACAAAAAGTAGCAACTATTTCAAAGCCACATAGAATACTTGTAGAAAAGATACTTCATGATTATCTTTTTTAAAATACGATAAAGGATGTGAGTGAAATGAATCAAAGTACTTTATGTAACAATTGTCAGAATCATTGTCCTCCTCCCTGCTGTGAACGCGGTCCTGCGGGGCCTAAGGGGAATCAGGGTCCGGCGGGACCGCAGGGGATCAAAGGGGATACCGGCTGTCCAGGTCCTAAGGGCGACCGAGGTGATCCGGGACCGATGGGACCACAGGGGATACCGGGTACTCCCGGCGCGCGGGGGCCAAGAGGAAATACGGGGCCGGTAGGCCCGACGGGAAACACTGGCCCGCGAGGTTATGCTGGCCCGCGAGGGTATGCGGGTCCACAAGGTATTCAGGGCATCCAGGGTGTTCGTGGTGACATAGGACCAAAAGGTGATCCCGGCAGTGAAGGCCCGAAGGGAGACATCGGCCCCCAGGGGCCGGCGGGACCAGCAGGGCCGGTGGGTCCGGCAGGCCCGCAGGGAGACATTGGCCCGCAGGGTCCAAGAGGTATCCCGGGTCCGACTGGTTCAACAGGTCCAACTGGTATAATGGGTCCCCAGGGTATGACTGGCCCGCAGGGGATGCAGGGTGTTACGGGGCCGATCGGGGTTCAGGGGCCAAAAGGCTGTCCAGGTGATGAAGGGCCGACGGGAGCAACAGGAGCCGATGGGGCAACAGGAGCGACGGGAGCAACGGGAGCCGACGGAGCAACAGGAGCTGACGGAGCAACAGGGGCGACGGGAGCAACGGGAGCCGACGGAGCAACAGGGGCGACGGGAGCAACAGGAGCTGACGGAGCAACAGGAGCTGACGGAGCAACAGGGGCGACGGGAGCAACAGGAGCTGACGGAGCAACAGGGGCGACGGGAGCAACAGGAGCTGACGGAGCAACAGGGGCAACGGGAGCAACGGGAGCCGATGGGGCAACAGGAGCGACAGGCCCGACAGGAGCAACTGGTTCAACAGGAGCGACAGGCCCGACAGGCGCTACTGGTGTTGCAGGCACGGGAGGAATCATTCCTTTTGCATCAGGACTTCCCATCTCGCTGACGACAATCGCCGGAGGTCTTGCGGGATTACCTTCCTTTGTAGGTTTTGGAAGCAGTGCGCAGGGTCTTACACTGTTGGGGTCCACCATTGATATTACAAATGCCAGCGGAACGCTTTCTAACTTTGCATTCCAGGTTCCGCGTGCCGGTATCCTTACCTCGTTCAGCGCGTTCTTCAGCACAACAGCGGCGCTTTCCTTAGTGGGATCCAATGTGACGGTAAATGCGCAGATCTACCAGTCTACGACACCAAACAACGTATTTACTCCGATTGCCGGAACGCTCATCAACTTGACACCAACACTTACCGGAATAATATCCGTTGGAACATTGTTGAATGGTGCACTTACCGGACTGAATATCCCGGTAACAACTCAAACACGGCTGATGCTTGTATTCTCAGCAACGGCAAGCGGGTTGTCTTTGATCAATACGGTAGCAGGATACGCGAGCGCTGGTTTAAGCATTAACTAACAGCTTAGTTTCACGTAGTAACACCTGATAAAAAAGCAGGGATGCCGCATTCATCTAAATCAATGCGGCATCCCGTTTTTCATTCAAACAATGTCGGTTGAGATTCTTTCATAAACCAGCCATTCTTTCTGAATTGGTAAAAAATGGTGATGATCAGACCTGTTTTACAGGAACCCATAATTCACAGAACAGATTACGTTCACCGTGTTCAAAATAGATTTCATAATCCGTATCGTCTGTTTGTGTATAACCTGTCTGTGGAACAAATTCTTTGAAAAATTTGCTCCATGTCTTGCTCAAACAATCGCCGTCAGAACCAAAGCATTTAAATACGGCGTAGTCAGCGGGCTCTGTTTCCCAGAACGAGTATCCGTTTTGGGTAAACTGCTCCAAATTCATATGATCCGTATTCTCATCGACGATGATCCCGATCCCGTAATGGAAATTGTTTTCGTTATCTGTCACGGGACTGCACAAACCGTACAAATCTCTTTTTCCTTCCGGACGGAGCAATTTCATCGGTTCAATGAGATTTTTTTCATAACATTCCGACCAAAAGTCAGAGATGCTGTGATCCTTTTCATCGTTGATTATCTCATTAGGAAAAGATTGTACTAATGCAATAAATTGTTGACGTTCTTTGTGTTCAATCCTGTAATCCATAATACTACCACCTTCCAAAATAATTTTTATGACAAGTGGATTAAATAATTGTAATTTTGCGCCTTTTTGTTTTGCCTGTTTTGGAGTAGAGCCATGAAACCGTGAGAACGCTTTTGAAAAGCTTTCCGGTGACTGGTAGCCATATTTATAAGCTGCATCAATGACTGATAGACCGGTTGTCTGCAGTTCGATGGCTGCTAATGTGAGCCTGCGTTTGCGAAGGTATTCATTCGCTGTCATCCCTACAATAAAACTGAATGTACGATGGAAATTATAGCTTGACATGTGCACGTATCTGGCAACCTCAGTATAATTGATATTTTCATAAATATGTTCCTCCATATAGCAGATGGCTTGTTGTATAAGTTGAATCGACATATTATTGAATCCTCCGTGTCTACACTGATTATAGTGCATCTTTTGATGGCAGTCCTGTTCGTGTTTGCACAAATTTTGTCTGGTTTGGATGGGGGATTTTTATTATATAGGTTCAGAGGGGAAAATGCAAGGAAAGAGGGAAATTTATTTATCGAAATTTCTGATTATTTTACAAAAGATTATTCTTTAAATAATAGCGAATCGGCTCTTTTAATAACGGAAACTAAAGCAAAGGAACATTTGATATATAATATAGAAAGTTGGTTACAGAAAGATGATATGTATCAGTTTGTTTTCTGTGAAATATAGAAGAGGAAAAATACAATGCACCGATTATTATTTTTAGCTTTTGCATGGACCACGGTTCTAATTTCTTTTATAATAATTGACGTGGGAACTTAGGTTATAAGGAAAGAATGAATTGGATTACAATTAAAAAAAGTATTTGGATGTAATGGTAGATTGTATATACTGTTTATGCTTGATGTAGGGAATTGATGCAAGACTCTTTTGATATGAACATAATGGATGCCTATTTTTTTGTTCTTCTATTTTCGGCAAAGCTGTTCCCCAAACAGCACAAGTCACAATTAATCATGTAATCTTGTAATAAATTCCATACACCATTATTGGACATATTACCTCCCCCCACCCTCGAACTTGCAAAAAGAACGGATATCCGATATACTCATGAAGAAGCCACTTTTAAAGAACAGAAAGAGTAGAAACCAAGAAAGCAGGTAATTAAAATGAAAACCATCCTAATCATAGATGATGACATAGACATCGGAAACATGCTCCAAGAAGCACTAACAAAAGAAGGATACAACATCCGCCGCGCCTACTCCGGAACCGAAGCGCTATACGTATTAAAAAGCACCCCCCTCCCCCCAGATCTCATCCTACTCGACCTAATGCTCCCCGGCTTGGACGGCGAAAAACTCCTGCCCCAGATCAAACAAACCCCCGTTATCGTCGTAAGCGCAAAAGTCGATGTGGATAACAAAGTAGACCTTCTCCGCGGCGGCGCTGTCGATTATATCACAAAACCCTTTCACATGAAGGAACTCTTAGCCAGAGTATCCGTCCACCTCCGAAATACACACACAGCCAGCCGATCCGACCACTCCACGTTGACATTCGAAAACATAACACTCATCACCGACCGCCACGTAGCAGCAGTAGACGGCACCGAAGTCAAATTAACCAGAACCGAATACGCCATCCTGAAACTCCTCATGCAAAATCCGTTACAGGTTGTTACCCGATCACTTATCCTAGACCGCATCAGCGAAGATACCCCAGACTGCACGGAAAGCTCGCTGAAAATGCACGTAAGTAATCTGCGGAAAAAGCTGAGAGAGCCGAGCGGAAAAGATTATATTGAAGCCGTCTGGGGGATAGGCTTCAAAATGCGGAACGATTGAATCTTTACCATTTCTTTACGATTTTCTTTACCGTTTTCTTTACGGTTCTCCTATAAAATGTCCATATCAATTCAAATTTAAAGCTAGGAGGTAAGTGTGAATAGAACTACTAAGCTTTCATTGGTATGAAAGCTAAGAAGTTTAACAAGAAGTTCTACGGCGGCAGAGCCGCCTATTCACACTGGAAAGGAGCAAATTATGGACTACGTTCTCACAACAAACGCGCTATGCAAAACCTATAAAAACGGAAAAGCGCTAAGCGGCCTATCCATGAAAATTCCCAAAGGCGCGATCTACGGCTTTGTTGGGAAAAATGGCGCGGGAAAGACGACGCTGATCCGGCTGATCTGCGGACTGCAGGAGCCGACATCCGGCGAGTATACCTTATACGGGAGGAACCACTCGGACCGGGAGATACGGAAGTCGCGCAGAAGGATGGGGGCCGTGGTGGAGACGCCCTCAATGTACCTGGATATGACGGCGGAGGATAACCTGAAACAGCAGTACCGCATCGTCGGGCTTCCGTCTTATGACGGATTACAGGAACTTCTGAAACTCGTGGGACTCGAGCATACCGGCAAAAAGAAAGCCAAACATTTTTCACTCGGTATGCGCCAGCGGCTGGGAATCGCCATCGCGCTTGTGGGCGAACCGGATTTTTTAGTACTGGATGAGCCGGTCAATGGCCTTGATCCGCAGGGGATCATCGAAATGAGGGAATTGATCCTGAAACTCAACAGGGAACGGCAGATCACAGTATTGATTTCCAGCCATATCCTGGATGAGTTGTCAAAGCTGGTCACGCACTATGGCTTTATTGAGAACGGACGGATCGTCAAAGAGATCAGCGCCGGTGAATTAGACGCCGCCTGCCGAAAGCGCACCCGCCTGGAGGTGACAAACGCGCGGACGCTTGCGCGCGTATTGGACGCCATGAATGTGGAATATGATATCCTTTCGGACAGGGAGGCGGATGTGTACGCGAAGATCAATGTTTCGGAGCTGACGCTTGCCCTGGCAAAGGAAAACTGTGAGGTTGTATCCATGCAGGAACAGGGCGAGAGCCTGGAAAGTTATTATGTCAGACTGGTAGGAGGAGGAAGAAAATGAGTAAATTAGTAATGGCAAATGTGATGCGTTTGCAAAAGAATATGTGTTTTTGGATCGGATTTGTTTTTATGGCCGCGGCGGGGATCTTTTTTCCTGTGAGAGGGTATGTGGAGATGTGCCGTACTGGTATGAAAAGTCTCATAGAAAATGGCTTTTTTTCCTGTTCGCTGTTTGCCAGCATTATCATGGCGGTTTTCTGCAGTCTGTTTACCGGGACGGGATACAGCGACGGAACGATCAGGAACAAAGTGGTGATCGGGCATAAACGAATGGATATTTATGTGGCGGATATGATCACTTCTTCGGTGGTCGGAGTCGTCATGTGTATCGGCTTTTTTCTCCCCTATCTTTGTATCGGGATCCCGTTACTTGGGGATTTTACGATAGAAAGTAAAACGGTGCTGCTGATCGGCGTCACGGTGCTGCTCCTTGTGGCTGCGTTCACTTCCATATTTACATTGGTCGCGATGATATGCCAGAACAAAGCGGTTGTCGCCGTGGTCTGTCTGCTGCTCGCGTTTGGCCTTCTGCTGGTGGGATCGCTTCTTAACAGTAGGTTGCAGGCACCAAAAACGATCCCAGTCTATACGATGAGTGAAAACAATGAGCCGGTCGCCGCCGAAGAACCGAATCCGCAGTATCTGGAAGGAACAGAGAGGGAGATCGTCCAAACGTTCTATGATGTGCTTCCCGGCGGGCAGGCCGTCCAGTGCACGTCGCTAGAGGTCGTCCATTTGCCGAGGCTTCCTCTTTATTCGATCCTCATCATGTTATCGACGACAGGGATCGGACTATTTTGCTTTCAGAAAAAAGACTTGAAATAATGGAAAACAGGGAGGATAAATCCTCCGGAAAACAGGGAGGATAGATCCTCCCGAAAAACAGGGAGGATCGTGATGGAAGTATGGTTATGGCTATTGGTTTGTACCGCTATTCTGGCTGTGGTTGTTTTGGCGCTTCTGCTAAAGATTCACATGCTGAAAAAAGCCGCGAAGGAAATCGAAGACGCTTTTGCCGACAGGCTCGAAACGGATACGAATACGCGGATCGACATATCGAGCGGCGATCGGTCGATGCGCCGGCTGGCAGATGCGGTGAACCGCGAGCTTGGCAAACTCCGGGCCGAGCGTCTCCAGTTCCAGCAGGGGGATACGGAGCTGAAACAGGCGGTAACCAATATTTCACATGATCTGAGGACGCCGCTGACAGCGATCTGCGGATATCTGGATCTGCTGGAAGAGGAGGAAAAGCCGGAGAACGTGGAACGGTATGTGGCGATCATCCGCAACCGCTCGGATATGCTCATACGGCTGACCGAAGAACTGTTCCGCTATTCGATCATTCATTCTAGGGAAAAGGAACTGGCGCGGGAGCCTGTCGTGATCAACCATGTGCTGGAACAAAGTGTAGCGGCGTATTATACGGCTTTCAGGGAGCGCAATATCATACCGCGTATACAGATGCCGGAAGAAAAGGTGATACGGATGCTTGATCGCTCCGCGCTCTCCCGGGTCTGCTCGAATCTGATCCACAATGCCATCAAGTACAGCGACGGCGACCTGGATGTTACGCTCGAACCGACGGGAGAGATCATTTTTGCGAATACGGCGGAAGGTTTGGATGAAGTGCAGGCGGGGAGACTATTTGACCGTTTCTATACCGTGGAGACAGCTAGAAGATCGACCGGCCTGGGACTGGCGATCGCCAGGAATCTCGTGGAGCAGATGGGGGGAACGATCACGTCGGAGTATGAGGACGGGAGGCTGAGTATCCGCCTGCTTTTTTCGGACGGTCCGGGGAAAAGAGAGTGAGGCGTACCAATTAGAACCATATTTCTCGGATGGAATAAGATAAGATAGAATAATGGTCAGTGGAGGTATGTGGTTTGGCATATCAGAGGATTTGCGATTGCGCTTGCGATTGCAGGAAAGAGTGGAACAGGGAGCACCAGGCGTTTCCGCCGCAGCATCAGGACCGGCAGCCGGGGTTTGAATATGTGATGGATCCGCTGCCGGTATCAGAATGTGGGAAAAGATGCCGTAAGCTGGAAAACAAAGTGGCGTTGATCACGGGCGGCGACAGCGGGATCGGAAGGGCGGTCGCGTATGACTTTGTAAAGGAGGGCGCGGCGGTCGTGCTGGTGTATTATGACGAAGAGCGGGATGCCGCGGAGACGGCGGAACGGATTGAACAGCTCGGCGGCCGGTCGCTTTTGCTGCGCGGGGATCTGAAGGAGCCGTGTTTTGCCAACCACTGCGTCGAAAAAGCGGTGGAGTGTTTTGGGCAATTGGATATTCTGGTGAACAATCATGCGGTGCAGTTTATACAACGGAGTATTTTGGATATATCGCAGGAGCAGTTAGAACTTACTTTTCGGAATAATGTGTTTTCTTTTTTCTATTTGATCCAGAGTGCGCTTCCTTATATGAAAAGGGGCGGCTGTATCATTAATACGACTTCTGTCACGGCTTATGAGGGAAATAAGGATCTGATCGATTACAGCGCGACCAAAGGGGCGATCGCGGCGCTGACGAAGTCTCTTTCCCTCTCCCTGGTGGAAAAGGGCATCCGGGTCAATGGGGTTGCGCCGGGGCCGATCTGGACGCCGTTGATCCCGGCATCTTATTCGGCAGAAGAAGTCGCTGCGTTTGGCAAGGGCACTTCACACGTGCCGATGAACCGCGCGGGACAGCCGTGTGAGGTCTCGCCCTGTTATGTATTTCTCGCCTCGGACGATTCCAGTTATATGACGGGGCAGGTGCTTCATCCGAACGGGGGGACGATCGTGGGATAAGTGAATATGTCACGAGTTTAAATATCCGATGATCTCGTCTTTGAGTTCGAAGAATACCGATACCAGCTGCGGGTCAAAGTGTGTGCCGGTGGAACGTTCGATTTCGGCAAAAGCCTCTTCGACGGGCATGGCCGATTTGTAGCAGCGCTTAGAGACCAGGGCGTCAAAGACGTCTGCAATCGCCATAATGCGCGCGGAAAGCGGGATATCGTCCTGGGAGAGACCTTCCACATAGCCGCTTCCATTCCATTTTTCGTGATGATAGGCAGCCATGTCCGCAGCGATCTCGATATAATCCGTTTCCTCGATCGAGCCGAGTACTTCCCGCACGATCCGGCCGCCGGCCGCGGAATGCTGTTTGATCGTTTCAAATTCCTCCGGGGTGAGCCGGCCCGGCTTTTGGAGGATGTGGTCGGGGACGATGATCTTGCCGATGTCGTGCATAGGAGCGGCTTTTGTCAGAAGCTCGATATAACTATCGGTCAGAAGATCGGTATACAGGCCCCTTTCTTTGAGGGCGCAGGCGAGAAGGTTCACATAAAAGCTCGTGCGCTTAATATGTTCGCCGGTATCCCCGTCCCGGCTCTCGATGAGGTTTGCCATGCCGACGATGATATTATCCTGCAGCGATAGCATTTTTTCGTTATGCAGCCGAATGGACAGGTTCTTTTGCTCGATCTCCTGCTCCAGATTTTCTTTATACTGGTTCAGGTGGCTTGTAATGGTCACGCAGTAGACCAGACAGATCAGCATCGTAACGGAGATCATGATGATGCAGACCGTGGTGCTGATACGGGAAAACTCGATACGGGAGTCCATTTTTAGTTTGGCGTGGTTCATTTCCTTCGTCGTGAGCTGTTCTAATTCCATGAGGTTTTTGTTTACGCTCTGCAGAAAGTCATTCATCTGCCCCGTGAGGTAGAAGACTGCTGTCTCCGTGCTGCCTTCCCGGCTCAGGTCCAAAGTGACATCTACACTCTGAAGATAGCTGTAATAGTCGGAATAGACTTTGTGATATATTTGTTCCCGCGTGTTTCCCGTCATGCGCGCGCGGAAATCCAAGATGATACGTCCCATCTTTTCCCGGACCTGCTTTTCCTTTTCTTCATACTTGGCGAGGTCTTTTTCTTCCTTTGAAGCTACGTGGATGGCGACGAACGAGCGGTGCTGGTAGAGGAGCTGGCTGAGTTGTTCCATGTAGATCCGGTTTTCATTATGCTCTTCGACGATCACCTGATAGTTCTGCGAAAGCTTGTTTATGTTATATTTCAGTATGAGTACGCCGGCGATGCCGATGATGCCGGCTGTCAATACTATGATAAAAACCCGAAAGGGAATACTTTTCATCAGGGAAAGGATTTTATTCTTCATCATATTGCGCTACCTCATTTTTCCGTGGCTGACGTGATTCCTTCCGTCATAACATCCAATAGTTTCTGTATATCGGCTTTGTCCCGGTTGCCGCCGGCGATGGTGGTGCCGAATTTGAATGTCGGGGTCCAAAAGGTTTCTGCGACATTTTGAAGATGACTGTATGCCGATTGTTCGCTCAGGGCTTTGATCGCCGGAGCGGCCTGGACTTCCTCGGAGGCAGCCGCCTTTACATTTGAGGGGCCTTCTCCCCTTTTGCGGAAACGGGTGAGCTGGTTTTCTTCATTTGTCAGCCAGGCAGCCAGCCGCATGGCCCATTCTGGATTTTTTGTATGGGCATTGATCCCCAATAATTTATAGCCGGCGAAACTGTGCATCTGTACCTGATTTCCGGCTAGTGTAAAGGTCGGGAGCTTAGCGGCATTGTAATTTTCTTTGAAAGCTTCTTCCACGTTGCCTGAATTCCACGCGCCGTTGATCCCGGCTATAATCGTTCCGTCTTTTACGCCATTGACAAAGTTTTCATCCGTGCAGTTAAGGAATCCATCATGTCCCGCGATCACGAGCATGGCATTTGCCACATCCACCCCGGTATAGGAGGAAGATCTGTCATTCCAGTTGCAGGAATTGGTCACCCTGTCTTCATTCATTTCCACATCGAGGCCGGCGCCTTTAAAGAAAGAATAAATGTACCAGCCGCTTGTAAAGTCCATCGCAACCTTTTTGCCATTCTCGGCAGCGATGTCTAACATGCGGTCAAAGGATGTGATATCGTTTTCTGTAAAATAGGCGGTGTTGTAATACATGAAATATCCATTACTGGCCACCATCGGATAGGCGTAAAGGGTGCCATCCTTTGAGGAAGACAAAACGGCAGCAGAATCCGGGCCGCCATTGTCCGATATGATCTGTTCGGTGTCGTTTGTGATCGGAAGGAGCGCGTTCTCCCGCTGCAGGTTATCAAACTGATCGGAGGCAAAGGAGTAGAGATCGGCAGCCCCTGCTGGGTCAGCCAGTACGGTATCCCGGCATGTCTTCTCATCTTCCTCGCTTATCGTGATCTCAAATTGTGCTTCTTTTTCATAGTGTTCCTGAAAGGACTCGATCATTTCTTTCATTATTTCCTGTTCATCCGCGGAAGTCCAGATGGAGAGACTGACGTTAGCCTGTTCCGTTCCACATCCGCTTACTGCGACTGCCAGAAAAATCACCATAATGAAACAAATAAGGGTACGTCTTGCCATATGGTCCACCTCGCTTTTGAATCTACTAAAATAATTATACTAAAAAAATGGGAAGAAATCAATTTTTTCTTGAAGGAAATACTGTTTTTTCGTGAGATAAAGAATCGTAGAATGGTGCGCGCCGCGCCTGGAAGAACATACGGGGGCGGCTGCCTGCGCGCCCCCGCTGCGTGATGGTCATGAAACGGTAATCAGGAAAAAATCGTATGCTGCCGCCGGTACGTATCATTGTCTTTCTGGCTTAACTCGCTCTTTACCTGAGCCAGTTTTTTCTCCAGTGCGGCCTTTTTTTCTTCATCCCCAGAAGCGGCCTGGATCTGCTGCTCTAATTGCTGCGCTTTTTCTTTCAGCTTCCGGATTTCCCGGTCGACCTGGTCGGTATTGCCGGTGCAGGTCCTGGTATCCTTTTTCGGGTCGTCAAACACGAGTTTCCGGTTACCATGTTCATCCTGCTCAAACCGGTACAAACCGCTCGGTTTTGCATCGGACGGCTCACTTTTCGTATATTCGTCCAAAATCCCGCCGGCCGCTGTCTCATCCTTCTGCTCCCTCGCGGCTGCCGCCGCTTGTTCCTGCCTGCCGGCAGGTTCCGCGTTTGGCGGCATGATATGAGGGCTGTTGATTTTGACTGCCATATGCGTATCCTCCTTGTTTTCCGGAGGAAAATGCGACTGCTCCTGCAGGAGCAGAGGATTTATCCTCCTTATTCGTTTGTCAGGCGATCGTCTTGATGGGATCCTGCCTGCACTATCTTTTTCGTCATTTCAAACCGGCAGTTAATGGTTTTGCTGTGAGATGTATTCCGAATGCTGTGGAATGATGAGAAGGACGCTCAGTGTAAATGCGGCATGGCTGGTCTTGATGCTCATGGCGCCATGATATCGTTCAGTGACTGCTTTTACATTGGACAGTCCGGTTCCTTTCCGGGGCAGTTTGTCTCCCCCAAAGCTGTTCTCTACTTCGATCAAAAGGAAGTCGCCCTGCTGGCGGCCTGTCACGCGGATGAACCGTTCCGTGTGAGGATCCATCTGTTTACAAGCATGGACGGCGTTGTCGAGCGCGTTGGACAGGACGATACCGATGTCAATGTCCCGGATCTGGCAGGGAAAAGGAAGGCACAGCGAGCAGGAGGCGTCGATCCCTATACTCTTTGCGATACCCAGCTTATTTCCGATCAGGATGTCCGCCACCGGGTTATTTGTGCAGCAGGGAAAAGATAATCCTTCCGTCATTTCTCCCATATCACGGAGATAATTTAGTGCCTTTTGTGTTTTTCCCCCCTGTAAAAGCTCTTTTACCACCGTAATGTGGTTTGTTATGTCATGCCGAAAGGATCTTGTTCGTTCGTAGCGTGTTTTGGCCTCTTCCACATACTGGTTCAGCGAGCGCTCTTCCTGTTCTAGAAGCGATAGTTCCGTGCTCAGCCGGAAGTTTTCGAGCAGTTTTTTGTAGGCAGTCAGCATGCAGAACAGGCTTGCCATGCCTAAAAGCTGAATCCAAAGCATCTGATCGTGCTTTACGTCCGCGTCGGTTCTGTATATGATCGAACTGATATACTCGCCCATGAGAAAGATAAAAAGGATAGGAGTTAAGATCAAAAACACATGCTGTTTTTTTAACGCTTCATCGCACAAAAAGTAGCGGATTACCAAGCGGTAACAGAAGGCGGCCGCGGGTAATGCCGTATTTCCGAGCAGGAGAATGGCGATCCCCACAAATTTATGGGGATAAGGAGACATCAGCGGATATAACATATGTAAGAGGGAATGGACGATCCCATAGCAGAGCTGCATGATTTCGATCGTCAGAGCCGCGTATAGAAGGACCGTCACTTTGTCCGCGCGGCACAAAAAGATCCCGCCCGCCGTGAGGAGCAGGAAATAGACGAGCAGTTCAGCAGTCCTGCCAGAGATCCATTGGATGACAGGAAACGAGCATATCGTAAATAGAACATAGTAGAAACAGGTTAGTTTCTTGTTCAGAAATTGGCAAAGGAAATAGAAGCCCGTCAGGATCTGGGCTGTCCCGATGAAATATATGTTGAAGAAATCCAGGAATTTGTCCATGTCACAGCCTCCTTTGTCACTGTCGTTTCATGTACCGCAGGATCACGCTGGAAAATTCCTTGCTCCGCAGCCGTGATACGGGTATTTCTTTTCCGTTTTCCATATAGGCGGTTCCGTTTTTATAGCTTTTCAAATACTTTAGATGGATGAGGAAACTTCTGTGGCAGCGGAAAAAGCTGTCGTCCAGTTTCGTCTCCAGATGATCGATCCGGTCATAAAAATCGATGATTTCAGACGATACGAGATGCACGTACACTTTCCTGTCTATGATCTCACAAAATACAATATCCTCAAAGGGGATGATGCTGCTCTCATATCCTTTCTGGATGAGAAGGCCCGCGCCGCCGGCATCCTGTAAGGAGGACAAAAGCCGCCCCATCATGTGTTCAAAGCGTGTTTCGTCGATAGGTTTTACGAGATAATCAAATGCCTGCACCTCAAAAGCATCAAATACCATTTCCCTAAGAACGGTTATGAATATGAGGAATCCTTTAAATTTACGCCGGCGCAGTTTTTTTGCGGTCTCCATTCCGCTTACGCCCCCCATCTGGATATCCAGGAACAGGATATCGATTTTTTTCTGGCTGCGAAGCAATTGTTCACCGCTCGTATACTGTGTGATCATGGTATCTATATTTTTTCCGCGGAAAAACGCTGACACCATTTGCCGGAGTGCATCCGACATACAGGGTTCGTCGTCGCAGATGGCTATGTGGATCATATGGTCACCTCCTGAAAAATATTATTTTACCATTTTCTCTGCGGGAAAACAATAAATATGCTCCGAAATGCGGGAGGAAATGCCGTGGAATGTTTTGGCATATTCGTATTGTCTTCTGTATGCAGATGTGATATGCTAATAGCAATGAGGCAAAATATTGCATGTTTAAGGAGGATTGGTAAAATGGGAAGATTTACACTACCTAGAGACCTGTACTATGGAAAAGACGCACTGGAGAATCTGAAAAACCTTTCGGGGACGAAGGCGATCGTCGTATCGGGCGGAAGTTCGATGCGCAGGGGCGGGTTCCTCGACCAGGTGGAGAAGTACTTAAAAGAGGCGGGCATGGAAGTCCGGTTTTTTGAAGGTGTTGAGCCGGATCCTTCGGTTGAGACGGTGATGAAGGGCGCGGAAGCGATGAAGGAGTTCCAGCCGGACTGGATCGTATCGATCGGCGGCGGTTCACCGATCGACGCGGCAAAGGCGATGTGGGCATTTTACGAGTATCCAGACACGACATTTGAAGATCTGTGCACCCCGTTCAATTTCCCGAAACTCAGGACGAAAGCGCGGTTTTGCGCGATTCCTTCTACTTCCGGCACGGCGACGGAAGTAACAGCATTTTCGGTGATCACGGATTACGCAAAAGGCATCAAGTATCCGCTGGCAGATTTTGAGATCACGCCGGACGTCGCGATCGTAGACCCGGCACTTGTAGAGAGCCTTCCGGAAAAACAGGTAGCCTACACGGGTATGGACGCGCTCACGCATGCGATCGAGGCATATGTATCAACGCTGAACAGCCCGTTTACCGACCCGCTGGCGATCAAGGCGATCGAGATGGTATTTGATTATCTGCCGCAGTCCTATCAGAAGGATATGGACGCGCGCGAGCAGATGCACTATGCCCAGTGTCTGGCAGGCCAGGCATTTTCCAATGCGCTTCTCGGCATCGTCCACTCGATGGCGCACAAAACGGGAGCTGCGTTCTCGACGGGCCATATTCCACATGGATGCGCAAACGCGATCTATCTCCCCTATGTGATCAAATACAACGCCCATGAGCCGGAAGCGATGCGGCGTTATGCGGATATAGCAAGAAGAGTAGGGCTTGGCGGGACGTCGGAAAAGGCGCAGGTCAATGCGCTGATCGATAAGATCGAGCAGTTTAACCGCGCGATGAACATCCCGAAGACGATCCAGGAATTTGGCGTAAAAGAGGATGAGTTTTTGGAAAAACTGGACGCGATCGCGGAAAATGCGGTGGGAGATGCCTGTACGGGTTCGAATCCGAGAACGATCACACCGGATCAGATGGCGGAACTGTTTAAGTGTACATTTTATGGTACAGAGGTTGACTTCTGATTTTTTCGTACGTGTGGGATCGGCCGGAAGATGATGACGTAAAAAACGGGCGCAGAAGCAGGATGTCATACCTGCGCGTCCGTTTTTTTTGTGACGGGGTATCCACGATCCTCTTTTTTTCCATGCCTGTCACTGGACAATTTTTGATGAAGGGCATATAATATAGTAAATAAAGCTACAATAGGAGAATTTGTGTAATGTGCAAATGACATGCACAGATGGAGGATAAAGATGGCAAAAGAGCTAGTATGGAATGAACGATTTAATATTGGTGTAGAAAAGGTTGATAAGGCACACCGGAGACTTTTTTCAATTGTTTACAAATTAATGGTGCTTAGTGAAGATGAGAAAAAAGGAAAATGGGCGAGTGCGGAGGCGATCAAGTTTTTTAAAAGCTATGCGTTGAAGCACTTTGCGGAAGAAGAGGAGTATATGCGATCCATCCACTATGACGGGTATGAAATGCACAAGCGCCTGCATGATGTGATGCGGGATAAAACGATCCCTGCATTGGAAAAGGATTTGGAGGAAAATGATTATTCCAGCGAATCGATCCAGCATTTCATAGGCATCAGTCTTGGATGGCTGACAGGGCATGTTCTCATCGAGGACCGCGCCATTACCGGGAAGGTTCCGAAACGGTGGGATTCGGTACAGCCGAAAAATGTGACTGCCGCTATGGAAAAAGTGGTTTCCCAGATCATCCTGGAAGTATTTAAGCTTCAAACCCGGACGGTCAGCTTACAATACGCAGGGGAAGATTTTGGTAAATGTATTTATGACCGGATTTCCTATCGGTCGAAAGAGGGAAAACGGCTTCATGTCTTTCTCGTAATGGAAGAGCGTCTTGCGCTGAGAACAGTTGGACAAATGCTGGACATTGAATTTAAAAAAGTCGATAAAATGGTGCTCGATGCGGTGAGGCAGATTTCACAGCAGATGATGGTGCATATGAGAGGATATTTTAAGATGCTGGAGCAGTATGAATTTGAGAAAGACCACATGCTGACGAAAGAACAGCTGGAACAGGATTTTCTGTCCGAGTATCCCCGTTACAGCCTGCTGTTTGATACGGGCATCGGCTATTTTGCGTTTTGTATCAAGATGCGGTAAATGAAGTTTTGGTTTTGGATGAGAGGAAATATGATCATGTATCAATACTATTTTTTTGACCTGGACGGCACGTTGACGGACCCAGGGATCGGGATAACAAATTCCGTCATGTATTCGTTAAAGAAAATGGGACGGGAGGTCAAAGAAAGGGAAGAGCTGTATCGGTTCATCGGCCCGCCGTTACTCGAATCGTATATGGATTACTGCGGCTTTTCCAAGGAGCAGGCGGAAGAAGCAATCGCATATTACCGGAAGTATTTCAGTGAAAAAGGGATATTTGAAAATGAATTGTATCCCGACATTCCGGACGTTTTAGAGTCGCTGAAAAGCGGGGGAAAGAAACTTGTGCTTGCCACATCGAAACCGGAACCGTTTGCCGTGCGGATCTTGAAACATTTTGCATTGTATCCGTATTTTGATCTGATCGGCGCGGCGACGATGGACGGCAGCAGGAGTAGAAAAGAAGATGTAATTGCCTGTGCGCTTGACGCGGTTGGGGAAGGGGCCGGGGGCAGGGCGGAAATACTGATGGTGGGTGACAGGGAGCAGGATATTTACGGCGCGAAAGTAAATGGAATAGACAGTGCCGGGGTATTGTACGGGTATGGGGGTGAGGAGGAGTTGAGGTGCGCGGGCGCGGACTATCTGGTCAAACGGCCATTGGATATATTGAAGTTAGCGATTTGACATAAAAGACAACGGGAGCATACACGATCAGGTATGCTCCCGTTCCGCTTATCATCAGCTGATCTCGATATATTTTTTGTCTTCAATCTGAGGAGCTGCTTCTTTTTTCGGAACAGATAGTTTGAGGATTCCATTTTCGAACTTCGCCTGGACATCCTGTTCTGTCACCTGTTCGCCGACGTAAAAGTTTCTGCTGCACGATCCGGCGTATCGCTCACGGCGGATATATTTACCATTTTCATCCTTTTCTTCCGTGTTTGCATTTGTCGAAGCTGTGATCGTCAGATAACCGTCTTTTAATTCGGCCTGGACATCTTCCTTTTTGTATCCGGGAAGATTGATCTCCAATTCATAATGGCGATCGAGTTCTTTTACATCAGTCCTCATCACGTCGTTTGATGGAATGTTGTACCTGCCTGTTGCTTTCGCAGGGCGAAAGAATCCATCAAAAAAATCATCAAACATGTTCTCTCCGAAGATACTTGGCATTAACATAAGTCATTCCTCCAATCTTGAATGGGCGTTCCTATGATGGAACGCAATCTGTTTTTTAAATACAAGTATGTTATATCATTGTTATTAGCACTCGTCAAGAGTGAGTGCTAATAATTCATGTACTTTTCACAGTTCTTAATGGGAAAATGTAGCGAGGTATTCCGCTTGATTATGATTTAGTGTTTCCAAGTGTAACATTTCTATGTATTGTTTTATAAGAAATAATTTATAAATTCGTAATTGCTTTTCGATAGACACTATGATAGTATAAGGTTTAATATTTTTCTAAAACTTGCAGGAGGTGCTTACAACAATGAGAAAAAAACAGATATCATGGATGTGCATGATCTCACTTTTGGCAGGCAGTTGTCTGATGCCTGTGCAAAATACAGCTTGGGCGGGCTCAAAAAAGCCTGCATTGAGTAAAAAGAAAGTATCGGTCAAAAAGGGAAAGACCATTAAGCTTTCGGTAAAGCGAGCGAAAGGGTTTCAGATCAAGTGGAAGAGTAAGAATAAGAAAATCGCCATGGTGAAAAAATCCGGGAAATACGGAGCAAAAGTGACCGCCAAAAAGAAAGGGAAGACTCAAATTCTGGCGACACTGAAAAAAGGGAAAAAGCGTTACACGCTGAAAAGTTACATAACGGTGACAGAGAAGGCCAAACCGTCAGATGTGCCAACTCAGCCAGGGGGACCGGTAAATCCGGGTGTTACGGCAGAGCCTTCCGCTGCGGGAACGACAGTACCGCCGGTTGGAGAGACAGCGGCACCGCCGGCAGGGGAAACAGTGGCACCGCCGGCAGGGGAAACAGTGGCACCGCCGACAGGGGAAACCGCAGCACCGGTGACAGATGGACCGACAACGAAACCGGACACAAAGCCGACATCGAATCCAGATACGAAGCCGACAGTAAAGCCGGACACAAAACCGACGGCGAAACCAAACACAGAGCCGACGGTGAAACCAGACACAAAGCCGACAGCGGACCCGGACACAAAACCAACGGTAAAACCGACGACGGAACCGTCCGTGGAGCCGACAACAAGGCCTGCGCCGGATCTGACAAAAAATATGGCTTCGGCAGCAGTGGTATTAAGTTCAGCGTCAACAATCAAGGCAAGTGTGGGAGAGAATGGTGCAGTCGCGGAGTTTACAGCGGCAAGTCAGTATAATCAGGTGGACTATAAGATGAATGATCCCATCCCGATGAACACCATTGTAAAAGTAGAGTATTCTCTTCAGGTGGCCGGAACACCAGATAGTGTTTCGTTTAAACTGTATGATTCGGAAGGAAAAGAACTGACAAAGATTACCCAGTATAATAAAAAGACTGGCACATATACCATTGAAATACCGGAAGAGTACCAGTCGGTCACGATCTCGCGGTTTGCGATCATGACGAATACCGGACTGGCACAAGGCGTTACCCAGACAGCCACAGCCGTACTGGGCAGCCTGCGTTTCATATCGGCCAGTCAGATCACGCCGACACCGGAACCGACACCTGTGATCACACCGGTTCCGACAGAGAAACCAACGCTGCCGCCTTCTTCGATCGAAGATGGTGTAAAGATGATCCTGAATGCGGAGATGTGTTTAACAACTGCCGTTTTGGATGGAGAGCCGGTTTACAATGAGGACGGAAGCGTGACGGTATCCATAACGAAGACATATGGTGGAGGCGGTATCTGCTTTTATTTGGATCCGTCGAAAACCGACGTGGACCTGAGTGAGTATTCGAAAATCGTTTTTGATATTTCAGCGGAGACAGACGGGCCGATCTGTTTGAATCAATATAAGGGAAAGGATTTCTTTGGAGATGATAGTAAAACGCTCGCCTATGTAGATGTAAAGCAGGAGAGACAGCAGCTTTCCGCGGATTTGTGGAATGAGGACGCGCTTGGTTTTGGTGTGCGGTATGCGGCGTGGGACAGTAGCGCCGTTGCAGATCCATTGACGATTACGATCCATTCGATCACGCTGGTCAAGGATACGCGGGATATATCAGATGCTCTGAGCAACTACTCATCGCTTTCTGAGCTGGCCAAAACGTATGGTTTGAAGATGGGAACGGTTTACAATACGAAAACGGCGACGGATAAAAAATATGGCGAACTTATGAAATATCATTTCAATAGTATGACAGCTGCCAATGAGATGAAGGCGTATTCGATGCTGAATGAAGCTGGTTCCAAGGAAAAATACGTGGATGAGAGCTCCATGCCGGTCATCAACTTTACGAATGCGGATATTATCATGGATTTTGCGAAAGATAATGGCATCAAGGTGAGAGGACACGTTCTGGTGTGGGATGCGGATATGTGTGACTGGTTCTTCCGTGAAGGGTATGATACGAGCAAGGGTTATGCCACAAAGGAAGTCGTTACGGCGAGGCTGAAAAGCTATATCAAACAGGTTCTCGTACATTTCGAGCAGAAATATCCGGGCGTCATTTATTGCTGGGATGTCGTGAACGAGGCTGTCTCAGATGGAGAGGGAGAGCATGCTGACGGAGATGCCCGTATGGTCAGGACGACGAGGGACGGCAAGGTGAACCGGTTCTATGAGATCCTGGGCGATCATTATGTCGAAGATACGTTCAAGTACACGTATGAGATCATTCAGGAACAGAAGGGAGCACACCCGGGGTTGGCCGATATAAAACTGTATTATAACGATTTCTCTACGTTCTATCCGACGAAGAGGGATGCGATCTGTGAACTGGTAAAATCCATTAACCAGACGCTTCCAAATAGTGAAGGCGGATACGTGAAATTGTGCGACGGCGTTGGTATGCAGAGTTACATCGGCGGTTTTGGCCAGCAGGCTGGATGTATGAATGATAATGACATTGGCCTGGTAAAGACGGCGATCGAGAAATTCGCTGACTGCGGAGTAGAAGTACAGGTGACGGAACTCGCCGTGCGGAACTATCAGGGCGATGAGACGACGTTGGAGACACACGGGGAATTTTACAAAAAACTGTTCCAGACATACATTAACATCAATAAAGAGAGAGCAGATAAACCGTTGAAGGCTGTGTCCATATGGGGAATCGTGGACAGACCGGATATGGAGGAAAGTGATTACAGTTACCGGATGAACGGGACGTATTGCGGTCTGTTTAATGAAAAGCTGGGAGTGAAACCTTCGTTTGTTAAGGTACATGATCTGATGAAGGGTACAGCGGAGTAGTAGCACATAGATTTGCCATTGTTAGGTGAAATGAAAAAAAGATACCGAGAAGAACGGCTAGTGGTTTTTCTCGGTATCCTTTTTTATGTCGTCCCGCCTTTTAACGCACCTTTTTCAAAAGAAAGAGTGCCGTAACCGCCAGCGCGAGCAACTCGGCGGCAACACTGGAGAGCCAGATGCCGTCAATGCCGAAAAACAGCGGGAATACAAGTACGGCAGAAACCTGGAACACGAGCGTTCTCAAAAACGATATGGCGGCTGAAATAAACCCGTTGTTTAGCGCGGTAAAAAAAGAAGAGCCATAAATCGAAAAGCCTGAAAACAAAAATGAAAAGCAAAAAATAAAGAACGCACGTTTTGTCAGATCAAAAAGTCCTTCATCGTAACCGGTAAATATCATCGAGAGCGGGCCAGATAAAATGTGGGAAGCTGCAAACATCACGATAGAGAACAGACCGATCAATGTCAGGCTCTTTTTCAACAGTCCTTTTATTTCTGCGGAATGCCGCGCACCGAAATGGTATCCGATGATTGGAGCTGATCCGACGGAATATCCGATAAATACAGACTGAAATACCAGACTGACATACATGAGAACACCGTAAGCGGCAATACCGTCTTCACCGGCATAGTTTAATAACTGGCCATTGTAGAGCATGCTGACGACAGATGTAGAAAAAGTACTCATCAGTTCGGATGAGCCGTTCGTACACGTTTTTACGAGCGACCAACCATCAAAGGAAGTTCTGCCGAGTTTGAGCAGACTGCCGTTTGGGCGCGCAAAATAGATTAGCGGAATGAAACCGCCGACATACTGGCTGAGAGCAGTTGCGGCGGCAGCCCCAACGAGTCCCCACTGAAACAGGGCGACAAACAGTGCGTCAAATATCATATTGGTAAGTCCGGCGGCAATCGTTATATACAGTCCGAGTTTTGGCTTTTCGGCGGTGGCAAATAGACACTGGAATTCGTACTGGAGGATAAAAGCGGTGATTGCCAGTAAAAGGATGCGCCCGTATGTGACGCTGTCCTCTAAAAGCTGTCCTTGTGCACCAAGCGCCGCTGCCAGTGGGCGGATCAAAAGCAATCCAAGTCCCATACATGTAATGCCGCATACGATCGAAAAATAGACGATAAGTGAAAAAAGACAGTTTGCTTTTTCGGTTTTTCCTTCTCCGATCGTTTTGGCGATGAGAGCGCCGCCTCCCGTTCCGAACATGAAGCCAAGTGATCCGAGGATCATTAAAAAGGGCATGATAAAATTTACGGCAGTAAACGGTGTTTTCCCGACAAAATTGGAGACGAAAAAACCGTCAACGACACCATAAATGGAGGTGAAGATCAACATGATAATAGATGGGAACGTAAATCTCAGTAGTTTTTTATGTGTAAAGTGATCGGATAATTGGATGTTCATAGCTAACCTCATTTCTGTCTTGTTTTGTTTCTGAAATCAGTTAAAAATTTCTCGGTGAGGGAAAGATAGGTATGGACCTCTTCTTTCGTCCACGAGTCGAAGATTTCGTTTTCGGTATTCAGCAGCTTGATGGCGGTTTTAGCTGCGAGTTGTTTCCCCTCTTCGGTCAGACAGACCATTTTTGTTTTCGAGCCTGCGGATTCCAGGTAGACGGTGCCTTCCTTTTCCAGTTTGCGCAGGGCAGAGTTGATCGTCTGTTTACTCAGTCCAGAATAGCGGCAGATCGTTTGCAGCAGACAGCCGCCGCCATTATCGCAGATCGTGTATAGGATCCGCATGGCGCTATCCGACAACCCGAGTTGCAGGGATGCTTCATGATAGGCGGCGTCAATTTCCCCGAACAGGTAATTAAATCGTTTTAGTTCTTTTGAGTCATATGTTTTCATTTTTTCCTCCATGGTCGAACATTTTTGTATTAGACACGAGATCTGGTTTATTTATCATTTTTTTTGGTACGAAATCATACCATGTATTATAGTACGATTTCGTACTTATGTCAAGTTAAAAAAATGTCCCTCAGCGCCATTCCTATGACTTGAGAGACATTTTTGTCTACCTGATTTTCTATTTATGATGCAATATGTTCCTATTTCAAGGAATAGGAAGCCGTCTGTCCTTTTGACTTAAAGGTAAGTTTCAGGTCTTTTTTTGCCTTTGCTGCCTCTTTTGGAACTTCGAAAGCGACCACACCTTTTTCTGTCGATAACGGCTGAACCTTCCGTGTGGTCAGGTCTTTATCATAGGCGATCAGTTCGGTTGGTTTATATTCATAACCGTCTTTATAGAACAAGGTCACGCTCGTCATCTTATCTTCATATCCGACCCGGGGAAGGAAATCTTCGGCTTGTTTTCCCTCATTGCGGACGGAGAGCGATACGACGATGAAAGAATTTCCTTTTTTCGGTTGAAAATACTGATATTTCCCGTTTTTGATCTTCTTTTCGACGGAAGCCTTCTTTGCGGTGATCGTCCAATCAGCCAGTGTCATTTTGTCTCCCAAAGCTACCGTGGTTTCTTCAGGCGCTGCTGTGCTTTCCTCCGGCGCGGCAGTTGCAGCAGCGGAAGCAGAATCGTCTTGAGAAGCCTGTGAGTCTGTGGACTGGGTTGTTGTCTGCGGTGTACCTGTTGATGGTTCGGTAGCTGAACAGCCTGCCAGAACAAGCGCGCAGCAGGTTGTAAGTAGTAATGCTGTTTTTTTCATGATTATCCTCCATTTCGTAGCAACATATATCCAAGGAACCATATTCCTTAGGAACCATATTCCTTAGGAACTTTGTTCCTTAGGGACTTTGCCCCTTTAGGCAACAAAAAAGTACGTCGTTCCAACGTACTTTTTCATCGGGGTAACAGGATTCGAACCTGCGGCCTCATCGTCCCGAACGATGCGCTCTAGCCAAACTGAGCCATACCCCGTTTTTCCTCTCAATTACAAATCATAGCACAATTGGACAAAAAAATCAAGTAGTAATTTTAAAAATTTCAGTAAATGCAAAAAGCGTTACATTTCTCCGTCTTCTTTCAGAGAATCCTTTACCCCGGCGATCACTGCTGTTACAGCGGCAATGACGACGATGACCGCAATGATAACAACTGCGCCTGCTCCTGCGATAATACCCATTTGCTGCACCTGCTTTCCTCAAGTTTGATCGGTTGACCTAACTATTAGTATACTACATTCGAAACTAAAATTCAACTTAAAATCCCTTTTCTTTTAACTCATGAACGAGCTGCACGTAAAATTCCCGCACATCGAAGCCGTCGAAATTTTCCCGGTTCAGATCGATCATGTCGCCGTGGGATACGCCGCGCGCGCCGCCTGGATTGATGAACTCGTAATGATCGCCCCAGGCAAAAGATTTCTCGCCGACAAGACCGTCGTTGTACCCGTCGAAATAGCGGATGGGCGCGCAGGTCATGTTGAGTGGGAAACGGCCGCCTGACGGAACGCTCAGGCGCGAACCGGTGCTTTGGTAGTACACGTCGGGACTGTCTGCCAGCTCTTCATTCCGCTGTGCGCATTGTTCGGCGGTCAGGGAACTGACGGCGGCGAGAAAATCCGGGTTTTCTTCCCCGAATTTCCGCAGTGTGGCGTTGTAGGCGCTGGCAATTTTATTCTTTTGGGATTCTGGAATCTTTTTTAATAGAAAATCGGCGAACTCACATCCGCGGTGGGGCGTATTGATCGTCGTCAGCGATGCCACATAGGCATCCGTACCGAGGGCAGAAAGGGCGTACCGGCAGTCGAGTCCGCCTTTTGAGTGGGCGATGATATTTACTTTTCCGCACTTTGCTTCAGAGACGATCTGACGGATGCGCGCGTCCAGTTCTTTGGCGCTGTCCTCCACCGAAGCGGCTGACGGGTGATTGCCGTAATAAATGGAGGCGCCGTTTGCCTGCAGTTCTTTGGGAATCCGTCCCCAGTAGTTAAAAAAATCCGAGTCACGGAAAAATACACCGTGCACGAGCAGGAGAGGATACTTGGTTTGGCAGATCTGTTCCCCTTTCCGTTTTTCATTTTGGAGGATTTTTTCATTTTCACAGATGACTTCTTTGGATACGACCCGGATCATCTTCGATAGTACGATAAGGTTTGCGACTGGCACAAAACCGCATAAGGCGCCGATCACGCGCCATTTGATGCCGAGCTGGGAGGAACATGCGTAGATGCGTATCATCCCATTCCAGAATACGATGGCTTCCGCCAGAAATACGAACAATGTGTTAAAGAGCCATAGGAACGGATCGGCCAAAAGAGAGCCGAGACCGAGGGATCCGGTCCAGCCGGCAACCGAATACAGGAAGGAAAACGTGGCGGAGAGCAAAAATAATATCAGGAGCTCGCAGCCGTCCGCGCAGTTTCGCAGCTTGTTTGTCCGCAGCCTGCGGCTAAAGATGGAGGGCCGAATATTTACGGCCGTAAAAAGGATGGCGAAGATCCATGAGCTGGTCCAGCCGCACCAGGCATGGAGCGAGTAGAAATTTGCGGTTATGGCCAGGATACATGAATATACGATTCGGGTCAAATACGTCATAGAGTTCCTCTTTTCATGGTTGTTTCTGTGTATGAGAACGTGTATAGGCAAGTTTGTCTTTTTGCTTGTTTTATCATTTGATTTGGTGTACAATATATAATCGACAGAATCATAGGAAAGGTTTAATGGAGAGAATGAGAAAAGGAAAAGAAGTGCAAAGATTTGCAGCCTTTGCGGTGGTCGTCATGGCAGCGTCGCTTTTGATTGGGTTCCGATCATGCAGGACGAAGATCTGCATGGCAAAGCCAGGTATAGCGAAAGAGAAGGTACACACTTACAAAGACGGGTTCACGTATCAGAAACTTACGGATGAGGTCATTGAACGGATCAAAGGGAAATCTTATAAGGAAGATGCTGACATTCCGCTTGGTCGTCTGCGTTATCTCCGCATTTTATATGTGGATTTTAAGGGAAACGTCAAAAGCGGGGAGATGATCGTAAACCGGAAGATTGCCCGCAGAACGCTGAAAGTATTTTACCGCCTGTATCAGATCGGATATCCGATCCAGCGGATGAGGCTGGTGGATGACTACGGCGCTGACGATGAAGCTTCGATGGCAGCAAATAATACGTCCGCTTTTAATTACCGCAAGATTGCTGGTACAGATAAGTTATCGAATCACAGCCAAGGGCTCGCAATCGATATAAATCCGAAGATCAATCCGTATATTACGTCAAAGGGCATTGCGCCGGCAAACAGCAGACGCTACAAGGAACGGGAAGTTTCGAAGTGCCGCGGGAAATACAAGGATTATATGATCCACAAGGGAGACGAGGTTTACAAAATATTTAAAAAGTACGGTTTTTCATGGGGCGGGAACTGGAAACACGCAAAAGATTATCAGCATTTTGAATATGTGTGAGGGAATCAGGAAAGGAGAATGCAGACATGACGAAAATTGATATTGTGTCCGGTTTTTTAGGGGCCGGCAAAACAACGCTGATCAAGAAGCTGATTGAGGAGGCGTTTCAGGGAGAAAAGCTGGTACTCATCGAGAATGAATTCGGTGAGATCGGTATTGATGGAGGATTTTTGAAAGATGCGGGGATCAATATTACAGAAATGAATTCGGGCTGTATTTGCTGCTCACTCGTAGGGGACTTTGGAACAGCGCTCGTTGAAGTGCTGGAGAAATACTCCCCGGACCGTATCGTCATCGAACCGTCAGGTGTGGGGAAACTATCCGACGTGATTCAGGCCGTGCGCGGCGTACAAGAAGGACTGCCGCCGGATGCGGTAAAACTGAACAGTTTTGTAACGGTGGCAGATGCGACGAAATGTAAGATGTATATGAAAAATTTTGGCGAATTTTATAATAACCAGATCGAACATGCGGGCACCATCGTACTGAGCCGCACGGGAAAGATGACGGAGGAAAAATTACAGGCCTGTCTGGATCTCATCCGCCAGCAGAATGCGGAAGCGGCAGTTATTACGACGCCGTGGGAGGAAATAGACGGAGAGCAGATGCTGCGTACGATGGAAAAAGAGACCGACTGGCAGAAAGAATTGGTGGAACAGACGGAAGTGTGTCCGGAGTGCGGGCATGTCCATCATGAGCACGAGCACGGAGAAGAATGCTGCCACGGTCATCACGAACATGAGCACGGGCATGGAGAAGAGTGCTGCCACGGTCATCACGAACATGAGCATGGGCACGGAGAGGGATGCGGATGCGGCCAGCATCATGACCATCATCACGCAGATGACGTCTTTACGAGCATCGGTATGGAGACGGCCCACAAGTATACGGAGCCGGAATTGACGAAGATTTTGAAACAGATCGCCGATGAAAAGGTGGCACTTGGCACGATCCTCCGTGCGAAGGGGATCGTGGCGTCGGAGGAGGGACAGTGGTTCCACTTCGATCTTGTGCCGGGTGAATACGAAGTCCGCCGTGGAAACGCAGATTATACAGGACGGATCTGTGTGATCGGCGCCGAGCTGGATGAGGCGGGTCTGAAGAAGCTGTTCACAGGCAGATAAAGGAGACGGTTATGTTTAGAAATAAGGAAATACCGGTATATTTGTTCACCGGCTTATTGGAAAGTGGAAAATCAACCTGTATTCAGGAAGTGATCGAAGAGGGAAATTTTTCGGATGGGTCAAAAACACTTTTGATCCTGTGTGAAGAGGGTGAGCATGAGATCGATGCCAAACTTCTTATGTCGAACCGCATTACATGTGTTACGGTAGAGGAGGAGGACGAGCTCACAGAAGAGGCGTGTAAAAAGTTGCAGGAAAAGTATAAGCCTGACCGCGTCGTTATCGAATACAATGGCATGTGGGATATGGAAGAGCTGTATGGGGACGTTCTGCCGGAACACTGGATCGTCGTACAGACGTTCGCGACCGTGAACGCGCTTACGTACCAGGTCTACAGCAGTAATATGAAACCGCTTCTTATGGCTCATTTTCAAATGGCAGACCTCGTGATCTTTAACCGCTGTACCGAAGAGATGGATAAACCAGCGGCGAGAAGGAGTGTGAAAGCTATTAACCGGAGGGCGCAGGTGTTATTTGAATCAGAAGACGGTTCGGTGGAGAGCAATATTGACGAGGAACTGCCGTATGATGTCAACGCGCCTTCGATCACGCTGGAGGATGATGATTTTGGACTGTGGTATTTGGACATCAGTGAACATCCGGAAAAATATGCCGGGAAGACGATCACGTTTAAGGGACAGGTTTACCGGAACCTGACGTTTCCGAAAGACGCGTTTGTGCCGTCGCGCAAGGCAATGACCTGCTGTGAGGATGACATTGCCAAGATCGGGTTTATGTGCCACTATACGGGGGCGGCAAAACTGGAAACGGATTCATGGGTGACGGTGACGGTCAAGGTCCAGATGCAGAAGAGCCGAAAACACGATGGCGATTTCCCGGTATTGTATGCAGACCATGTCGAGCCGGCTGAGCCGCCGGAAGAGGAGGTCGTTTACTTTGGATAAAAGGGCAAAGGCTGTCCTGCTTGTTTTGACACTGGTTGCTACCTTCTCTTTGCCAGCTCCGCCAGGTTGCGGAGCTAAGACCGCGATCAATCAGGGGAAAGCAGATGAGAGCGATACGACGGCAGTCACGGTCAGCGCGGCCGGCGACTGCACGTTTGGATCCGATCAGATGTCACCGTCTGCTACAAATTTTTATGCTGTGTATAAAAAACAGAAAAATCCGGCTTACTTTTTTAAGAAAGTAAAAAAGTATTTTAAGCAGGACGATCTGACGCTCATAAATTTCGAAGGCGTACTGACGAAGAGGACGACGAGGGCAGATAAAAAGTTTGCGTTTAAGGGAAGTCCAGGATATGTGGATATTTTGAAAAAGGGTTCCATCGAGGCCGCCGCGTTCGCGAACAATCACTGCCGTGATTTCGGTGAGGGCAGTTATACCGATACAAAACAATGTTTCAAAGAGGCAGGTATTACATATTCTTCTTATGAAAAGATCGGCATGTATGAAGCGAAGGGAACAAAGATCGGCATGATCTCCGTGAATGGTCTGGAGGGATTGGAAGCAGCGGAAACGCTCGTTAAGGAAGGCATGAAGAAGCTGAAAAAGAAGGATGCGGATCTGCGGATCGTCAGCATACATGCGGGCGTAGAGTATGGGAAACAGCCATCGGACTCACAGAAGAGCCTGGCGAGATACGCGGTCGACCAGGGCGCGGATCTCGTGCTTGGACATCATCCCCATATCTTGCAGGGAATCGAAAAGTACCGCGGAAGCTATATTGTATACAGTCTCGGAAATTTCTGTTTTGGCGGCAATACAAATCCGGCGGACAAGGATACGATGATCTTTCAGCAGACGTTTCTGTTCCGCGGCGGAAAGTTAAAGAAAAAAGAGAGCAAGGTAAAGATCATCCCCTGTTCGCTATCATCCGCCAACGGTGTGAATAATTACCAGCCGACGCCTGTTTCGGGAAAAAAGAAAAAGCAGGTCTTAAAAAAGCTCGATCTCATGTGCCGTCCGCTCGGATTGACGCTTCAGAATGACAAAGGAAAGTTCACGCATTCATTGTACAAGGTGAAGACATAAAACTTGCTATTTTGGGAAGAGAGTGATAAAATAATTAACAACAGTGCCGATACGTTGGAGCAGGTAGGTTCCATGTATCAGCGCAATGGGATAACAAATGGAAAGGAAGGGTTTTTATTATGAAACTGGGTAGACAGAAGGTGATCAGCGCAGCGTTAGTGATGGCGCTGACTGTTGGTAGCATTTCTGGCGCAGGGGCAGCAGAAGCGGCTAAGAAAGCGTCGTTGAAGACGAAAAACATGACGCTCAATGTCAAGAAATCAAAAAAGATTGTCATCAAGAATAAGCTGGCAAAGAAAAAGTACACATTTAAGAGCAATAAGACATCGGTGGCAAAGGTGACCAAAGCGGGAAAAGTCACCGGAGTGAAGGCGGGAAAGGCAAAGATTACCGTCTATGAAGAAAATAAGAAAAAGCCGAAAAAGAAAAAGAAGATCGGAACGTGTTCCGTCGCTGTCAAAGCAAAACAAAACGTTTCACAGAGTAAATCAACAAACGCACCGGCAGCTACCGCAACGCCGGGATCATCCGCACCAACCGTGACGGCGCCAGCGCCGACGCAGGATGTGCCGGTAGTAACGGAACCAGCGGCGACAC
Organism: uncultured Eubacterium sp.; assembly: GCA_910589665.1. GTDB lineage: Bacteria > Bacillota > Clostridia > Lachnospirales > Lachnospiraceae > Eubacterium_F. The sequence goes on along the minus strand of CAJUTR010000021.1, from coordinate 10,579 downwards.
CAAAGGCGACGATCGTACCAGCCTATAATACGACAACTGTAGATTTTGATGGCAGTACGAGTAAAGTAGTAGAATCTGAAATTACTGTGCCATTGACCGAAGCGATGTTGTATGGCGGTGTATGTAAAATTTCAGCAGATTTTACACAGGAGACGGGAAGCGAGCAGGAGTTATCGGTTGGCTACGAAGGGGAATACCTGAACTTCACGCTGAACGGGGCTTACATAAAGGATAAGTCAGTCGATCCGATGTCGGATTCGACGGCGTTTAGCTGTCCGAGCGGAGAGACGGTACACAAGGAGTTTTCGTTTGAGGTGCCGAAATATTCCTATGATTTCAATTTGAAGCTGAGTGGCCCGGCGGGTGTGAGCTTTCAAGTAGACAATGTTACGGTTCAGGCGATGCCGTTTGAAAACGCGGATTATGCCGGGATGGTAGAAGCATCGACACTTTCGACCGGAAATAATGCGAGGATCAAAAAAGCGATCGAGAAAGCGAGAGCTGGAGAAGACGTTACGATCGCTTATCTCGGCGGATCGATCACCGAGGGGTTTGCCGCATCGGAAACGGATAACGGAGACTGCTACGCCGAAGAGTCTTACAATCAGTTCAAATACAACTATGGCGCAGGAGACGGGAGCAATGTTCATTTTATCAATGCGGGTATGAGCGGAACGCCGTCGAAACTCGGGATCATACGATATGAGCGCGACGTGCTGGCACAGATGAAACATGGCGAGTATCCGGATATCCTCTTCATTGATTTTGCCGTAAACGACGACGGCGAGTGTCAGGAGCAGTATGAGAGTATTATCCGTACGGCGCTAGAGCAGGGTTCGGCTGTTGTCCTTATGTTTGTGCTGTATATAAGCGGTTGTCAGCATGAAAAAGATTATTCGGAATTTGGCAAATATTATGAGCTGGCGATGGTAAGTCCGGGTAAGGGGATGTCTGGCAGTAAGAAATCTGATTTTGATAACTGGTTCTACTGGGCAGACGGACATCCGGATGTAGGCGGCCACAGATACATGGCAGACTGTATTTCCAAAATGTTCCGCACGGTGGATGAAGAAAAAGCGAAGGCCGATAATCATACGGAAACATTGAAGCCGAAAAGCGGTAAGAATTTTGTTGGCATGAAGACACTTGAGTCTTCCACGGACATCTCGAAGATTGACGCAGTTAAATCTCTGACGCCGGGTGGATTTTCGGTACTCAAGGACAGTGCCCAGCCGACGCTGCAGTATATAAAGAACGGTGTTGAGAAGCTGCCGTGGTTCCCAGATGTATGGGCGCATACGTCGTCTTCGGGCAGCGACAGCTTCAAAGCGGAGATCAAATGTAACAGTATACTAGTTGCTTATAAGCAGGCAGGTTCCGGTTTTGGTAAGGCGGAGTGCTATGTCGATGGAGAGTATGTCGGGGATCTTGCCCAAAGCAACGGCGGATGGAATAACGCGGTGGTATTTACAGCACTCTCCGAGGATACGGTAAAAGATCACACCCTTGAGATCAAGATGAAAGAGGGCGATGAGAAAAAGCCGTTTACGATCTATGCGATCGGTTATGCCGACAGCGGTGAAAAAGCGGAATATCCAGACTAAAGTAAAACGAAATGATAGTTAGTTCATGCAGGCGGCCTTTTCAGGCCGCCTTGTATGTAGGGCAAAGGCATGGAAACGTTTGGAAATGGAGGTCTTTATGGTAAAAAACAAATTTCAGGAGTTACAATTATCCGCCCTCGGTATGGGTGGTATGCGTCTTCCGGTGATGGAAGGCGATGATGCAAAGATTGATGAGGCGCGCACGGCAGAAATGGTCGCCTATGCGATGGAGCACGGCATCAATTATTACGATACGGCGTGGGGGTATCACAATGGAAATTCGGAAATCGTCATGGGGAAAGTGCTTCGCGAATATCCTCGTGACAGTTATTGTCTGGCTTCTAAATTTCCTGGGTATGATCTGTCCAATATGGATAAGGTGGAAGAAATTTTTGAGAAGCAGCTGGAGAAGTGCGGCGTGGATTATTTTGATTTCTATTTGTTCCACAACGTATGTGAGATGAACATTGACGCCTATCTCGATGAGAAATACGGCATTTTCGATTATCTGTGCAGGCAGAAAGAAAACGGCCGTATCCGGCACCTCGGCTTTTCCGCCCACGGGGAGTATGATATCATGAAGCGTTTTCTGGAAGCGTATGGGAAACAGATGGAATTCTGCCAGATCCAGCTCAATTACATTGACTGGACATTCCAGGACGCGAAGGGAAAAGTGGAGCTTTTACATGAATGGGATATCCCGATCTGGGTGATGGAGCCGCTGCGGGGCGGCAAACTGGCGAAGCTGCCGGATGAGTCCGAGGAGAAGCTGAAGAAACTGCGTCCCGGCGAGGGGATTCCGGCATGGGCCTTCCGGTTTCTGCAGACGATTCCCGGCGTGACGGTCATTTTGTCCGGCATGTCAAATTTTGAGCAGGTAGCGGATAATGTGAAAACATTCGAGACGAATGAGCCGCTGCGTGAAGAAGAGATGGAAGCGCTTTTGGAGGCGGCAAAGGATCTACTCGGCAAAACGCTTCCGTGTACGGCCTGCCGCTACTGCGTCGACCATTGTCCGCAGGGACTGGATATCCCGGATCTTTTGAAACTGTATAATGAGCACTGTTTTACAGGGGGCGGTTTTTTCGCGCCGATGGCGCTGCAAGCCGTGCCGGAGGAAAAACACCCGACGGCCTGTGTCGGCTGCAGGAGCTGTGAAGCTGTATGCCCGCAGAGAATCAAGATTTCGGAGGCGATGGCTGACTTCTCGGCGAAACTAAAAGAAAGCTGACCTGACGTGCGGCGTTAGTTTTGTAAGATCATTTTGCGGTACTGGGTGGGAGATAATCCCGTGTTTTTCTTAAATACATTGGAAAAATAGTAGATATCCTCGTAACCGACGTGCAGCGCGACGGAGGTGACGGGCAGGTTTCCGGTGGCTAATAGTGTTTTTGCCTGCGATATGCGGACGGCTGTCAGATAGGAAAAGATCGTCTGTCCGGTCTCTTTTTTGAAAATGCGGTTGATATAGTCAAAGTTGCAGGCGAATTTCTTTTCGATATCATAGCTCGAAAATTAGTGCTTTGTGCCCGCGATGTCCAGCCAGAATTGTATGAAGTCAAGTATATATACCAGAATTTCTGGTTTACCGCCAGCAATACGGGGAAATGTACATGTGTACAATGAATCCTCGTTTGATGATCTGAACCGGTATGAACTGGTTTGGCGTGTAAGTGAAGACGATACGTTACTCGCGTCTGGAACGGAGAAAGTAGACGTAAAACTGAGGGAAGAAGCGGATTTTTACATTCCGTTCATCGAGGAGCTACCGGACGGGAGGAAGGCGGGGGAGGAATATTATCTGACACTGGAAGTGCGTCAGAAAACCGATACGTTATATGCAAAAGCGGGCCACGTCATGGCACAGGAGCAGTTTTTGCCGCCGGAGACACTTCAACAGGCTCATTACCAGCCGGCCGAAGGTAGTGTGGAGGTGCGTGACGGGGACGATTCCATCGTAGTAAATGGTTCGGACTTTTCGTTTTCCATCGGGAAGCAGGATGGTATGCTCCGAGATTACACGTACCGCGGTACACTTCTGATGTCGGAAGGCCCGGCGCCGAATTTTTACCGCGCGCCGCTCAATAACGACAGCTCCCACGATAAGAAATGGAAGACTGCGGTGAATAACCAGTCGTTGAAAGAGTATGAGATCGGGGAAACAAAAGACGGGCGTCAGAAGATCCGCACGGCGCTCTCATTCCCGGAACAGCCGGGACTTCGCGTGGCACTGGAGTATATAGTCGAAGCGAACGGGGCCGTGACTGTCACGATGACGAGCGATGCCACGGATACGGCTCTCGGAAATTATTTGAGAATCGGGACGAATATGCGGCTTCCGGCCGGATATGAAAACGTGTGCTGGTATGGAAACGGGCCGGTGGAATTGATGAGCGACCGCAATCATTTTGCGGTAGTGAAAAAATATGAGACCACGGTCTCGAAGCTGTTTTATCCTTACCTGGACACCCAGGATACCGGAACGCTGACGGGGACAAAGTGGTTTACGGTGACGGATCCGGAGAGGGAGGAGGCTCTCATCGTAGCAGGCAGGGAAGATGTCGAGACTTCGGCACTGCATTTTACGGTTTCTGATCTGACGAAGGCCAGGCCCCCGTACGAACTCACGCCGGAACGGGATACGATCTTGTCCGTCAATCTGGCCTCGCAGGGTGCCGGAAATAAGAGCTGCGGCCCGGACATGCTGGCGGAATACCTCATTCCGAACAAACAGGAGTACAGCTATGAGTACACGCTGATCCCTTATGCGGCCGAAGAGGGAAAAAACCTGACCGAACTAACAAGGCCGTACCGGAATGTAGAGATCGATGAAGGAAATCCAGCAGTCAAGGCATTTGAGAAGGAAGTAAAGGAAATCATCGTCTATTCTCCTTCCCAACTCGCTGCATTGCTTGATCTGAAGGCGATCCGTCTTATGGCGGGGAGGGGACAGTCCTCACAGAGCAAGAGCGTTCGCTCGTGAGTGAAGAGGTCGTCCTGCTCCTCGAACAGAAGATCACGGAGGCGCAGGACATGGCGGAACATCCGGCGCATATCGTCTGGAAAGACTGGAGCAGCAATCAGCTCGACGTTTCGATGACGGGCGACTCGAACTATACGTTAGGTTATGATGAAACGGAAAATGTCAGCTACATGCGCGGTTATTTTGACCTGGATTCCGAGAAGGCAAAGACGGTTTTTGACAAACAGTTTCAGGGCAGCCAGGCCTTTACGATGGAAGCGTATGCAAACATGAACAATAGTTACGATGAGATGAATATGATCTTCGGAAAGGGCGATCAGACGATGGGATTCCGGGGAACCGCTTCCAGCCTGTATTTCTTTATCCATAACGGGACGGAATGGAAGACGTGTGAGTCGACCGGCCTCTATCTGGATGGATGGCACCATGTGGCAGCGATGTATTCCCCGGATGACGGCGGAACGCTGATGATCGCCGTCGATGGACGTATTGAGGGGAAGACGACAGGTGTGGGGACGGTTTCCGGTTCGTCGTATCCGTTCGGTATCGGGCATGACGCACAGACGGATCGCCGCGGGGATAACAGTTACGCGTCTGTCCGCGTGTATAACCGTGTGCTGACCGAAGAGGAACTGCGGGGACAGCGCGAGTACGACTTGGGCGTCAGCGCCAAACCGGCCGTACTGCCGTCCGATGAGTCGGCCAAACTGTGGTATGAGTTTGCCTGCAAGCCCGCGCTGGTGCATTTTTCAAAGCAGAAAATGACGCTGCAGAAGGAAGGGCCGTCTAAGACGGTGAAGGTATCTGTCGCGCCGAGGAACTATCATGGTGCTTCCCTTTCGGTCGCGTCGCAGGATGAGAGCATCGTATCGGTTCGGATGAATGGTTCGGAATGTGAGCTGAACCCGGGTGCACTTGGAGAGACGGCGATCAAAGCTGAGACCGACGGCGGGCTGTATAGTCTTTGCCGTAAAGCCGGCGGAGGAGCCGGGCAATACTGATCCGGGAACGGTGCCGAACGATCCAAACAAGCCGTCCGCGCCAGGGCCATCCGATTCTGCCAAAACGCCTACGTCCGCGCCGAAGGCATCGGAAGTAACCGGCCTGAGAGCGGTGAAGAATGAAACAAAATCCATCACGCTGACGTGGGATAGCATGAGCGGAGCCGTCTATGAGGTGAGGCGCTACGATCGGTCGAAAAAGAAGTGGATCACACAGAAGAGCAATATAAAAACACCAGGCTTTACGGATAAAAAGTGTAAGCCGGGCAGGCATTACAAATATGTCGTGGCCTGTACGAACCAGGCGGCTGTTTCAAAACAGCTTGATACGGCGACAAAACCGAAAAAACTGGTGATCCGTTCGGTAAAAAAATCGGGGAAGGCGATCTTCCTCACATGGAAAAGGTCAGCGCGGATTCCGGTGCGAAATCGTATTCGAAAGCGAAGAAAAACGGAGCACCCTGCTCAATGAAAAGGGGGGCAGGGGTGCCGGCAGGAGCGGAGCAGGAAACTGCTCCGTTTTTGTTTTAAGATCACGAAAGGTTATGAGTTCTTTTTTTGTAGCAGGAAGGAAATACCGGCCGCTGTCAGTAGGAGAAGCGCGGAAAAGATATCCCAAATATCAAGCAAAGGTTCAGCGATCATGTTTGACAGTATGATATTGATCGTGAACAAAAATGGGATTGATAACAGGAAAGAGATCCCTGCTGCAGTGGATATCCTTTTCTTTCCCAAAAAGTGAAAGATGGCGGTCACGACCCACAAAAATACGATGGAAGGGACGGCTGTTGCTGTGCCAATGGTGAAGACTTCTTTTGTTTCTGTAAAGTGGCTGATCAGGAATAAAAATGGCAGGGTAAACATGCTCAGGGATATGAAACTTATGATGATTCCCCGTTTTTTCAAATAGAGCACAGGGAAAAATATGGCCCACGTAAAAATAATGGCACTGGCTGGAATGAGTGACCATGACACAATGCCGTCTATGGCAAGATTGCAGATAAGGCACACCAAAATAGCGATGAAGAGTGTTGACGAATAAAGGAGCGGGATCCTTTTTTCTTTGCGGCAACTGGAAATAAATGTTCCGATTTCTGTCTGATTCATTTTGTATTCTCCTCGTACCATAACTTACACCGGATTGGCTGTATTTGGGAAATTCAACTGTTGGTTGGAACTATTTTAGTATCGTTTGCGGTTACATTCTTAGTTTTTTTGTGGTATAATAAGCTTGATGTATGGGATCGTTTTCCTTTGTTATGTATTTCGGCAAACTTATTATAACACAAGTTAATCCGTATGTTAATCTGTTTTTAAAAAGTTTTAAAGTGAAGTGGTTTGTTATGATGGGCAACCATCTAAAAAGGAAGAAAGGTTTTTTGAGATGAAAATATTTTTTATCATGCTAGTTTCTGCGATTTGTTTTTGTGGGCGTGGAAACAATGGGACAGATATGGAAAGAAAAGAACATAATGAAATATGGCGTGACGAATATGCTAATATTTTACTGGAAAAACAAAATGCTTCTATAAAGCCCCTGTCTTTTATGGTTAAGGATATAAATAATTATGGAGTTCCTGAATTGATTATATGTGTGCATGGAACATGCCTGCAGATTTACACTTTTGATACAGGGGAATTGATCAATATGGGAGAACATGAATTTTATACTGGTACGATAAGGTATTTAATATCTGAAAATAAGCAGTATTCTGGTATCTTTTGCTATTTTGTTAGCGGAGGTTTGGAACATTACTATTATTTAGAAGTTAATGATAATTTGGAAATTCAAGAATTGTGGAACAATGATTTTGCTGGTATTTCAAAGACCTATGGGAAAAAACGAAAAAAAGTAAAATATATTTCAGATGATAAATTGCTGATTGAAGAATCCAAAAAGGTGATAGAAAAGGATAATGATATATCTTTTTTAAGAATTACAGAGAATACTATTAAAGAATTAAGAGACAAGTCAAAAGATCATACTCAAAAAAATGGGGACATTAGAGCAAGAATAGGCCTCGATCATCATGTGAAATCTTCTAGATCGTGTAAAAAGAAAAGGCTATGTGTTTATGGGTTGGAGTAAAAGGATGTACGATTCTAGGACTGAGGTTGAACCTGGCCAGAAAAAAGCAGTGTTTTATGCGACATGGTATAAAAACATGATAGAGTAGTAAAAAAGAGGTACGGCTACGTGGAAGGGAGAAAGTACAGAACAAATATTCGATTTGTTCTGTACTTTTTTTGGGTTTCGTGGTATACTATGTATAGCGTTGCAAAACGAAAGAGCAGTTGTCCATAGTTATAGAAAGGGATCGTATCATGGATCATTTTGAATTAGTATCACAATACGCACCCACCGGCGACCAGCCGGAGGCGATAAAAGCCCTCGTTGATGGGTTTCAGGAAGGCAACCAGTTTCAGACTCTTCTCGGTGTCACCGGTTCCGGCAAAACGTTTACGATGGCTAATGTTATCCAGCAATTAAATAAACCGACGCTTGTGATCGCGCATAATAAAACGCTGGCAGCCCAGTTATACGGAGAGTTCAAAGAATTTTTCCCGAATAACGCCGTGGAGTTTTTCGTCTCCTAATCTGTGGAGAGAGATATAAGCACATTATTTAGTGATTTTTGGTGCTGTTTATACCGCATTTTGTGGACAAGATAGGGGATTATCAACTAAATAGCATTAGGTGGATGGGGGGAGTTTGTGACCTGAATTCGTGTAATGTACCAGATAACGCTATAAGAGTAATGTAATTTGGCATAGAAATTTTATTGTAGTTGGAATAGAAACAGTAAAAAAAATGGAGAAAATTTTAAAAAAGCTTGTATATTGTATCAGTATTTGATATAATTATAAATCAACTTTTTATAGAAGGGAGCGTTTTTTATGGCAAAAAAGAAGTTTTATGCGGTTAAAGTAGGAAAGGTACCGGGCATATATAGTACATGGAGTGAATGTGAAGAACAGGTAAAAGGATTCTCAGGTGCAGTTTATAAGTCTTATGCCACATTGAGCGAAGCGGAAAGATTTCTGCTGGATGATAGTATTAAAAAGCCTGATTCAGATAATGGAACTTCGACAGAAAATGTAGTTTCAACGGAAGATTTTAATTCAATGGTAAATGATAGAATAAATTCGTTGGAAGAAGATGAAGTTATCGCCTTTGTTGATGGTAGTTATAATGTGGAGGAAGAAAAATCTGCATTTGGAGCGATTCTTATTAGTTTTGGTGGAAATAGAGATACTCTTTACAAAGCATTTACAAAAAATTTAGGGGAGGATTTTATTGCTTTAAGAAATGTTGCAGCAGAACTTGAGGGTGTGAAAGAAGCGGTAAATTGGTCTATCACATATAAAAAGAAAAAGCTGACAGTTTTTTATGATTATGAAGGTATAGAAAAGTGGGCAACAGGAGAGTGGAGGGCAAAGAAAGAACTAACAAAAAAATATGTTTCATTTATTCAGCAAAAAAGGCAAAGCATAGACATAGAATTTATAAAAGTCTTAGCACATTCGGGAATTGAACTGAATGAAGAGGTTGATGCATTGGCTAAAAGTGCGTTGTTAGCTAAAGGGTATAAAACTTATAATGATGGATCTGTATATTTTGTAGGTTATGGATTGGATGATTGGAGGGCGATTGTTGAATGTATCAATGAAGAAAATAAGAATTTATCTAAAGAAGATATACCAGAAATTAATTTGAAAACAGAGAATATGGGGTCAAGAAATAAGATAACAATTCTTCAGTCTAATAACAAGGTAGTGGTTAATTGTTATTCAAATTCTAAATCATATGTGCAGGGAAAGCAGACAGTGCTTTTCCAAAAAGTAATTGCAACTGCTATAGAATTATTACGAACAGGTCAAAGTGTAATTGAAACATTAAACAGTTATCATGCTATGACAATAACGAAAACAGAGGTGGAAAATAAGTTTGAGCAACTTATACCACATTATAGAAAAGAGGGCGAAAAGCATTATGCTAATTTATTATCAGCGGTATACAATACTATGTTGACGGGGTATATGCCCGATTATACATGTTTAGTGACGCCTGTTTTTAGGGCATATGAATTTTACTTGCATAGAATATTAGGAGATGCTATGGGATTAGATACAGAAACTGATAGCGGAACTAATAAATTTTCATATTTTTCAAAAAATCATGTTGGTATGTATGAATGTAATAGGAACGAAACGGGAAAGCTAGATACAGAGCAGTTGGATTATCTAAACAGGCTTTATACCAGATACAATAGTGTACGTCATCCATATTCTCACTGGTCTGCAAGTGACGAGGATACTGCTGTAATTACAGATTGTGCATATGCAAGGGAGATAATAATGGATGGTTTAGAAATGGTAGATGAATATTATATGTTCTTTTAGTGTCATAAAACATATAATATAACTGGAAAGGAGGAAAGAAAATGAAAAAATTGATAATGCATCATATGACAGATAATACATACATTGGTATGGTTACTATATTAGATTATGAAATTTCGTTAAAAAAATGTTTAGTAGAAATTTCGTTTCCTCCAGAAGAAAGCAAGAGAAAGATTATTGTAGATTTGGCGTTAAAATGTGGAGTTAATCAGTATAGATTCGTTGTGTATGATATAAGTACTTCGGGTAAAGTGTTGTGGAATACCAGTGAGTATATTGTTCCAAATGATGATATAGTGAATGTAGCAAATATGTATTTAAAAGAAAATAGGGAAATTGTAATAAATTCAATGTTACCGACAATAAGAAAAAAGGAAATATTGAATGTGTAAAAGTCAAATAGCTGAAAAGCTGATTGGTTTTCAAAAAACGAGAATCAATCGGCTTTTTTTATTGCCCTAAATTCAGTACATAGCCATTCCCACAAAGGAGTGGCTGTTCTATTTCATTAGGAAAGGAGGCAAAAAAGAAAGTAAACGGTAGATAGTGCGTACCTATACAAAACCGGAGCAAACCTGTATGATAGT
>CAJUTR010000020.1 GCA_910589665.1 uncultured Eubacterium sp. | reverse complement strand
TATACGCTTTTCTTTGTGCCACAAAAAGTCGGAATTTCCTATAAAGTAAAAAAATGGCAGGGAATCAGATCCTGCCATCTTCCAAATAACTTCATATTTTTCTACGGCATACAGCGGCCGCACGCTTTATAACCCGCATCTTCCAGCTCTGATTTCGCACCTGTGTAATCTTCCCTGTTCTTTTCTTTCATGTCCTCCACACCGGAACAAGCCGGCAGATGATAGGTATGCGTATTTATATTTAACACATACGCCTCTTGCGATCCCTCCTCAGCCAATCCCTGCTCCGCTTCACCACTCCTTGTTAAATGGCTCTCACCCGTCGCGTAATCAATGGTGATTCCAGGCTGGCAATTATAGGCAAAAATGTGAAAACAGATTTCCTCTCCGCCATCCTCGACCGACTTCGCCTCCATCTTCACACCGCGGGCGACAAGGTCATCGCCCTCATACACCGGTGTCACCCGGTACAGAACATGATTTCCTGTCGTTCGGACATACTCCGCGACCTGATTTTCAAAGGGAAGCATTCCTTCCACGTTTAAATAGCGAGTTCCGGTGATCAGATTCCGTTCATTTGCATTCTCGCCGGATAACTGGAATCCGATCAGATGGCAGCGGTTGTACAAATATTTTCCCTCTACACTGTCATATTTCGCTGACTGCCACCCAGACGGCTTGACCGGACTGATGTTTCCCCGTTTCTCTGTTGGCATCAATTCCTTCCCGATCTTTGCATATGCGGTCCCGCACCGGCCGAGGCTGTCCAATTCTTCATATGTTTCGAATGACTCCCCTTCCGTCTCCTCACCATCAAATACTGGCTGGTTGTCATTGATCACGACATAGGGATCTCCCGAATAGGGCGGAACTTTATCAAAAGAAGCAGACGAAACGACTTGGGAAGAATCTCCTTTATCCTCTAATAATGAGTCTACTCCGCTACATCCGGTAAAAAGCAGGCAGATTACCGCCAGCAGTGCGATGAGACAGGATCTGGTTTTTTTCATCTCGTTCATTTATGCCATTCATCCTCCTAAACACAGTATGATCGCCAAAAGTAAATTTGACATTTGTACATTATAAAATCTCAAAGGGAAATGTGATAAATCAGACTTCCACACTATCCAGCAAAATAGTAAACGGCCCGTCATTCAGCAGCTCCACCTTCATGTCCGCACCGAACTCCCCCTGCTCCACTACAGAAATAACCTCCCGGCATTTCTGTATGATATACTCGTACAATTTCTGCGCCTGGTCCGGTTTCCCCGCCCTCGTAAAAGAAGGGCGGTTTCCCTTCTTACAATCCGCGTACAGCGTAAACTGAGAAACGAGGAGAATTTCACCTCCAACATCTTTTAACGCCAGATTGGTCTTCCCATTTTCATCTTCAAAAATTCTCATCTGCACGAGTTTCTGAACCAATTTATCCGCTACGGTTTCATCATCGTCCCTACCGATACCGATAAGGACTAAAAACCCCTTTCCGATCTTTCCTCTCACTTCTCCATCAATCGTTACCGATGCGTGCTGCACCCTCTGAATTACAAATCTCATCTTATCGTTCCTCCATTCCCAAGCGGCATCAACATTCCATGCCGGTTCTAATCCAGCGCTTGCGGCTTGATCCACGTCCCTTTTGACGACTTATGTTTCCATGTATCCTTGTCCACTTCATAAGAAAGCACAGAAAGATACTGAAAATCGCTGCTCGTTTTGAGCGCCTTATAGATCAGCTTCAGCGAAATCCAGCTCCGGTTGTGTTCCGGGTCTCCTGAATCTGTCAGAAACGCCTTCTCCGTTTCACGGTTATATAAAAACAACGTCACATAATGCCCCGGCGTATCCTGCCAGTAACTGTCATCGTTATAGCTTGATATCAGAACAAGCATCGACTCCGCCTGTTCGATCTCGGCCTGGAATTCTTTATACGTCGGCGGCTTTTCTCCTAATTTTACGGTAAAGCCACTGTCCGACATGATCTTTCGCATAAACGGCCACGCAACAGCCCCGCCGCCGCCATATGACGTATTCTTTTTCGTCCATTCATACATATGGATTGGCGTACACTTGTACTCAGTCAATGTAGAATACATATTTGCCATACAGCAAAATCCACATCCGAATGCGCCAAAGGAACCACCGTCATAGTATTCCTTGCCCCATTTTCCCGACCACTCACGTCCTTCTTTCCATGATTTTGGTCCTTGCAAAAAGGAATAGACCCCTTTCTCCGGGTCCTGCGTCGGTTCTGGCTCCGCCTGCAGCGCCTCGTCCGATACCGCTGAAATCACGCCATTCCACTCCGGCCCGGCAACGGCAGTCGGGTTTTCATCCCCGCCACGCTTTTCATTTTTTCCAAACACCAAAAGCAGCACGATTGCCGTTGCCATCAAAAGAAGAATTCCTTTCTGTTTGTCCATCCGCCTCAATCCTCATACATATTTTTCAATCGCCACCGTCACTCTTCCTTTTTTTGTTTCGCGCACGACTCCCAAATACACAAATTTCCCAAATCCCCGCACACTGACAATATCCCCCTCTTTCAATGTGCCGCTGCTATTTTCAAACTGTCTGCTGTTCACAAATACCTTTTTTTCCTGAAAAAGCAAAATACATTTGCCACGGGAAAGATGATACACTTTCGATAGCAGGGCGTCACACCGCTCGGACGCGATCATGTGCTCTTCCCGCTTTCGGACTGGCGCAAACGCCGCTGGCAGCCCGTCGGCTTCCTCACAAACTACATTTGTATGACGAATCTTTTTCAGCGTTTGACAAATATATTCTCGCATATTCTCCAGACAAAAGAAATAGCACTCCTTATCGCGTACGAGAATATCGCCGATCACATCCCGCTCAATCCCCAGATTCATCAAAGCCCCTAAAATATCCCGGTGATTGAGATTTTCCGCAAACTTCGGCAAGACCGGCCGGCAAGAAAGGCAGCAGATCGGAAAAGGCTCTTCATACCCAAACATCTGCTGGCTGCCAAAGCGCACGATCTGCCGCTCTGCATCCTCGCTTCCTCCAAATGCTGTATATGGTACAAAAGCCAGTTCTTTTTTCATCTGAAAAAACTCATCCATTTCCGATGCCGATAAAAAATGCGAAAACGTATAATGTCCGTTCTGATAGCACCTATTAGCCAAATCTGTCAATCGCTGTTTCATATCGCTCTCCTATACAGCCATTTTTTCACCCAACCCAACTATTATCAGCATACCATATCCGCCATGAGAACGCAATCGAAAAGCCTGTTTTTAGAAAAGGGATTTTTGAAACTATTTTATAACAGCGCTGGTAATTTGATGTAATTCATGTTTTTGTAACATTTTTTTAATATTTTATGTTATGATACCAAAGTCAAATGATTTGGCACAGAAAAGATATTCTACACGCTAAAGAAGAAAGGAAGATGACAATGAACAAAAACGTAACACGCACCCTTACTGCCGGAATCATTACCTTTTCATTGGCAGCAACGCTGGCGCAGACAACAGAAACTACTGCTGCATCTCAAAAAATAAACCGTAGAAAAGCAACGGTTTTCGTTGGACAAACATGCAGGCTGAAAATCAGCGGCCGCCCCGGAAAGATCACTTGGAAATCCTCGAATAGAAAAATCGCTTCGGTAAATAAAAAAGGACTTGTTCTGGCAAAAAAAGCCGGGACAGCTAAAATTACCGGCAAGAGAGCAAAGAAAAAATGGATCTGCAAGATTACGGTCAAAAATCGTCAGAACAAACCACAACAGCCGGTGGCGCCTGTTCCGACGAAACAGCCAGCAACTGATTCACCAACCGATACGCCTACTACAATTCCCACCAAAAGACCTGGTACCGCAAACAAGCCGGCTGCGACAAATAAACCACTCATCACTCCGGCTCCAGTTCCGACAAAACGCCCTGTGACAAATCGACCGACCACCACTCCGGTTCCGACAGAACGCCCTAGTACGATTGTTACAGAAAATAGTGCCTACGCCGCGCTGAATTCTCTTCGGAGTACTTATCCGGAAGGTATGCCGCTGACGAACAGCTATTATTATCATTCTCCTCGTTTTGGAAATGGTTACGGCTGTTATGGTTTTGCCGCCAAATTAAGTGATACGGTTTTTGGCACCAGTCAGCCGTTTCAGACACATTCCTCTTTCGATCAGATCCGAGTGGGCGATAATATCCGAATCGGAAACTCACACTCAGTCATCGTTTTGACCAAAGGAAATGGTTTTATTACAGTTGTAGAAGGAAATTACAACTCTTCCGTTCACTGGGATCGGAAGATCACCTCAACATCACTGTCGTCCAGTGGATTTAAAGTTTATACAAGATACTAACGATTGACTGGAACATGCAGCTCTCTTTGCCCCACACATCAGAGCCAGGATTTTCTGTGACAGGCAGGCATAAGCACAAAAACGCCTGCCTGTTATTTTTTATATAGAAATGTTGCCGTTTCTATTCCTTTTTCGGCTCATATCCGGACAAAATATCCAATATCCTTTTCTCATATATATTCCCCCCGAGCACATCTCCATCCGGCCCGATACAGATGGCACGGACATCCGTCGGGTCTTCTATGTAAGGATTCTCTGGTTCCATTCCAGCCTCAAAATATTCTTTTAAGTATATTTTCGCATTTCCGCTCGGAAATATCACGTTCCCGCTGGCCTGTTGGATTCCCATGTTCTCAAACTGCCGCACAATGTCTCGCGTCTCCCTGTTATAAGGATGATCGGCATCGGCACTCACCAGCCACGCCGGATTCGTTTTGACAGGAATCTCCTCTGCCAGTACCACTTCGGCGAACTGCCGTACGATCTCAATGGGAATCGTTTCCTGGTGAAACGCATCCACAGACAATAGCATACCATTGATACCACTTTGCCCCAGTTCATGTACCGCCGTGCGCATTACGTCCATGTCCTTTGTAAAATAGCCATTCGTTATGATCTCCCGGCTTGGGATTTTTGATTCCCTCGCCGCGGCATGAATGCTGCATACCGTCTTCCAATGCAGGAGCGGCTCTCCCCCAAACGTCATAAGCGACTTGATCCCAAACACCTCCGCCACTTCACGGACGGCCCGGACAGCCGACTTTTCATCCAGGCTTTTACCGCTCGTAGCATGATCTCCCTGCGAACAATGCTTACATTTCCCTGTACACGCCCATGTAAGTACAAACTCCATTCGGTTCAAATTTTTAACATAATGATTCATCCATATCCTCCTAACTTCAGACATATAAACTTCCTTACCATCCTCGTTCATAAAAGAAGCTTCAGGATCTCCTCACACGTATCCACGATGACTGCGCCCTCAAAGCACTCCAGCACTTCACGGTCCCGAAATCCCCAGCTCACGAGAATACAATCCATGCCGCTGTTCACTGCCGTTTCATAATCAACTTCCGAGTCCCCGATATAAACAGCCTGCTCCCTGCGGCTCCCTAATTCACGTAGTGCGGCAAAAACCGCATCAGGCGCCGGTTTCCTTGCCCGGTCTTCCCGGTCGCCGAGCGCCGCCATGGTATACGCGGAAAAATAAATCTCATTTAATTCCTTCACTGCCGCATCATTTTTATTAGAAACAATCGCCTGTTTAAACCCCTGACCAGACAGCGTCTTCATGAGGTCAACGACCCCGTCATACGGCTTCGTCTTGATGCGGCAGTGACCGGTATAATAGCCTTTAAAGTCAGAAAGCGCCTGTTTAAGATCAGGATTATCCCGTCCTCCCGGCACAGAGCGCTCCATCAGCTTTCCAATCCCATTTCCGACAAAGGTACGGATCTGCTCGAGACTGTGCACAGGATACCCATATTGCTCCATGATCACATTCACGCTGTCTCTTAAATCTTCCAGCGTATTCAAAAGAGTGCCGTCCAAATCATATATAACCGTATCTTTCTTATTCATGATCTCCCTCCATTTCTAGGCTCATTCTTCCTTTTCTCTATTTTCTTTTCACCCATCTGCGCATATTCGTGTATTTTTCGGGAAATAACTATTACTATCAGCAAAGGAAAGGAGTTATCCCTATGAACGAAAAATCACAAAAACAACAGTCGATGGATCGGGCCGAAAACAAAAATACGCTGGATGGTGTTTCCGAAAAAAGAGCCGGCCAGATCCGTCAAAATTCCCGTTACAATGAAAAAGACCTGCCGTCTCCTGACAATAATCTTTTTTGGGAACATGAGTCAAACCCTCTCAGCAGCAAAGGAAACTAATGCGCTGACAGGTCATTCGGAAGCCGCATGCTTGATCTGGTTATCCTGAACGTTCTGGCACCAGAAGCCGGACATCCAGGATATGCCAGATCTCTTTTGATTTCCTCACAAAACCGGTATCGCCGGTCTGGTTCTGTCTCTATACATTTTAATAATATCGCCCGCATTTTTTCCGAAAGCCTGGCTCCTTCCCGTTTCCCTTTTAATTTGTATCCGGGCATATGTGCCGGATGCCGCCCCGTCATCATCTGTAACATCGTGGCTCCAAAGCCATATATATCTGTTCTCGTATCAACTCGTCCATTCCTCACGAACTGCTCCGGTGCGGCAAAACCTTTTGTCCCAATCGGTTCTGCCGCAAAGCCTGCGCCATTACGCCCGACCACTACCGCCCCGAAATCAATCAATTTCACACGACCAGCTGGCGTGATCATGAGATTTCCCGGTTTTAAATCCCGGTAGATCACCGCCGGATCCTGCCTGTGCATATAGGACAGGATATCACACAGTTCCATTCCCCACGCAACCGCCTGTTCCTCAGTGAGAACCCCGTTCTTACGCAGATGCTCCTTCCACGTCATTCCTGGCACATATTCCATCACAATCCGGCCGCCATCCTTATTGGTTTCAGACTCATAAATGACAGGAATACCAGGATGTCTCAACCTTCCCGTGACCTCCATCTCTTCCCGTGCCACGTCAAAGGCCTGCACTCTCTCAAAACACTTTACCGCATACTTGTTCCCGTCCCTCCTGTCCGCTGCCAGATAAACACGGGACGTCGCCCCGTTACCCAATTCGCGGAGCAGTACGTATCTCGCCATCTTCCCACCTCTTTCACCACCTGCGCCCACCATCGGTATCCGCGGCCACTACCGCCACGCAGCAATCACGTTCTGCCAGTTCCTCCATACCTTTTTTAAAACGGCTTCCCTGAAAATTTATTTTCGTAAACGGAATATACAGAGAATGTAAATCCTTCGGACAAATTTCCTTCTGATATAGGAAAAGAAGTGTTTTTTCCCTTATTTTCCGGTGCCGGAACGATAACTCTGATATCTCGTCTTGTGAAATCCCAAGTTCCTCATCCAGCCGCCTTCGCTCCACTCCGGTGAACAACCGGCGGCATGTTTGTCCCGAGCAGGTCATTTCATAAACCGAAAACGATCCCTGACTGCATAAAATATACTGACCCGCATGTACGAGAAGGGCCGCCACATCTAGTGGCGGCTGTCCCATTTCCAAAACCTCTCTGATCATACTCTGCCAGTAGCATTTCA
This sequence comes from uncultured Eubacterium sp., assembly GCA_910589665.1. Taxonomy (GTDB): domain Bacteria; phylum Bacillota; class Clostridia; order Lachnospirales; family Lachnospiraceae; genus Eubacterium_F. The sequence goes on along the minus strand of CAJUTR010000020.1, from coordinate 45,003 downwards.
CGACATCGGCCGAAAACGGATGGAGATTGGCGGGAAAATCGTGGCAGAACCAACGTTCAAACGCAGTCAGAAGCCAGACCACCCGTTCCCCGGATGCCCGCACTGCTGTTTCATCCCGCTTCTCTTTCTGCCCCTGGCAGATCACCACCAATGCCGTCTGCGGCAGTCGGTGAAACCATTTTTGCAAAAAAGAACCGCTCCGCCTCTCCCTTCCTTCGGCGGTATAAATCCCGAGCGGTTCCTCTGATTCACGACAAATAGAAATAATAGTTCCTCCCATTTACTCCCTCCCGATACCCCATTGATCTTACTTCTTACCCAATCGTATCCTTGCCTCCCATATATGGCTGTAATGCCTTTGGAATGCGAACTGTGCCGTCCGCATTGAGATTGTTTTCCAAAAAGGCGATCAGCATTCGGGGCGGAGCGACAACCGTATTGTTCAGCGTGTGGGCAAAATACTTTCCACCCTCTCCCACAACACGGATCTTTAATCTTCTTGCCTGCGCGTCTCCAAGATTCGAGCAGCTCCCCACCTCGAAATATTTCTTCTGTCTGGGCGACCACGCTTCCACATCAATGGATTTCACCTTCAGGTCAGCGAGATCACCGGAACAGCACTCAAGCGTACGAACTGGTATATCAAGGGAACGGAACAGATCCACCGTATTCTGCCACAACGTATCAAACCACATCTTACTCTCGTCTGGCTTGCAGACTACGATCATCTCCTGCTTTTCAAACTGGTGAATGCGGTAAACCCCGCGCTCTTCTAACCCATGCGCCCCCTTCTCCTTCCGGAAACAAGGAGAATAACTCGTCAGCGTATGCGGCAGCTTTTCCTCGGGAATGATCTTATCAATGAACTTTCCGATCATCGAATGCTCACTCGTACCGATCAGATACAAGTCCTCGCCTTCGATCTTATACATCATGGCATCCATCTCATCAAAACTCATCACACCGGTAACGACATTGCTGCGGATCATAAAAGGAGGCACACAATACGTAAATCCGCGGTCGATCATAAAATCCCTCGCATAGGAGATCACGGCCGAGTGCAGCCTCGCAATATCCCCCATCAGATAATAAAAACCATTTCCCGCGACATCCCTTGCCGCGTCCAGATCGATCCCGTCCAGCTTTTCCATAATGTCTGTGTGATACGGAATTTCAAAATCTGGCACGACCGGATCTCCAAATTTTTCAATCTCTACGTTTTCACTGTCATCTTTACCGATCGGAACGCTCGGATCAATGATATTCGGAATCGTCATCATGATCTCCCGAATCCTCTGTGACAGCTCGTCCTCTTTCTTCTCCAGTTCCGCCAGCCGTTCTGCCCCTTTGGCCACCTCTGCTTTCAGCGCCTCGGCTTCATCCTTTTTGCCCTGCGCCATCAATCCGCCAATATTTTTGGATATCTTTTTCCGATCAGCCCGAAGGCTGTCCGCCTCCTGCTGCGTCGCACGGCTCTCTTTATCCAGTTCGATGACTTCATCCACAAGCGGAAGTTTTCTGTCCTGAAACTTATGTTTTATATTTTCTTTTACCACATCCGGATTTTCCCGTAAAAATTTAATGTCAAGCATCGTTTCCTCCTCATTTCACCGCACAGGCGGCCTTGTCATAAATAATAGTGGGATCCGTCCCCAACGGATCTGTGCGGATCACTCTGCACCTCCCGCAATCCAGCATCTCTCACAATTGGGTTTATTATACACCCTCGTCCACCTGATTGCAACTTTTTCATATAACTTTTTTCACGCTCATGAATATAATAATAGCAACAATTTAGAATCATGGTGAATTATTTTGAAAACATATCCCATCAGACCGGAACTGTTCGCTTCCGTCACATCGGGCGAGGATATCGGCAGACTCACGGTAAATGTCACCTCCGATACAGACAACAAGCCGATCGAAGGTGCTTCCGTACGCATCACGAGCAGCGGACAGCCCGACCAGGTAATCGAACAGGCGACCACAAATGAGGAAGGGCAGATTCCAGACGTCGAATTAGATGCGCCGCCAATTGATTACAGCATGGAACCGGGTTCCAACAAACCGTACGCTGAGTATACCATTTATGTTTCTGCCCCCGGATACGAAACACTGGAAGTGAGCGGAGCGGAGATTTTTTCTGGTGAACTGGCGATCCAGAATGCCGCTCTCCTCCCCCTCAGTCCAACAAACCCAGCGGGCACGGAATTATTCGTTATCCCCGACCACACGCTCTGGGGCGACTATCCGCCCAAAATCGCAGAGGATGAAATTAAGCCAGTCGATGAATCCGGAGAAATCGTACTTAGCCGGGTTGTCATTCCCGAATATGTCGTCGTCCACGACGGCCCTCCCTCCGACAGCTCCGCCCAAAATTACTATGTCAAATATAAAGATTACATCAAAAACGTGGCAAGCAGTGAAATCTATTCTACGTGGCCGGAATCGACCATCCAGGCAAATATACTGGCGATCCAGTCTTTTACGCTGAACAGGGTATTTACAGAGTGGTACCGCAACAAAGGCTACGATTTCACCATTACAAGTTCCACCGCATTCGACCACAAATGGATTCCAAACCGAAACGTGTTTGAAAGCATTTCGGCTATTGTAGACGAACTCTTCAGCAACTACCTCTCACGTCCGAATGTCATCCAGCCGATCCTCACGCAATACTGCGACGGGAAAAATGTATCTTGTCCAAATTGGATGAGCCAGTGGGGATCCAAAACCCTCGGTGACAGAGGCTATACCCCCATCGAAATCCTGCGCAATTACTACGGGGACTCTATTTTCATCAATTCCAGTGAAGTGATATCCGGTGTTCCCTCTTCATGGCCCGGCTACAATCTGGAAATAGGTAGTTCTGGCGAAAAAGTCCGTCAGATGCAGCAACATTTAAACGTCATCTCCGATTCTTATCCGCTCATTCCAAAAATAGCTGTCGATGGCATTTTCGGGCCTCAGACAGAAGAAGCTGTCAAAACATTCCAACGAATATTTAAACTCTCACCAGATGGGATCGTAGGATTTAAAACTTGGTACAAAATTTCTGAAGTCTATGTCGGTGTAAGCCGGATTGCAGAAGGAGTTGCACGCTAAAGCGGGCAACTCCTCTCCTTCGGCAAAAATGTATATCTGCTTCCTTTTTCCGAATTTTTTTTGATTAAATCTAATTTATCAATTGACTTTTTCTAATACTTATGTTAACATTACTATACAAAATAATTTTAGGAGGTATAAAGCCATGAGAAAGGATATTGATCACTAGTGCTGGATTTATCTGAACCAATGATTTCCAGTGTGATCACTGGAATAATTGCATCTATCGTCTTTTACTTCATCTTATATTTAATCAAACCGCGTATAAAATTATCTGATGTTATGTGTATTGACAGCGAATCCGACAAATACAAGATCATGAAAATAAAAGTTGTAAATTTGAGTCGCAGTATGCTCATGAATATCAATTACACTCTTCATTACTGTGTTGATTATGAAGATGGCCTCACCGATGTTACTGAGATTCCACCTAGAAAGCCTCCCTTATCAACTTTTGCCAAATATACAAGAAAAAATACAGATTACGCGATCCGAATTACAAATAAGATTCCAAATGATTCTTTTCCCCTACGTGACAACGTTAAGTTGGTATTTACGATCCAAACTACCCACCCTATCTCTAATACATCCAAATGTATCGGTAAAAATTACCGCAAAAATGATATAAAACAAGGAACCTTCGAATCCGGACGAAGTACTAAATTCATATTACGAAGAGAAGCATAATTTGATTTACACCTTTTTATAGTATAACAACCGATACTTGTTTGCCTCCACGCCGTACTCCTGTGACGGACTCGTCAGACAAATATAAAAACCGGAATCTTCCCCCATCATAAAATTCAAAATATTCTCTTCCCCCATTGTGACCTGGGAAAGCTCCGACAAGTCGGTATTTTGCGTCAAACACACCATGTCGTCCGAATCCAGATAACTGACAGCCGAATATACCCCCGTTTCATTACAGAGGAACAATTCCCACGTATCTGGATTTGTATAATAATGCCACTCTTTACCGGAAACCTCTTCACTCAATTGGGAACCAAACGTATTATCCTCCGTTAGCTCTGGTATGCCGAGAACACGGAACTGCTTATTCTCGCTGGAAAAAAAGATGATTTCACTTTCACCAAAGGCAAACCGTTTTCTTCCATTTACGATGTTGCCAAGTTCGGTCAATGTCTGTCCCGTTTCCCCATCAACGATCTTTCCGTATTCTCCACCGCTCTCCGTATAGATCAGTAGAACATTTCCGTCTTCAAAGATATGATAATTGGTCAGATCGATGCCAGAAGCAAAATCTTCTTCCAGCCGGAACTTTACCTCCTGCGTGTGGACAAAATCAACAAGCGGGATCTCAAAAATCTGATCATTTTCTTCATCAATCTGAAGGACAGAGTACTTCTGCGTCTCCATTTCGGTATCTACACTCTCTTCGCCTTCTTCACCTTTTGAGACTTCCTTGACACAATACGTAAAAATACCGTAAAGGCTGCCATCATCACCGCGCCGGAACTGGTTCAGTTTAAACCATTTCCAGCCAATCTGTTCGTATTTCTGGTTCAGGAACTCGCTGAGGGAATTTTCACATAATTCATCCTGCTTCCAGTCGTTCGCCTCCGTCAGAGTCCAGCGCGTCAACGTCGCAAAATATTCTTCGCCTTCAATCGAAAAATTGTTGTAATACACCGCGGGTTTTCCCTGCGGATCGCTGACCACGCCGCTAAACTCATCACCGGCATAATCGGTTCCCTCGGCGTTTTCTGGCTGCAATGAATCCGGCATATAGATTTCTACGGCCTCATAGCGTTCGCTTTCCTCTTCCTCGGTAATAACGATATTCTGTTCCGGTTCCTGCAAAGGCTCTTCTTTTCCACAACTGCAAAGAACGACAGCACAGATCAAAAAAGCAGTAAGCAATTTCCTATTTATCATGACAATGAACCTCCCTGGTATCAGAAAACGTATTATAATATCATCGACAACTGGATCCTCTTCTTCTGTAGATCCACCGAAAGCACCTTGACCTCGACAACGTCGCCCACACTGACGACCTCCAGCGGGTGTTTTACAAATTTCTTATTTGTAAGCTTTGAGATATGCACCAGTCCGTCCTGATGGACGCCAATGTCAACAAAGGCCCCAAAATCAATGACGTTCCGAACCGTACCTTTCAGGATCATGCCTTCTGTCAGATCCTTCATTTCAAGGACATCCGTGCGCAGCACTGGTTTCGGCATCTCCTCCCTCGGATCTCGTCCAGGTTTTTCCAACTCACGGATCATATCGTTCAGCGTCAGTTCCCCTACGCCAAGCTTTTCCGAAAGACTCTTCCGGTCTTTTGCCAATAAGGATAATCCCACGACACCGCCCCGGATGTCTTCCGTTCTCAGACCAAGCATTTTCAGCAGTTCTCCCGCGGCATCATAGGATTCTGGGTGGACACTCGTGCCATCAAGAGGGTTATCCCCATCGCTGATCCGCATAAATCCCGCACACTGCTCGAATGCTTTCGGGCCAAGCTTTGCTACTTTCAAAAGCTGCTTCCGGCTCATAAACCTTCCATTCTCTTCCCGGTAAGAAACGATATTTTTGGCAATTGGCTTAGAAATGCCGGAAATATACTGCAAAAGCGACGCTGACGCCGTATTCAAGTCCACCCCCACATTGTTCACACAATCTTCGACAACTGCCGAAAGCGCCTCGCTCAGCTTCTTCTGGTTCATGTCATGCTGGTACTGGCCGACACCGATCGACTTGGGATCGATTTTAACCAATTCCGCCAAAGGATCCTGTAAACGCCTGGCGATCGAAACAGCGCTCCGCTGGCCGACATCAAAATTCGGAAATTCCTCCGTCGCCAGTTGACTAGCTGAATAAACAGACGCACCAGCTTCATTGACGATGACGTACTGCACTGGCTTGTTGATCTCTTTCAGCATATCGACGATCACCATTTCCGACTCCCTTGACGCTGTGCCATTTCCAACCGAAATGAGGGATACATGATATTTATCAATAAACCCTTTCACAATCTTCTTTGTCTCCGCTATTTTATTTTGCGGCTCTGTTGGATAGACGACAATCGTGTCCAAAACTTTACCCGTCTCGTCCACGACAGCTAGTTTACAACCGGTACGAAATGCCGGATCCCATCCCAGAACGACTTTTCCCGTAATCGGCGGCTGCATGAGAAGCTGCGTCAGATTTTTTCCGAACACTTTGATCGCTCCATCTTCCGCCTTCTCGGTCAGTTCATTCCGGATCTCCCGTTCGATGGAAGGCGCGATCAGCCGCTTATAGCTATCCGCCGCCACTTCCTGCAGGCACTCCTTCGTATTTGGATTATCGCTCGCGATGATCTTCTTTTCCAAATATCTCAAAATCCGTTCTTCCGGCGCCTCAATCCTGACTGTAAGGAATTTTTCCTTTTCGCCGCGGTTAATGGCAAGAATGCGGTATCCAGCGATTTTTTTCACGGCCTCATCAAATTCGTAATAATTTTCATAAACCGATTTTTCCTTTTCGTCTTTTGCCGATGAGACCAAAACTCCTTCTTCAAATGTTAATTTTCGAATATAAAAACGGTAATCCGCCTCTTCCGCAACAGCTTCCGCAATGATGTCCTTGGCGCCCTGTATCGCGTTTTCCGGTGAATCAACCCCTTTTTCCTCTGAAAGATACGCTTCTGCCTCTTGTTCTAATGAACGCTCCGTCTTCTGTAACAGGATAATATTAGCCAGTCCTTCCAGTCCTTTTTCCTTGGCGATCGTCGCCCTTGTACGCCGCTTCGGACGATACGGACGGTACAGGTCCTCTACGACCACCTGGGTCTCCGCTGCTAAGATCTGCTGGCGAAGTTCCTCCGTAAGTTTGCCCTGCTCCTCAATACTCGAGAGCACCTGTTCCTTCTTTTCTTCTAAATTCCGCAGATAGGTAAGTCTCTCGTTCAGATTGCGAAGCTGTTCGTCGTCAAGCGCGCCGTGCTGTTCCTTTCGGTATCTGGCAATAAAAGGGATCGTGTTACCCTCATCAATCAGATTCACGACTGCCTCTACCTGCCATGTCTTTATCTCAAGTTCACCTGCTATTTTCTGATTAATATCCATTTCTTCCTCATTTCTGCCGTAACAATTTCCTATCTCAGCGATTCTTTTCTTTTCTTCTTATTTTCCAACTTATTTCGGTACATCAGGTCGTCGCTTTCTTTCATATAACTTGCGATCGTATCGTCCGCTGTTGGGATCCCTGCCCGGTACCCCAGACTGGCATGAACATCATATGGCTTTTCCGCTTTTCGGTTATAAGCCTCAAGACTCTGTTCAAACGTTTGGATCCAGTTATCAATATCCTTCTCGCTCTCACACGGAAAGATCACTTCGAATTCATCCCCGCCGATCCTGGCGCCGATCTGCCCCGGAACGACCGCCTCCTTGATCGCATACCCCACGACACGCAGCGCGGAATCTCCCTCGTGATGCCCGTAGATATCGTTGATCGGCTTCAAACCATCCATGTCGATCCCGACCACGCAGACCATGCTGTCCTTCGCCCTCGCCTGTGAAAACTGCATACGCGCGTACTTTTCAAATCCGCGTCGGTTATACAATCCGGTAAGCACATCCTGGATATACATATTTTCAAGTTCAAAAATCAGATCGTTCATTCGGTTATACGATTTAATGTTATAAATTGCATTGGAAACAGAAATATTCCACCGCACATACGTCTTCCCATACCGACTCTTTCCTCCAAACGAATAGGCCTCATAGCCATACCCGCTGTCACGGTAATGGATCGGCACGAAATAGTAGCACTGCGGCGAATCGTCGATCAATTCCCTTGGCAAAAGCCTATGCCGGTCAAACGAAATGTCCACTTCGCCCAAATCCTCCCGGTGCTGTATCGCCGCCCGGACATGCATCTGATCTGTAAAGCCGGCATATTTCACTTTTCTGTCCTCAATGTCCTCTCGAAGGCAAACATAATAATTTTCAAACCCTTCCACATTGTATATATACTTTGCGATCACCTCGTGCAGTTCTCCGATGCTCGTAACCCCGCTCAGATCGATCGTCATAAAGCTGAACTGCATATCCACATTATCGCCCTCCATCATTGCCTTATGAAGAGAACATCTCCTGGAAGCCGCGGAATCATCCGTTCTCATACAACCGCACGACATCCTTGGCACCATCTCCAGTTCTACGTAAATATCCTCTAAATCATCGTCATTCTGGTGACGTTCGATCAGATCGACCGCCTTGTATGCCATATCCTTAAAATCAACATGAACGGTAGTCAGCGAAGGATTATAATACACCCCCTCATCCAGGCCGTCATATCCTGTCACGAGCGCATCCTCCGGTACGCGGACGTCCCTCTCAAACAATTCATCTATGACCGATAATGCCATATAGTCATTCGCGCATATGACCGCTTCCGGATAAGTCCCATCCGCAAAAAACCAGTCACACGCCTCTTTTCCTTTTCCTTTCCAAAAATCCCCGTAAAATATCCGGTGCTCCCCGACGGGATACCCGTATTCAGCCATCACTCTCTGAAAACACGCCAGCCTCTTTTCAGAATCCTCTCTTCCTTTCGTCCCAGACATAAACGCAATGTCTTTTTTTCCGTGATCCTCGATGATATGCCTAGTCACTTTTTCCATCGAGGTCTCCTCGCGGATCAGTATATTATGAACTCCCTCCAACGGCTCGCGAAGGCTTACAACCGGACATTTCGCGTATTTTTTTATGTAGCCGAGCACCTGCTCTTTTGCCTCTTCAATAGAAAACGTATCAAACGCAAGAACGATTCCGTCAAATTTATCATAATCGGGCAGGTCATAGATCATCATCTCTCCGACTTCATATCCGCTGCCCTTCGTCCCATAGGCGCCATAACTGGAAAAAACAGCAAGATTGTATCCCATCTGTTCTGCGCGCACAGACAGCGACCGACAGACCTCTCCCTGAAAATCCCCTTTCGGATTAAAGATAAACAGACCAATTGTTTTTCTTCCATTTGAAAACATTTGCCCTTCCTCCTAGTCTCATTCACGGCGTGAACACTCATTCTCTATTTTAATATGTTTTGCCGCTTCTGTCAAAAGAAGTTTTTGATCATTTTTAGACGGATCCTCTATCACGATCTCTAAAAGCAGCCGGAGAATCCTGCCAATTTCAGGCCCGGGACTTAGACCAAGTGCTACAATATCCGTCCCAGTCACAGCCAGATCCCGGATTCCAACTGGCTCTTTCGCGCTGCAAATATCAGAATACATCTGACGTGCCTCCGCAATACACGCCAATTTCTCTTCCCTCTCATGATCACTCTGTGAACATACATCCGCCTCTTGAAGCAAAAACAGATATGGCATGACTTCCGTGCCAGACTTACTGATCAAGCGTCGCATGGTCCTTCTTCTCCCATCGTGCCGTCTCTCGTGAAACCGGATCACATCCGTCACAATACGGATCGTATCATTATCAAACCGCAGTCTTCTTAAAATAGCATCCGCTATCTCACATCCCCTTGCATCATGTCCGTAAAAATGATCCACCCCGTCTGGATCTGTCGTTTTGCATACCGTTTTGCCTACATCATGCAGCATCGCGGCAAATACAAGGATGCTATCAACCTTTTCCTCCGGGAACCCATCCGCATACGGAGACAGGCAGCACTCCGATTCATGCGTTCCCTTCAACTGGCCGTACAGACGCTGTACGTGTTTCACCGTTTGGATCGAATGGATCCCTACATTATAACAGTGGTGCGGATTATCCTGCTCCGTGCAAAGCATAGTTGTAAACTCTGGAAAAAACGACTGACAGAGTCCGGTTTTCTCCGCTAATAAAAGCTTTTCCGGCTGTTTCGACATAAGTAACTTTGTCAGCTCGACCCGTATCCGCTCGGCGCTCACCTTTGTGATCGTATGGGAACAGGCCCGGATCGCCCGGAGCGTCTCATCCTCGATCTCAAACCCCAACTGTCCCGCAAAACGTACCCCGCGTAACATACGCAGGGCATCCTCTGTAAAACGTTCCACCGCATTACCCACACAGCGGATACATTTTTGCTCAATATCTTTCATCCCGCCAAACAGATCGACAATCCCTGTCTCCGGGTTATATGCCATCGCATTGATCGTAAAATCCCTGCGCTTTAAATCCTCTTCGAGATTTGGGGTAAACGCAACGTGTTTTGGGTGTCTGTGGTCTTCATACTCCCCGTCCAGCCGATAGGACGTCACCTCAAACCCCTCACCGCCGATCATGACCGTCACGGTTCCATGCGCGATCCCGGTATCGATCGTCCGCTGAAAAACCTTCTTGACCTCCTCTGGTTTTGCCGATGTCGTAATGTCCCAATCTCCCGGTTTCCTTCCCATCACACTATCGCGGACGCAGCCCCCCACCGCATACCCCTCAAATCCATTCTCCTTCAGTCTATCTAATATCCATCTGACTTTTTCGGGTATCTGCATGCCCATCTCCTTCCCCTTTTACCGCAGTTTCTCGTTTCGCCTGCGCTTGTTTTCAATTTTATGTTTGTACATCAGATCATCACTTTCTTTCATGTAACTCTCAATCGTATCTTCCATCCGTGGAATCCCAAAACGATACCCGACACTCGCGTGAACCTCATACGGTTTTGACGATTGTTCATTATATCTGTCCAGATATGATTCAAACGCGCCGACCCACCGCTCCCCATCCTCCTCGCTGCCACACTGGAAAAAAACTTCAAACTCATCTCCACCGATCCGCGCTCCGATCTGTTCTGTCACCGCAGCCTCCATAATGGCGCAGCCAACCACACAAAGAGCGGCATCCCCCTCATGGTGACCATGTATATCATTGATCGGTTTTAATCCATCCATATCAATGCCGACTACACAGACCATACTGCCTGTTTCCTTTGCCTCGGAAAACTTCTTATAGGCGTATTTTTCAAACCCGCTTCGGTTGTACAACCCGGTCAGCACATCTTTGATATGCAGGTTCTCCAATTGATCGATCAGATTGTTCATACGGTTGTACACATTGATGTTATAAATCGCATTCGCAACAGATATGCTCCATCTCTCATATATCTTCCCGTATCTATCTGTTCCACCAAAACTATACACTTCATACCCATAACTGCTCTCCCCGTAATGGATCGGCACAAAAAGACAACACTGCGGAGAGTCATCAATAAACTCTGTGGGGAGAAGTGTATGCCGGTCAAACGGGATATCCACGGCCCCCATGTCCCCTCGGTTCCTGACTGCCACTCGAACGTGCATCCGGTCAGTATACCCTCTGAATTCATCTTTATTTTCATCAATATCATCTCGTAGACAGATATAATAATTTTGAAAATCCTCCAGATTATATATATATTGGGTAATAACATGATGCAGCTGGTCAATTTTTTTCACTCCGCTCAGATCAATCGTCATAAAACTAAACTGCATCTCTAAATTGATATTTGTAATAACAGTTTTATGTAACGAACGTTTTCTCCCGTTTGGACTGATCTCATTCGCGTTCAGGCAGCCGCACGATGTCCGCCGCACCAGCTCAGGCTGCACAAATACCTCTTCCACGTCATCATCGTTTTGATGTCGGTCGATCAGATCAACAGCCATCTCTCCCATATTCCGAAAATTGATACTGGCAGTCGTAAGCGAAGGACTGTAACGGCTTCCCTCATCTAACCCGTCATACCCTGTCACCAGCACATCTTCCGGTACCCGGATGCCTCTTTCATACAATTCGTCTATAACAGCATATGCCATATGATCATTCGCACATATAATAGCTTCTGGATATGTTCCATCTGTAACGAACGAGTCACAGGCTTCCTTTCCTTTGCCCCTCCAAAAATCACCGTAAAATACGCGGTGTTCACCGATTGGCAAGCCGTATTCTGCCATTACAGACCAAAAACAGGCAAGTCTCGCCTCTGCATCCTCTCTGCCCTCTGGCCCCGACATAAAAGCAATGTCCGTTTTGCCATGTGCTTCGATCACATGCCTTGTAATCTGCTCCATCGAAGTTCCTTCGCGGATCAGAATATTATTCACGCCGTCAAGCCTCTCACGCAGGCTGACAACAGGACAGGAAGAATTCTCCCTGATATATGTCAAAACCTTCTCTGTCACTTCAGGAATCGAAAATGTATCAAGCGCTAGAATAATCCCGGCAAATTTATCATAATCGGGAAGATCAAAGATCATCGATTCCCCGATCTCATGTGCATTACCGCTCCCGTATGCCCCGTAACTTGCTATCACAGCCAGGTTATAACCCAGCTGTTCTGCCCGAGATGACACGGCACGGCAAATCGATCCCTGATAATCTCCCTGGGGATTAAAGATAAAAAGACCGATGGTTTTTCTCCCGTTTGCAAACATTCCCCCCCCTCCTCTCTGTTGGTCAATGGCATAAGTATTTCTTTCTATTCTAATATGTTTTCACGAATCTGTCAAAAAAAACATGTAATTTTAGCAACATATTTTTTCCTATGCAGAACCCGCGCGCTAAGACGAACGCGAAACCCACCCTCGGCAACATGGGTGGGTTTCTATAAAATTGCACAATATTACTATATGAAACGTTTATACATCCGTTTCCTTACGGCGCAGCTGTCGTCTTTACCGGATCAAACTGGAAGTAGAACCTATTCCAACCTTTTGCAACATTTGTTTACAAAATGTTGCATCATTTGTAGTAAACTTATAGGTATCAAATGAGAGCTTACAAACGGTTCTCTAAACACAAATAAGGAAAGAAGGTCTTAAAATGGGAACTACTGTACCGATTAAGAGCAAAGGAAAATTAGAAGAATTTCGAAATTATTACAGGAACACGGAACCAAATCCCAGAAATTACGCTCTCATCGTACTGGGATTAAATTCAGCGCTGCGGATTGGCGATATCCTCTCACTCCGCTGGAAAGATGTTTATTTTTCAGAAAAGAAAACATACCGGGAGCACATATCCATCGTGGAAAAAAAGACGGGGAAAAGAAATGTTCTAGCCATCAATGCCCCCTCCCAGGAGGCGCTTGAATACTACCGGGCAACCTTAAACAGACTGGACGACGATCAATTCATTTTTTCGAGTCAAAAAAAACCGCACAACGGCATCTGCCGCTCGCAGGCGTTCCGGATCATAAAAAAAGCGGCTCAATCGTGCGGACTAGACGGCCAAGTCAGCTGTCACTCCCTGCGGAAAACATTTGGCTATCACGCATGGAAAAACGGCTTTCCGCCGGCGCTTCTCATGACGATCTACAACCACTCTTCCTATGATATTACAAAACGCTATTTATGTATTGACCAGATCGAAAAAGATGAGGTATACCTAAAAACTTTTTTATAAACTTTTTTCAAAACGGGGTAAAGTTTTAGTTCGAGTGTCCTGAACTTTTTCATACAGACATAACAAAAGGTGTAAGGCCACGATATATTCAGACCTTACACCTTGCTTCTTTTTTATTGATATTGTGATGAATGTTAGTTACGATTTCAAATAGATCCCTACCCCTTCCCACTCATTCACATGATCCATGACCAGCACTCCGTTGTCCAGCGTAACTGACTGCTCACGGTATGAATACACCTCTTCCAAATGAGTACCGCACCCGTCCGGAAGTTCGATCCGTATCGTTTCTGGACATGGACCGGCAAACGTATGGACAACCACAAGCGTCGAACGATCATCCTTCGACATGCGGACAATTCCCTGCCACCCCTGAGGATGCCGGTCGCTCGGCAGCTTGTCTCCGTAAAAATACGTCACCCCGTTCTTGATCACATGCGAAATTTTTTGATAAAACGCCATCGCGTTATCGATCACGCGCCACTGCCCTTCGTCCAGCTCCGTCACGTCCCCGGACAGACACATCCTTCCGAGAAATGTGCTCGCCATGATATAGGCGATACGCTTCGCGTCATAATTTTTACGGATCACGGCCCAGATCTGACTCTGGGATGGAAGGATGCAGCGGTGTAGGTTCGCGGCGATCAGCGGTATCTCCTCACATTCATGGGCGTCTGAAAACGAAGCCATACTGCACAGACGCATCATGAGCGGCTCGAGCTTATGTCCGCCAGACGCACAGTTTTCTAACACAATGCCCGGTACTTCGCGCTTGACACGCTCGATAAAGGCCATAGACGCCTCCATATTCTGCCTCAGTCCCTCGCCGAGCGACTCCGCGCCATCACACCCGATGCCGATCGTTTCATTGTAATCCATCTTCATATAGCCAAACCCGCACTCCTTAAGCCTGGCGATGACTAATTCGGCCAAATGTTCCTGTACCCACGGGTCGCGCATATCCCAAAAACGCCTCGTTTCCGTGGTAAGCGTATAGCCGTCGCGCGTCAGCAGATGTTCTTCAAAATCAGAAAACGCGTGGGAGCGGTGCCCCACATTGTCGATCTCAAACCAGATCCCCGGCTTCATCCCGTATTCCCGGATCATATCGGCCGTATATTTGATCCCTTTTGGAAACAGCCGTTCTGAGGGAACATAATCGCCCATACTGACTGACCAGTCCACCCCCTCTTCGACAAACCATCCGCAGTCGATGACAAAGTACTGGATCGGCTTATCCTTGATGGCCTCCAAAATACCTTTTATATTCTCGTGGGAAGGCAGTCCCCATGTCGTACAGTACTCATTGAACAGAATCGGCAGTTCCTGCTCTGACTCCGGCCCGGCCTCCACACAGCGCTTTGCCGCCGTCGCCAGACGCTGGCAGAGAAGATCCACACTCCCCTGAAACACCGATACGATCGCTGTAGGTGTAACAAATGCCCCGCCAGGCTCGATCGTCTTCATCCAATGTCCAAACTCCCGGTCAGCCAGTCCACCATCCATCACGAGCGCATCGTCCCGGCGGTACAGCTCCATCTGCCACGACGCTTCGTGGGCAAGCTGTACGCCCCAAACGACACCAGCCTTCGTATCTTCCACCGCCATAAACGGAAAATACTTCCTGACCGGCTGGGAACCGACCTGCCCGAACCGCTCCGCATGCGGAGACCACAGGCACCATGACGGCTCCAGCTGCAGATCCTCGATCCGCTCACTGATGAGCCTTCCTTCCTGGCTCCACTTCGAGCGGATCCGGTGCAGAAGCATCGTGTTGCGCGCATCTCCGTTTTGAAACGGCGTGATTTCATTGATACAAAAACTTGCGAGATGTTCCAGTGTCACATCATCGTCTGACTCATTCCGAAATTCCACAAGACACTCGAAATATTCGTCGCCCTGCTGCCAGCGGACGACATGGCAGATCCCATACCCCCGCCCGTCTCGAAAATAGGTGCGGACTTCCGTCTTTCCTGCGTCTTCCCTGCTCACTTCCTGACGTTCATACGTCACATGTTCCGCCGTCGTCCCGCTGTTGTGCATCGTAACGCCGCCTACATAGCTTGCCGGATACGCATCGCCCAATACTTTATACTGGACCATGCTGTCTCCCCTCGAAAATTTATATTCCTGGATCTCGTGTTCCATATGTACCGGAATTACGGCCAGTACGACACGTCTCTTTTCCGTCTCGAGGTAATAGCGCAACTGCATATCCCCAAGATCAAACTTACTCAACAGTTCCCGATCCACCGACTCGCTCATACACTCCTCCATTTCTGTAACACAGACCCTCTGTCCTTTTCGCGCGGTTTCTACCGCGCGCCATACTCTTCATAATAACGGTCTATCTTTTCCTTCATCGCATCGTCTATGACGATCCTTCCCTCACACTCTTTATTGTACAGGCATTCCACGACCTCCGCCATCGTTACGATCGCACCGGTCTCCATCCCGTACACTTCCTTGATCTCATCCAGGGCAGACTGTTCGCTCTTTCCCTTTTCCATGCGGTTCAGGGAAACCATAAGTCCCACGACTTCCACATCGCCCTGCGCCTTTACGATCGGATATGTCTCCTCGATCGACTTGCCGGAAGTTGTTACATCCTCGATGATCACGACCCTGTCGCCATCCTTGATCCTACTCCCGAGCAGGATACCGGTATCACCGTGATCTTTTACTTCCTTCCGGTTTGAGCAGTAGCGGACCGCTTTGCCATAAAGACGGTCAAACGCGATCGTTGTCGCCACGCTGAGCGGAATTCCCTTGTAAGCCGGCCCGAACAGCACGTCAAAATCCGCCCCGTACTTATCGTAGATCGCCTTCGCGTAGTACTCTCCCAGCTTCGCCAGCTGCGCTCCGGTGACATACGCGCCCGCATTCATAAAAAATGGGGATCTTCTGCCGCTCTTTAATGTGAAATCACCAAATTTCAAGACATCACACGTTACCATAAAATGAATAAATTCCTCTTTGTACTGCTCCATACTGTCTAAAATCCTCCTGTCCGTCCTTTTTTTCGCGTCACTCCACACACCCCACGATATCTGTAATACTGGAAAGCCCCTCCTGTTTCACATACGCTTCCAGTCCGTCCACGATCTCAGAAGTCACATACGGATGAAAGAAATTCGCTGTCCCGACGGCGATCATCTTCGCCCCCGCCATAAGGAATTCCAACGCGTCTTCCGTGTTCTGGATCCCTCCCATGCCAAGTACCGGGATCTTGACAGCATGTGCCGTCTGATATACCATGCGCACAGCAATCGGTTTGACACAGGGGCCCGACATGCCGCCCGTCCGGTTCGCCAGCGCAAATGTTTTTCTAGCCACATCAATCTTCATGCCCGTCAGTGTGTTGATCAGGGAAATACCATCCGCCCCTCCCGCCTCGACCGCTCTCGCCATCTCTGTGATATCCGTCACATTCGGGCTCAGCTTCATGATAACCGGCTGTTTTGCCACCGCTTTGACCGCCTTCGTTATGTCCTGTGCGCATTTCGGATCCTGTCCGAACGCGATCCCCCCTGCCTTTACATTCGGGCAGGATATGTTGATCTCCAGCAGATCTACCTCTTCATCCGCCAGGCGCTCGACGACCTCGACATAACCTTCCTTCGAACTTCCGCACACATTGACAATAATGCTGGCTTTTTTTTCACGAAGAAATGGAAGATCTCTCTCAATAAATGTATCAATACCAGGATTTTGTAATCCGATGGCATTAAGCATACCGGCATGGGTTTCCGCCACCCGCGGAGTCGGATTTCCCTGCCAGGGGACGCCAGCCACGCCTTTCGTCGTAACCGCCCCCAGTTTGTCCAGTTCGACAAACTCACTATACTCCATGCCGGAACCAAATGTACCGGACGCTGTCGTTACCGGATTTTTAAAAGTAACACCGGCAAATTCTATCTCTAAACTCATATTTCCTCACATTCCGCTCTGCCTCCGTGAATCGTTTTTTGATACGCGGACAGATCTTCTCTGACTTCTTTCACTCATCATTCCCGCTCACATCGTCTTCGACCGCAGGAACATCCGACTACAGTTCTACATCCGTAGATAAAAATACCGGCCCATCTTTGCACACCCGCGCGTTTTTTACTTTCGAATGCGCATCAACGGAAGTCGTCTGGCACACACA
Organism: uncultured Eubacterium sp.; assembly: GCA_910589665.1. GTDB lineage: Bacteria > Bacillota > Clostridia > Lachnospirales > Lachnospiraceae > Eubacterium_F. The sequence continues at coordinate 27,411 of CAJUTR010000020.1, read as the reverse complement.
GCCAAGACACGCACCGATCCCGCACGCCATCCTCTCTTCCAAAGAAAGATATGTAACGATCCCCCGCTCAAGCCCAAATTCCTTCACTCCACGGAGCATCGGCGCCGGCCCGCACGCACAGATCGTATCAAACGGCTTTTCGTCCCCGGGCGCACCACACAGACCATGACTGGCAATCGCATCCAGCACGGTACCTTTCGTGCCAACACTGCCATCCTCTGTCGCCACAAAAACCTCTCCGTACTTATCAAACTCATCCTTCAAAAACACATGGGAATCACGGTAACCAAGTACAACTGTCACATCTCCAAAAGCCTGTTTCGCAAGCTCCAACATAGGTGGAACCCCAATCCCTCCTCCTATGAGGAGGGATTTTCCTCCGCCTATCAGGAATCCGTCTTCTTTTACATACCCGTTTCCGAGCGGCCCCATCACCTCGACCGTATCGCCTTGCGAGAGCGTTGAAAATTCTTCCGTCCCCGCGCCGACGACCCGGAACACAAGGCGTAAAAGCCCCTTCCCTGTATCCAGCTCGCAAATGCTGATCGGTCTCGGGAGTAGATGGTCTTTCTCTCTGCAATACAGAGAAACAAACTGCCCGGGAACTGCATGTTTTACAATTTCCTGGGCCGAAAGCCATAAACTGAACACGCCGGGAGCCAGTTCCACTGACTCCCGAACACTGCATTTACATTTCACTTTACACATATGGAGTTACTCCTTGCTCTCTTCCTGCGCGTCACCTAGATCCATCTCTTTTGCTGAAAGCGCTTCCTCTGGGATTTCGAAATCAGCAGCCGAACCAATATTTGAATACGTGATCACCATATTCATATCCGATACTTCGATCGAAAGATCCGAAAGACCCTGTCCAGCGTCCTCCCCTGACATTTTTGAAATCGACTCCATCACGGACTTCATCATCTTATTCATCATCTCTGTCATCGAATACTCAATCTGATAGATGGATTTCGACTCCCTGTCAAACAGGATCGTCATCGGCATATCCCCGATATCCTTTACCATATCATTCAGAAGCTGTTCCATGTCTCCGCTCTGGCCGCCCATGATCGATCCAAGCGAAGAAGACACGCCAGCCATCATTTCCTTGATCTCTTCGCCGGACACCGTGTACTCATACACAAGGTAATCCTTACCGTCGACCTCCCGGTCATCTTTTTTCGTATACTTGCTCACATCCTCTTTCAGCTGCTTCTCGATGGAATTCATGCCTGATGCCGAAATTGCCTGATCGAGATCTCCGAGAACCATCTTACTCCATGTTCCGGCTGCCTTTACATATACGACATATTTGTCATCTTCCTTTTGCACGTAACTTTCTGTCTCTACAGAAGTTCCAGCCGTTTTTGTCACTCCCGTCACCTTCGCCTTCAGCGGATCCGCGAACTGCGTTCCCTTCACTTCCGAGCTCATATCCATCTCCTGGGACTGCCCGCCCATTTTCATGACCATTTTTCCACTCGTCTTGCCTACCATATCAAAGTTCTTTGCCTCGTTGATACTCTTGACCGCACTGGTGAGTATCTCCTCATCATTCGCGCTCGTGCCCCCGCAGCCAAAAAGGCATCCGGCGGTAAGCGTAAAACACAACATCAATCCAACTAATTTTTTACCTGTTTTCATCATAAAACCTCTCTTTCTTTAAAATAAACTGTCTATATCTTCTTTCATGGCAAGTGCTGCCTGTCTGGCTGCCTCCGCAAACCCGCGCTCCCCGTATTTTTCATACGCTGGCTGCCGGTACGCGGCAATGATCCCTCTCGACGAGGAAACGATCGCACCTAAACCATCCTCATTAAAATAGGGAGCCAGCTCCTTTGCCGTGCCTCCCTGCGCGCCATATCCCGGGACGAGGATATAGGACTTCGGCATCACCTTCCGGAGAACTCTTCCCATCTCCGGATACGTGGCCCCCACGACAGCTCCTACATAGCTGTAATCGTCGCCCATACACTGTTCTCCCCATTCTGCCACATGTTCGCCGACCAGCTCATACAGCGGTTTTCCGTCAATCTTCTGATCCTGGAACTCCCCGCTGGACGGATTCGACGTTTTCACAAGGATAAAGATCCCTTTTTTCTCTTCGCGGCACACATCAATAAACGGCTGGATCCCATCGCTTCCCAAATAGGGATTCACCGTGATAAAATCCTCATCAAAAACGGAAAGCTTCTTACTGCCAACCCGCACGTTCCCCAAATGCCCTGCGGCATACGCCGCCGACGTAGAGCCGATATCACCGCGCTTTACATCTCCGATCACGACAAGCCCTTTTTCTTTACAGTACTTGATCGTCCGCTGAAAGACTTCTAGTCCCGGGACTCCAAATTGCTCATACATCGCTGACTGCGGTTTCACGGCTGGCACGATATCACAGATGGCATCGACAATCTCTTTATTGTAATTCCACACCGCTTTTGCTGCCGCCTCCAGCGTTTCTCCGTGTTCCCGGATCGCTTCCTTTTGTAAAAATTCCGGAATATAGCTTAACATCGGATCCAGACCGACTAAAATCGGCGTCTGTTTTTTCCTGATACGGTCAACCAATACATTAATCATCTAACATGCTCCTTCCTGAACACCATCTTCAAACGGATACACCACCGTTCCGGCCACGATCGTATACGCGATCGTACCATATACGTTCCTTCCGTGAAACGGTGTATTCTTTCCTTTTGAAACAAATTCTTCCCTGTCGATCACATACCTCTCGTCAAAATCCGCGATCGTGATATCCGCCGGCATCCCAGGCTGCAGCGAGCCGCCCTCAACCCCCAGGATCTGACAGGGGTTCGTACTCATTTTCCGCACGAGTTCAAGCGGATTGAGAAGCCCTGTCTTCACGAGTTCTGTCACCGCCAGAGAAAATACCGTCTCCGAACCGACGATGCCAAACGGCGCCTTCGCGATGGAGCGCTCCTTTTCCTCCGCGCCGTGAGGAGCGTGATCGGTGGAAATGGCGTCCATGATCCCCTCCGCCAATCCCTCTTTTAACCGGTCAACATCTTCTCTTCCGCGAAGCGGCGGATTCATCTTATAATTCGCATCATCGGACAAAATATCCGCATCGGTCAGTGTAAAATGATGTGGGCAGACTTCACCTGTCACAGGAAGGCCCTCTTCTTTGGCCGCGCGAATAAAATCCACACTGTCTTTCGTGGAGCAATGGCACAGATGAAGCTTCGCCCCGGTTTCTTTGGCAAGTAAAATATCCCGCGCCACGATCACGTCCTCGACGGCATTCGTGATACCCTCGATCCCGAGCTCCTCTGCCCGTTCGCCGGCATTCATCGCGCCTTGGCCGACGAGGTTTTTGTCCTCACAGTGCGCCATTACCGGTATGGACAGCCTCGCTGCCTCCCGCATGGCCATCCGGTAGAGGCCGGCATCCATCACACTCTTTCCGTCCTCGCTGATGGCCTTTGCCCCGGCTTTTACCATGCCTGCAATATCGGTCATCTTCTTTCCCAGTTGCCCGGCTGTCACCGCGCCCACCGGGTAGACATGGATTGGGCTGTCTCTTTCCGCGATCTCAAGTACGGTGCGGATCATCTCTGGACAATCCGTGGCCGGATTTGTGTTTGGCATCGGGCATACGGCAGTGAATCCACCTTTTGCCGCCGCCCTCGTACCGGTGCGGATCGTCTCTTTATACTCAAATCCCGGCTCCCGCAAATGTACGTGCAGATCCACGAAACCTGGCATGACGCATTTGCCCGACGCATCCAGCTCCGTGACGGCATCCGCGAAAAACTTTTCTTTTTTCTTCTCGGAAAGGCTGCCGACAGCGGCAACCGTTCCGTCCATGATGAACAGGTCACATACTTCGTCACGGCCAGCCGCCGGATCCAGTAAATGGCCATTTTTAATCCATAGGTTCAATAAACAGATCCACCTCTCCAAAATCATTCAAGTCAAAACTGCTCGTAAGTCCGGCACGCTCAATATCTTCACGTACTGCCTTATTCGTAATGACTTCCGAAAGTTCCTCTTTGGAAACCCATTTGCTATCGTTGAGATCCTCAGACAATACGACGGTCTGCACCTGTGCCAGGCATTCAAACGCAATGCCGACGCTGCACACTTCTCCTGCCGTAAATCCCCACGTATAAAGAGGTTTGTCGACCTGAACAGAAAGTCCCGTCTTCTCCTCTACGATCCGCTGCACCGCCTTTTCAGGCGTTTCCGAAAATGACATGACACCATCGATGAATTCCCACTGATACGGTTCAAAAATCCGGTCATCATACCATTTCTCTACGACAAGGTACTTTTCATTACATTTTACAATTCCCTTAACCAGTATGCGATACTTATCCATGTCGATACCTCTTTCCTTTTATTATGATGATATTAGGGGGCAAAAGGCTGATCCCCTTCGCTCTCACTCATGCCGGCTCACAATAAATCCCTGCGCCTTTAACAGCTCCGCGATCAAAACAGCTCCGCCGGCGGCGCCGCGCACGGTATTATGGGATAACCCCACAAATTTCCAGTCAAAATACGCGTCCTCACGAAGACGTCCGATACTTACACCAAAGCCATTTTCATAATTGACATCCAGCGCTACCTGTGGGCGGTCATCGTCCTCCAGATACCTAATAAACTGCTTCGGCGCATTGGGAAGCTCCAGTTCCTGAGGCAGTCCGCGAAATTCCGCTAACGCCTGTAACAGTTCTTCTTTTGTCGGTTTTTTCGCAAAATTGACAAAAACGGCTGCCGTGTGTCCGTCCAAAACCGGCACACGGATACACTGGCATGTGATCAGCGGCGACTGCGCCTTCTCGATCTTTCCGTCCACCACTTTGCCAAATATACGCAGCGGCTCCTGCTCGCTCTTTTCCTCTTCCCCGCCGATATAGGGAATGATGTTGTGCTCCATCTCCGGCCAGTCCTTAAAGGTCTTTCCCGCCCCGGAAATCGCCTGGTACGTCGTTGCTACCACAAGTGTAGGTTCAAATTTTCTCCAGGCAGTCAGCGCCGGCGTATAACTTTGGATCGAACAATTTGGCTTTACGACGATAAAACCGTTTTTCGTTCCCAGCCGTTTCTTCTGACTCTCGATCACTTCTAAATGCTCGGGGTTGATTTCCGGTACTACCATCGGCACATCCGGCGTCCACCGGTGCGCGCTGTTATTGGAAACAACCGGCACCTCCGCTTTGGCATATGACTCTTCTATCTCTCGGATCTCGTCTTTCGACATATCCACGGCACTAAACACAAAATCCACGGCGCTGCTCACTTCTTCAATCTCATTTACATTTTTTACGATCATCTTTTTGACCGCTTCCGGCATCGGAGTCTGCATTTTCCAACGCCCGCCGACCGCGTCCTCATATGTCTTACCAGCACTTCGCGGACTTGCCGCAATCGCCGCCACCTCAAACCACGGATGGTTTTCCAAAAGAGAAACAAACCTCTGTCCTACCATCCCGGTACCGCCCAGGATACCTACCTTTAACTTATCACTCATGACTTACCTCATTTCTGCGCTTCCTGACGCGCAAACCATTTCGATCCTCTCGCTTCTATCCTTAATGTAGAACACGCATAATCATGTTTATGATACTACATTTTGGAACAAATTTCAAGCTTTTAAAAAACCCTTTGACTTTTGGATATATTTGTGTTATTGTTTATTTGTATAAATTATTTAGTTTTAGGAGGCAACAACATGAAAGGTACAGTAAAATGGTTTAACGCCAAAAAAGGATTCGGTTTTATTTCTGACGAGACAGGAAATGATGTATTCGTTCATTTTTCCGCTTTACAGATGGACGGCTTCAAAGTTCTAGATGAAGGCGACGAAGTTGAATTCGAAGTCGTAAATGGCGAGAAAGGCCCACAGGCAGCAAACGTAACTAAGTTATAATCGGATTTAATGGACTAATTTCTTATATAAAATTATATATAAAAGTTAATCATTACAATATGGTTGTAACCAAAAACCGGCCGTACCAGCAAAAGAAGATTGCTGGTACGGCCGGTTTTTCGTGCCGCTGTTTTTAAACAAACATTGAAACCATATCTCAGACAGAAACCTTTTTGTCACATTCCTCAAATAGATCCACCTGAATGCCGACCGTTTTCGGAATCGGCGGCGCATAGGTCAGATTTTTACAACTCTTAAACGTATACTCCATGATCTGGATGGATTTCGGCAACTTCTCCATCGCGGAATCTGCTATAAATTCCAGCGCTTGACATCCATAAAACGTCGTCGTCAATTTTGTTACACCTTCCGGTATATCCTCCGGCACCTCAAACAGTGCTGTGCCCCGGAACGTATCCGTCAGTTCTGTCAACGTCGCAGGAAGTGCCGGCGCCTCACTTAGACTCGTGCAGCCGCTAAATGTAAAACTGAGATTTTTCAGTGCTGTCAGTTTCGTCAGATCCGGCGCCTCTGCCAATGAAGTACACCCTTTAAACGTCCCGTACAGACTGGTCAAGTTTTCCGGCAGGTCCGGCGGTGTCACCAGACTCGTACAACCATCAAACGTCTCTGGCAGCTCTATGATCTCTTTCGGAAGTGCCCCTACGGACAACAGCGAAGTACAATCCTTAAACGTACCGAGCATATTCGTTACTTTTTCTGGTATATGGAGTACCGCAATCAAATCCGTACATCCATAAAACATATTTGCCATATCCGTAATCTGAACGTCATCCTCAAAACTAACTGCTTTTACCTTACACTTCGTATTGGAAGCGAATACCCCATTCTTCGTGCGCCTCTCATATCCGCCTTCAAACTTACATGGCAACTCGCCCGTAAGCGTTCCATCTTTTCTCTTTACTTTCATCTTCGCTGGGATCAGTATACTATCTTTGGTCCCGATATATTTTTTCAACAATACGGTACCTTCCGCTTCATTCAGACTATACTCCCAGTCTTCATATGTCGTTTTTACTGTCGTCAGCTTTTCCGAACAGCTTACACATTTGCCGCTGTCGTCAAAATGGTGTCCATCCGCCACCGAACGGTTCTGAACGTCTGCGCAGACACCGCACGTCCGCTGTTCCACCCCTGCTTTTCCATGCGATGGAGCTGTTTTTGTGCTCCATGCGCTCCATGCGTGTCCTTTCGGCTGAATCAGTGTGACTTCACTTTGGGTAGAACATGTTTCTTCGGTACCATCTGCCTTCTTCCATTTATTCAGGCAATGTTTGGATTTCCTTCCGGGCTCAGCGCAGACTGGCTCCAGATCTATCGCCCATGCCGTATCAAATTTATGTCCGAGCGGGGAAAGGATATCAAGCTTCTTTGCACCACACGTTCCGGTCACCGTACCGTCCTCTGCAACGACCTCTCTCTTACAAGTAAATGTCTTCGAACCCTCTTCTGTACACGTCGGCTCCACAACCACCGCAGTAGCCTCATCCCAGTCATGACCCAAAGGAGCAAGAAGGCTCGTATTCTTCGTCGCCCGACAGCCATCCCTTTCACAATGAACCGATTTTGTACCACTCAACGTACAGGTTGGGGACTTATCCTCTGTATAAACCTCTTTCCCTTTGTCGTCCTTCGTCCAATCATGCCCCAATGACGTTACAAGTTCCGTTCTCCTCTTACCACAGAGAACCGGCTTTCCATCTGCGCCAACAAGTTCTTTTCCGTCTTCGTCCAAAAGTACGCGCTGGCATGTATATGCCTTTAATCCAGGCATTACACAAGTCGGCTCAGGATCGATCACTCCCTCGTCCGGCCTGCCGTCCTTCCCATCGTTATATAAATGCCCCAACAATGGGATATTTCGAATTTCCGTGCGGTAAGTACAGTTTTTGCAGTGTTTTGATTGTTTTCCAACCTCTGTACAAGTCGCTGGAATATCAATACGGTAATCGTCTTCCAATTCGTGTTCTTTTAATGCCAGTGTTTTTGTCCGCACTTCCTTGCAGACCTTACAGGTAGATGTCTCGGTTCCCCGCTCGCTGCAGGTTGAGTCAATCGTCTTGACCTCCCAATCGTGACCATTTGCCGGGATCGTAATGCTTCTTTTTGACGAACAGGTCAGGCAGACTGAAATCCTTTTCCCTGCCAGCACGCACGTAGGCTCTGAGGTTATCTCACCATAATTCCAAGTATGACCCGTCGGTTCAACATTCTCCTTCTTCGTTCCGGTACAGTCTTCAATGATACAATGGTACTCCCGGATGCCGGTCGCGACACAAGTAGGACTTTTTGTAATTTCACCTTCATCCCACGTATGGCCGAGAGCATCGAGCGATTCCGTCTTCTCGCCGTCGCATCCTTCTACCGTACACGTATATTTTACCTTTCCTTTTTTCGTACATGTCGACTCTTCTAACACCTCACCGGGTACAGACCATGTGTGCCCGTTTGCCTTCACGATCTCCCGTTTTGTCTCGCCACAGCCTGCACGATCACACTCATACTCTGCCTCTCCGACTTCCGTACACGTCGGTTCCTTAATCAATGGCGTCTTTTTCTGAAAATTGTGCCCCGGTGCTGCTACCGCTCTCTCCCTTTTTTTACTACATTTACTACAGGTAGAAGTTTCAACTCCCTCCATCATACAGGAAGGTTCCGACGTAACAAGCCAGTCGCTCCACTCGTGTTCACACGCCCCTTTTATAACAACGATCTGGCAGGATGCTTTCAATCTCCGGCAGGACGCCGTAATCTTCGCCGTTGTATCCACAGGCGTATCTTCCGTCACCAGCACGATCCCGCTCTGGTACACATTGATACCTCCTAGAAAATCATTTGACCATGTAACTTTATCTGTCGCCGTCACCGGCGTCACAACCGCTTTTAGATGAATGCTTTCCCCAGCAGCGACCTCCACGACAGCGCCTTCGTCGATCGGATTTCCCTCCTCGTCTGCGAGGGTAAGCCCTGTCGCCGCTGTACCAACTGATGAAAGGGGAGCATCGGGTTTATCCGGTACAACCGGAAACAGATCTGGCTCTATGATAGGATCTCCGGTCGGCGCAAACAGGACCGGCGGCGCTGTATAGGAAAGGGTTTTAGCAGCATCTGCCTTTTTCTCCACCCTCACCTTCATTTTCGCCTTCACTGCCTTTTTTGCTTTCGAGCGGATCGTTACAGTTGCCCTTCCCTCTTTCACTCCCTTTATGATCCCTTTTGAAGTAACCTTCGCCACCTTTTTATTTGAAGTTGTAAATGTCACTTTTTTATTCGCCGCCTTCGACGGCGCAACCGAATAACCTATTTTCTTCGAATCGCCAACCGACATACGGAACGTGGACGATTCGGCCGCACCGGATATGCGGATCTTCTTCGGCATCACTTTCTTTTTTGCCTGAATTTCTCCGCCGCAAGCGGCTGCCGCTGTCATCCCAGCGATCATCAGGGACATTCCAAATACTACATGAAGCTTTCTCCGTCTCTTCTTATTCATATGCTTCCCAGCCTTTCTTCCAAATATCTATTTTCCGATCCACGGAATACGGGATCATATATTGCTACACTATAGATATTATATCGGCAGATCAGCACAAAAAATTTATTCTTCTGATCTTAATTTTTCCATCCTTTGTTAAAACCACCCCATCCATTTTCCGATCCAGTAAATAAGTCCCAGTAACCAGCTCGTCACTACGCCGTACAAAATGACCGGCCCGGCGATCGTAAAGATCTTGCAGCCGACGCCGAAGACCCATCCTTCTTTTTTAAACTCAATGGCCGGTGCAGCCACACTGTTCGCAAACCCGGTGATCGGGACGAGTGTTCCCGCTCCGGCAAAATTCGCGATCTTTGGGTAAATATTTAAACCGGTCAGCAGCACGCTTAAGAAAATAAGGGATAATGTGTTATACAACGCCGCCGTCTCCTTATCGAGTCCCAGATACATATACAGACTGATCAGCGCCTGCCCGATGACACATATGATCCCGCCCACGAGAAACGCCTTGCACAGGTTCATCATCCAGCTGACCTTGGGCGTGTTTTCATCCACATAGTCATTATACTTATTGTTTCTCTCCTCCTGGGCGCTTTCATAGATCACTTCATTGATGTCCGTTTTCTGACTATTCATAGCTTCTCCTCTTTTCTGCACGGAACTTCAATCCCGCGTCTTTTATTGCACAAAGCCATTGTATGACCTACGAATGGCTTACGAGTTTGTTAAAAAAAGTATTGAATGATCGTTCCGATCAGCTTCCCTGCCGCAAAAGCAATGAGGATGAGCGGCAGCCCTTCCCGCATTTTCAAGCGGTGTACAAAAATCGGGATCACACGCAGGCTCTCCGCAAGCGCCATCGACAGACAGCCGACAAAAATGCCGCCACAAAGTCCAAAGATACCCATTCCCACTTGTGTTACTGGGAAATGCTTCACAAAGAGGAGCGCGATATTACCAGCTGTTCCACCGAGGATGATCGCCACCTCATAGCCGTATAGATGTGCTGCCGTCCCCGTGCGCTGGGCAAGCCTGGGAATGATGTCAAGCATCGTGATAAAGGCAAACACGCCAGCAGATACCGTCATCCCAAAGCAGAGTCCAAAAAAACCTAGCACGATATTCTCAATTAACATCAATCGTCTTTCCCTCCCTCGCAGATGATTTCAGCATCGCCTTATTCATCTGTTCCTCGTACGTTCTCATCTCGATCTGGATCGGCGTCGGGTCATTTTTGATATCCCGCCGTTTAAAATGGTTGTAGAACACGATGATCCCGATCGGCATCCCAATCGCATAAGAGATTTCCAGTATACTTCCCCTGCTCTTGATCTCACCGGTCACCATCTGATAGATCTTCTCAAACACCCCTGACACATTGACATCCTCATTAAACGTCATGATCGTAAAGGCAGCTCCAAAAAACACGACCGCCGTCACCAGGACAGCCTTCACATATTCCCACGCCTTTGGCGGCTTTTTCCCCGCTTCATACTCCACGATAAAATCCTGCTCTCCCAGATTTTCAATCGTAATCTGAGGATATAGTTTATGAATGGTTTCGTACACTTTGGTTATCGTAAACATCGTAAGTTTCTGTCCATCTTTCGGAATCGTATAAAATGGTTCTGTTTCGAGTTTCTGTACCATAGATTTATTGACGCTGTAAAGTGTGGCAACGTCCTTCAGCGTTAATTCGCGTTTTGTGACCGGGATATTTTGCTCCACTTTCACATAAAGTATATCTTCCATCCGAATTCCTCCATTTTGTTGAACATCCTGTATAACAGCTACTATTTCCCAGCTTCCGTTTTTTTATGCACGCCACTTTTCCGCAAAAAACATAACCTTTTGCCGCCCACGACATATAATGAAAATAAAAAAGTAGAGGATCCATATGGCAATCAAAATTTTTGTTGATCAAGGTCATAATCCATATGGCTTTAATGCGGGAGCAGAAGGTTTTGGCGCCAGGGAACAGGACATTACGTACATCGTCGGCGCCTATCTCGCAGACATCCTAGCCGCCGATTACCGGTTCGATGTGGCTACATCCAGACAGAACCCGACCGAAATCCTCGGTTATGACAATAGTTCCAGCCTGCGAGAACGGGTAGATATGGCAAATACGTGGGGCGCTGATTATTTTATCAGCATCCATGTAAACGCAAACGTAAATCCATCCATTAACGGAACGGAATCTTACGTTTATGCGGAAGGAAGCCCTTCTTATTATCTCGGAACAGACATCGTGGAAGAGATCGTGCGCCGCGTCGGCACAAAAAATAACGGCACTTATGTAAGGCCGTCATTGTATGTTCTGCGGCGGACACAGATGCCCGCCGTCCTAGTTGAACTCGCTTATATAACCAATTATGAAGATTTTCTTTTGCTCACCACGATGCAGTACCAGTTTGCTTATGGCATATATGTAGGTCTTTTAAATTATCTCGGACTGCCGCAGCTCACATAGCAACCTCAGATCGGAGACGCGCCGCTGATTCCGAAATACAACAGCACTACAACTCCGAGTATGATCCGGTAATAACCAAAAACCTTAAAATCATGTTTCCGTATATAACCCATCAGGAATTTGATCACAAACAGGGATACGACAAAAGCTACAAACATACCGACCAAAAGTGCCGTAACCTCCATTGCACCGTAGCTGAGTCCGTTCATGACACTTTTTACGACTTTCAACACGCTGGCCCCAAACATGACCGGTATCGCCAGATAAAATGTAAATTCCGCCGCTACTCCCCGGGACACGCCAATGATCAGCGCGCCGATGATCGTCGCACCCGATCTCGACGTACCGGGGATGATAGCTGCTAAAAGCTGGAAAATACCTATGATGATCACCGTCTGATAAGTAAGTTCGCTCACTGAAGTGATCGCCGGCCGCTTCCCCTTATTCCAGTTCTCTACTAGTATAAACAAAACGCCGTAAATAATGAGCGCGCCCGCTACAACGATCTGATTGTAAAACATCTCGTCGATCACATCATCAAACAGCACTCCCACGACCGCCGCCGGGATACATGCCACAATGATCTTAAACCACATCTGCATGATATCCTGTTTTATCACACCTTCCCCTTGTCCGGGATGAAGGTTAAATGGAAATATTTTCTTCCAAAACAGAAGAACCACAGCCATGATCGCCCCCAATTGCACGACGACCAGAAACATTTCCGAAAAATCTTCATTCGTAAAGTTCAAAAACTGGTTCACCAAAATCATATGACCCGTACTGCTGACTGGGAGCCATTCTGTAATTCCTTCTACAATTCCAAGGACAACTGCCACAAAAATATCAAAAATTTCCATATTCTGCTTCCTCTCTATCTGTCTGTTCAAATTTTACCAAAATCATTCTAACATACTTTTTTCTTCAAAACAAGTTGACTTCAATATTTATTGCAAAAAACTTCTTACTATGATAAAATGACTTTTAGTTGCGTAACAATTCATCACATTATGATTTGGAGAAGACCAACGATGAAAACGTTCATTAAAAAATATATACCTTTATACGGGATCATACCGCTTCTCTGCTGTTTTGCCCTTAACATGCTGGTCTACAGTGGTGCTATGAGTATATGTGCAGAATGGAAACATTATGACCTGACTACCGGGTTCGACCGCATGGTACCTCTCGTTCCCTGGTGGATGTATATCTATTTTGGCTGTTATCTATTCTGGATCGTAAATTATATCATGACAGCCCGGATTTATGAAGATGAACCGTCAAAGTTCTATCAGTTCGTGACAACAGACATGATGTCACGCATCGTCTGCGGCTTTTTCTTTTTCCTGCTGCCGACGACCAACATACGGCCGGAAGTGGTGGGAGAAACATTTGCAGACTCGCTCCTGCGTTTTTTGTACACGATCGACCAGCCCGCTAACCTGTTTCCTTCCATCCACTGCCTCGTCAGCTGGATGTGTTATATCGGTATCCGTGGCAACAAAAAAGTACCGGCCTGGTACCGCGGGTTCTCATGTGTTTTCGCACTTTTAGTCGTCATCTCCACCCAGACGACCAAACAGCATTATATCGTTGATGCCGTTGCCGGACTTTTTTTAGCGGAGGTTCTATATGCGATAAACAAACGCATTCACGTATACAAATATGTACAAACTTTTTTTGACAGCATCAACCGCAAACTTGGTTTTTTGAACAAGGAGAAGATCATTGAATAAGCTGAAAAAAAATGTGTTTAATATTGCCTTTTTACTATTGCTTTTCGTGCTGACCCTGTGGCTCATCTTCCGGGATCAGGATTTGGGCCCGATCATTGAAACGTTACGGAGCGTGCCGGCCGGTTATATCCTGATCGGACTCGCACTCGTGGTCTTTTATGTGTGCGGGGAGTCTGTGATCATTAAATATCTGCTTCATGCCGTAAAGACCAAGGCACCGCTTATCAACTGCATCCGCTACTCGTTTGTTGGATTTTTCTTTAGCTGCATCACGCCCTCGGCAACGGGGGGACAGCCGGCGCAGATTTATTACATGAAGAAACAAAACATTGACATCCCGACCGCTACGATCGTTCTCATGCTTGTTACGATTGAGTATAAATTTGTACTTGTATTTATCGGCCTTGGACTGGCCGCTTTCGGGCAGGAACTCGTACAGACACTCACGAGGGAAGCACAGTTTTATCTGTACCTCGGGCTCGGACTCAATGTATTCTGCGTTATTTTTATGAGTTTTCTCGTATTTTTACCGGACACAGCGAAATATCTTATTATAAAGGGATTTTTACTGCTGCAAAAACTCCACCTCATGAAGAATAAAAACAACCGGATGGAACGGCTTGAAGCCTCAATGGACAATTATAAGCGCGCTTCCGTTTTCTTAAAAGCGAATAAACTTGTTATCTTAAATACTACGTTGATCACGTTTGCACAGCGAATCCTGCTGTTTTTCGTCACCTACGTTGTATTTCGTAGTTTTGGCCTGAGCGGGTTATCCGCCGTTACGATAACACTTTTGCAGGCGGCCATTTCGGTCTCTGTTGATATGCTGCCGCTTCCGGGCGGCATGGGAGTCAGCGAGCGATTGTTCCTGCAGATCTTCTCGCCGATTTTTGGCAGCACAGCGCTGACGCTTTCCGGTATGCTTATGAGCCGGGGGATCAGTTATTACATGCTCATCATCATAAGCGGCATTGTTACATGTATTACACATTTAACCGTAACATCAAAAGAGGAGTGAATTTTATGATCGGCTTTTATAACTATTCCGTGATACTGACTTATCTGGGCGTTGCCCTTTCGTTATTTGGTATCACGCAATCCCTGACTGGGAATTATGATATCGCGATTTTATGCCTTGCGCTGGCAGGGTGCTGCGACACGTTTGACGGCAAGGTAGCCAGGAGCATGAAGAACCGGACTAGGGAGCAGGAAATATTCGGCGTACAGATCGATTCCCTCTGCGATGCCATCTGTTTTGGTGTCACGCCAGCGATCATCGCCTACTCTCTCGGCCTGAACAATCCGTTCGGTATCGCCGTAGAGATCATTTTCGTCCTGTGCGGCGTCATCCGCCTGGCTTATTTTAACGTATTGGAGGAATTGAAACACTCGGAGCCTGAAGTAGAAGATCGGAAATGCTACCACGGACTGCCGATCACGTCTATTGCCATCCTATTCCCGATCCTCTATATGTTCCGTCCCCTATCCGAGCAGTTCTTTCTTACCATACTTCCGTTTGCGATGCTCGCGATTGCTTTTTTGTATATTCTAGATTTCAAATTAAAAAAGCCTTCCAATGCGATGGTGGCTTTCATCATCGTGTTTATGGGCATTGTCGTATTGCGGATACTGCATGTATTTTAATTCGGAATCTCATCTCGGATCGTTGATCTCTGAGTAAAAAATCATCGACATGAAAAAAGGAATGTAGATATTATGAAACAAATTGACAGAAACGGGATCAAATCCTATCAGGATAACGCGCAGGACAAGCTTTTGCGCAGATTATATACATCTTATGCCGGGCGCATGCTCTTGAAGCCACTGGTACAGCCCGTTGTTTCCAAACTGGCAGGAAAATTTTTGAGCACAAAGCTTTCCTGTTTTCTCATCCAGCCCTTTATCCGCGCGAACAGCATTGATATGAATGATTTTGTAAAAACGGCTTATTGCTCTTATAACGAATTTTTTACCCGCCGGATCCGGCCAGGCGCAAGGACGGTCTGCGGTGATGCCGATACACTGATCAGCCCGTGCGATTGCTATGCTTCTGCTTATGAGATTGCCGACGATCAGACGTTTGATATTAAGCACACGAAATATACGGTGCGCTCCCTGCTAAGGAGCAACAAGCTTGCCAATCGTTTTCAGGGCGGCTGGGCCCTCATCCTTCGTCTCACAGTGAGCGACTACCACCGCTACGCGTATGCAGTCAGCGGAACGCAGTCAAAAATATACCGGATTCCTGGTAAACTCCATACCGTGAATCCGATTGCCGGCGACTACTATCCAATCTACAAAGAAAATGCCAGGGAATATACGGTCATCCGCTCTCCCCAGTTCGGCGACGTCGTACAGATGGAAGTCGGCGCGCTTATGGTGGGAAAGATCGTAAACCATCAAGGCTCTGGTACCGTGACGCGCGGCGAAGAAAAAGGCTATTTTGAATTCGGCGGTTCCACGATCGTTCTACTATTGCAGAAAGAAAGATCAGCGATCCGTGACGATCTGCTGGCAAATACGGCAGCCGGTTATGAAACACAGCTCCGACTCGGCGACATGATCGGAACGAGTGTACGCTACATGCAAGTTCACGATCTGTCATAAAAAATGAGTTCTTTCAATCCGTTCCGAGGAGCAGCTGATCCAGCTCCTCCTTCGTCCCGTGAAATACATTTCGATCAATGTATTTTTCTTTTCCCTGATATCCTTCCATTTCCGTGCTGTCTGCATACTGCCAGAACATCCATTTCCGATCGAGATCAAAATCCGGTGTATAGTACACATTTCGTATCCACAACGGATATTCCTCAAAGCGTCCCCGGATATATTTGTCATATACCTCGTATGTGGTATAAAGGATCGGCTTATTCCCGTACTGTCTTTCCAGTATATCAAGCATTTCTTTTACATTTTCAGCAGTCTCTCCCTCATCTGGCGGATCTTTTTCTTTGTCCCCGTAAAATTCAACATCGACAACAGGAGGCAGTTTGCCGGAAAGCGTACCGACCGTTTGGATAAACAGTTCTGCCTGTGTCTGCGGCGGGCTGTCGAAACTGAAAAAGTGGTATGCGCCGATGCGCATATCAGTTTTGGCCGCCTCCCGCCAATTATAGGCAAAGCACGCATCGATATGGCTGCTGCCCTCTGTCGCTTTTATAAAAGCAAACTGCATCTGCGCGTCCTGGATCTTCTGCCAGTCAATCTCGCCCTGATAATGCGACACGTCAACGCCCTGTACTTCAAATCGTTCGGCCCACACACCGGTCAGGGAAATGATCTTATACCATACGAGGGCGAGTAAAACGACCGCAGCACTCACAGCGATTGCGGCGGCAAGTATCAGGCGTTTTCGTTTCTTTCGCATACATTCATTCCTCCGTTTCCGTCAGATTTTCTGCCGGCAGACATCCCTTAAACAGCAGTGCTCACAGTATGCCCGGCGCGCCGTACAGATCTCCCTGCCGTGGTAAACGAGACGATGGCAGAAGTCACTTCCTTTTTCGCCAGGTATGATCTTCCATAGTTCCATTTCCACCTTTTTCGGCTCCTTGATCCCGTCGACGAGTCCCATCCGGTTCGTCAGCCGGATACAGTGCGTATCGGTCACGATGGCCGGTTTTCCGAACACGTCCCCCATGATAAGGTTCGCGCTCTTTCGCCCGACGCCGGGAAGGCCTAGCAGGGCATCAAAATCGTCCGGTACTTTCCCACCGTACTGCGCCACGAGTATGTTCATACATTTATGTATATCCCGAGCCTTGCTTGGGCCGAGTCCGCACGGACGGACGATTTCCTCTATATCGGATACATCCGCTTCCGCCAAAGCTTCCGGGGATGGGTATTTTTCGTACAGATCTTTTACTACGATATTTACTCTCGCGTCGGTACATTGTGCCGCCAGCCGGACACTGACGAGAAGCTTCCACGCCTCGTCATAATCCAAAGAACACTCCGCCAGCGGGTATTCTTCTTCCAGGCGTTTTATGATTTCATCCGCTCGTTGTTTTTTCGTCATGTTTTTCCCCATTCCTTCATGTTTTTTTCGTTATCTCCTATTTTGGTTCTACATATTGTTAGTATACATGATTTGGGCGTGATTGCATAGAGGAAATCATTTGCTTTCATAAAAGCCGCCCACTCTCTTTTTATCTTGAACCGGACATCATCAAAATATCCGCTCGTTCTTCTGGTGTCCGATCCCTATCCTGCATCATACCAAAAATACCTGCATTGTTTCATCTGATTCACTGGAAACACACACATGTGGATTATTCTATATCACATCAAACACATTACTTCTTGTTGGGCTTTCTCTTTATTCCCAAGAGTTTAACAAAATCATCAAACAAAGTTGTATCCGTTGGCTCAAACATCAGCCATTTTCCGTCATGATACGTTTTAGTATCACCATAAATTTTTTGTACTTCTTTTGAATAATTACTTCTATCTGCATCATCATTGTGAATGCGCTTTTTATTCACTATCAAATCTCATATCTTCCCGCCTGCACACGCCACATCTGGGCATATTTTCCACCTAGTTCCAATAACTGTTCATGGGTTCCCTCCTCAATGATCCTGCCCTTCTCCAGCATGATGATCCGGTCGGCATCCCTTGTGGTAGAAAGCCGGTGGGAAATATAAAACACCGTCTTTCCCTTCGCCGCCTTGTGCATCGCCTTGTTCAGACTGTACTCGGCAATCGGATCTAAGGCGCTCGACGGCTCATCCATCGCGAGAATATCGGCCTCCCGGTAAAACGCTCTGGCGATCGCCACCTTTTGGCTCTCCCCGCCGGAAAGATTGACACCCTTTTCATCAAACTCCGTCGTGATCGGCGTCGCCAGCCCCTGCGGCAAATCACGCAGCCGCCCGCCAAAACCGCTCTGTACGAGCGCAGCTTTCACAGGCTCCTCCTCTTTGGCACGATCTTCCACATCATCCAAGATGACATTTTCCAACAATGAGGCACCATACATTTTATAATCCTGAAACACGACGCCGATCCGCTTCCGGTACTCGTCGAGATCGTACTCCCGAATATTCTTTCCATGATAACAGATCTCTCCCTCTACCGGATCATATAGGCGCATGAGAAGTTTGATCAGCGTCGTCTTGCCGGCGCCGTTATAACCGACGACAGCAACCCTCTGTCCCTCCGGCACCGTCAGGTTAATCTGATGCAGGATCTCTTCCGCATGTTCTGAGTAACGAAAACTAACATTTTTCAGACAGATCTCTCCCGTACCTTTCGGAACGGGATCGCCGATTCCATGCCGGATCACTGGCTCATAGGCGAGAAACGCCCGGATCTTATCAATATACATGCTATTTTCATTTGCCATCGGCACAGCTTCGGCAAATCCGCGCATGCTGCCCCGCAGCTGCCCTGTCTGGTTAAACAGCACGACCGCATTGCTGTAATCGATCGTATGCAGGACCGCGGCCTGAAAAACGAGATAGACGATATACAAACCATCTAGGATAAACTCTCCCGCCCAGTAACCTTTGGCAAATAAAAGACCGACCCTCTTTTTAGAAACGTGCCGCCGCGTCTTTATGATGTCGTCGTTCGCCTCTGTGAAATCCTTTTTTAACATGTGCGCCACTTCCGGATTCAGCCGGAGTTCTTTGGCATAATCATTGAGATAAAAAACGCGGCTCGCATAATTCCGTCTGCGCTCCGAAGGATTTTCCTTCACCCTCGTCTTATAATTCAGCTTATTTAAAGCTTTCGAAAGTATATAACTTAACACAAACGATATGAATACGAACAAAATACCGGCCGCGTCCGTCAGAAGGAAAAATACCCCCGCCGTGATAAACACGGTGATACTGCTCATGATCGTGTTCAGAAGCGTGAGAAAACGGTCGATCGAAGTCTCTGCCTCCGAAACCGCTAGCACAAAATCGTTATAGTATTTCGGATCATCATAACATGACAGATCAAGTTCCGCCGCTTTTTGATACATCTGCTCTTTCAGCGCCTGATAAAGCTTCGGCTTTGCTCGGAAATTCATGGCGTTGTAAAAATAACCGTCAGGTAAGATCTGTATCATGTTGGCGAGGAGGATCCCTCCGACCACGAGCAGTACCTTATAAAACGGTTCCCCGTATTCCGCACAGTGAAGAACATAGCGAATACCGATCGTATGCTCGAGAAAGATAAAAAATTTCAGACGGAACGCGTCGTATATAAAGTAGATCATAAATCCCGGCGCCGTCCGGAAACAGAGTTTCCATAAAAATACGTGATTCTTCCAAACCTGCTTCATCCTTGCACCTCCGCTTCTTCCAGCCCCTTTGCCAGATAATTGACTGCCTGCTTTTCATACATATCCGCATACACCCCCTGCTTCTGTATGAGCGCTGTATGGGTTCCCTCTTCCTTTACCTTTCCGTTCTCTAACATAAATACCCAGTCTGCGTTTTGAACCGAAGATAACCGGTGAGAGATAAACAACATCGTCTTTTCCCGGCCTCCCTCCAGTATGTTATCAAATAACTCGGATTCGGCGATCGGATCGAGCGCGCTGGAAGGCTCGTCAAAAATCTTACAAGGGCAGTTTCTCACAAACGCCCTCGCCACTACGATCTTCTGATACTCGCCACCAGAAAGGACCGCGCCTTCCTCCGAAAACTCCCTTGTCAGCACTGTGTGGATCCCATGCGGCAGCGATACCGCTTTGTCATAGACGCCGGCCATCTTTAACGCCTTTACTACTTGTTCTTCGTCTTCCGGCGTCCCTTTCCGCATCAACACATTTTCCATGATAGACAATGAGAAGATCTGATGATCCTGGAATGCCGTAGCAAAAAGCGCGCGGTATTTTTGCAGCTCAAACTCCTTGATATTCCTTCCGTTTAACCGGATCTCCCCTTCATCGGGGTCATAAAAGCGAAGCAGGAGCTTGATGATCGTAGATTTGCCAGCCCCGTTATGGCCCACGAGCGCATACGTGCGGCCTCCCCGTAACTCAAATGATAAATGCCGAATAACCGGTTCCTCTTTATACGAAAAACTAACGTCGCGAAATTCGATGTTCTCGATCTCATCTCCCGGATCCTCTCCCGCATAATCCTCAGGTATACTCTCCTTATGCTCTAAAAACCCACGCAGGTTGTCCACAAACAGACCATTCTTAAATCCTTTCACAAGCGACTCCGTAAATCCGATCAAAATCCAGGTCGAAGAAACCATCATACTCGTCAAAACTGCCAGCTGTGCCAGCGTCATCGTATGACCCACTAACGTCCGGTAGGCACCGTAGATCAATAATCCTTCAAAAATAAAAGAAAACGTAAACTGCACACGAAGCCAGTGAAAAACTACTGCCTTTTTCGTGTATTTTTTCGTAACCTCCACCACACCCTGGATCGCCTCACGGTAATGACGTTTCATCAACTGAAATGCTTTTGTCAGACGGACTTCTTTCGCGTAATCCGCCAGATACATTACCCGGTTGACATAAGCGATCTTCCGATTATATGGCGCCATATCCTTATTTCGTTCAAAGTCGATCTGACCGAGCTTCCGGTCAAAAACAAAATTCCCAATGATAGGAAAGATAATGAAAAGAACCGAGATAGCGTCCACTTCGAACATAAGCGCAAAAGAAACGACAGAAGCAATGATACCAAAAAATACGCCCCAGATATTATCTACCGTCTCCATGAGCTGCTCCGCGGCCCTATCCATCGCCAGCGTATACTTGTTGTAAAACTCGCTGTCCTCAAAACAGGCTAGTTCCACATTCCCTGATTTTTCAAAGAGTTTCAGGTTTAATTTCTTATATACTTCTGCCTGTGTGATTGGCAGCACCTTCCCATTCACATAACTGTTATACAATGAAATGCCAGCAAATACGACTGCCGTGATAATCAGGAACGTTATGATTGATTGAAATTCCTGGTCTGTCTCCATCGCGTGGATGACATACCGCATAAAAAACGCACTATAAAACAGCCATTCAAAATAACCGAGCAGTCTCGTCACTGCCTTATGTATCGTCTGGCTCGGACTGATACTCCACAACAGTTGCAGCGCGTATATATTATTCTTCAGCGCGCGCCCTTTTCCTTTCTGTTTCATATATCCTCCTTTCACTCGTTATGCAAATAGAAAAAGCGCCGAGACCGAGAATCCCAGCGCCTGAGTTTCCCTTTACATCTGCATCTCCATCTGTGCCTTCACCAGTCGGTAATAAATCCCCCTCTTTCGGATCAATTCCTCATGGGAACCGACCTCCGCCACCTGATGCCCGTCTATGACAATAAGTCGGTCAGCATTTTTCAGTGTAGACAGCCGGTGTGCGATCGCAAACGTAGTCCGGCCGTCTGTCAGCCGTTCCAGCGCTTTCTGGATCATGTACTCGCTCTCCGTATCCAGACTCGCCGTCGCCTCGTCCAGGATCAGTAAGTTCGGCTCATTCAATATCGCACGGGCGATCGCGATACGCTGGCGCTCTCCACCGGAAAGGTTGTACCCCTTCTCGCCGACATACGTATTGTAACCGTCAGGCGTTTTTGAGATAAACTCGTGGGCATTCGCCATTTTCGCCGCGCGGATCACTTCCTCATATGTCGCATCCGGTCTGGAAAATCGGATGTTGTTTAAGATGGTCCCAGAAAATAGAAATGTCTCCTGCAATACGACACCGATCTGGGAGTGGAACTTGTCAGAACGGATTTCTTTTATATCATAACCGTCCACCAAAAGATTTCCGTCATCCACTTCATACAGCCTCATGATCAGGTTGATGAGCGTCGATTTTCCCGTTCCAGACGCCCCTACGATCCCGATCATTTCCCCTTTGCGAATCGTTAAGTTCAGATCCTCCAGCACCGGCTGGTACGATTTGTAACCAAACGTCGCGTGTTTGAATTCGATCTCGCCCTGCACATCGAGATCCACCGGATGTTCGACATCCTCGATAAACGGCTCCTGCGCCAGCACATCGTTGATCCTCTCAATACCGCTGATCAGATTGATCAGCGAACGAGGCATATTTGTCATCCAGTTCAGGTACTGGTACAAAAGCTGCGTGTATGTCACAAACTGCAGCAGCTCACCGGTCGTCATCTCCCCGTCAAGTACGTCAATACCGCCAAAGTACACGACGAGAAACACACCCGCCCCCATAAGAAAGTTCATCCAGGGGTTAAATACCGCCCAGAACACTTCATTCCTCGTCTGCACATGGCAGAATTCATCTGCCAGATAATTGAATTTTACTTTTTCCGCCTCTTCCCTGCCATATGATTTCACGACGCGCATACCGGAAATCACATCCTGCAGATTGCTGTTTACATCGTCGTTCCGCTTCCACTGGAGATGGAACCTGCGATGGATATTTTTGCGGAATCCATAAGTTACCGCCGCCGCGATCGGAATAAAAATAAAGCTAAACAGCGCCAGCTTTACATTCAATGCCAGCATAAAAATCACATCGCAGATAAAGATAAAACAGACCGTAAACATATTACAAAATGTCTTCTCCATAAACTCGCGGATCTTCCCGGTATCCGAGACGATACGGTTCATCAATTCTCCCGGCCGCCTGTCGTTGATAAAACTCAAAGACAAGATCTGTATCTTCGCAAAAAGCTGTTCCCGCAAATCCTTTGCGATCCTTGCCCCCAGTACCGTACAATAATAACTTTTTAAAATATTGATGACCACGATCCCGACACTCAAGCCAAACATGATCCCCAGACAGGTAAACGCCACCGACATGCCGCCATTTCCTTTTGTCAGCACTTCATCTACCAGGTGCTTCTGCACTTCCGGATTCAAAAGGGTGACGACAGAAGCCAGTATCATAAGCGTGATGATCCCAACAAAACTTTTTTTGTAGGGGACTGCCATAGACAGAAAATTCCGCCAGAACCCCCCCTCCTTCGAACAATGCGGGCAATAACGCGTACCCGGTATCGCTTTTCCGCAATTGGGACAGATCTTTTCATATTCACCGCTGACTACCTCTTCTTCCCGGCCGGAAATCAGTATGTTGATCCCCCTCGCCACATAGGCGTACCGGGCGAGATGTTTGGCCGAATACTGCACGACAAAACGGTTCACGCCCTGGTGTTCCAGTACAAGCAGGCCACAGCCGATCTTCGGTTCCGCTTTTGCGTGCCTGCATTGGGATAG
This sequence comes from uncultured Eubacterium sp., assembly GCA_910589665.1. GTDB lineage: Bacteria > Bacillota > Clostridia > Lachnospirales > Lachnospiraceae > Eubacterium_F. Next base: position 3,631 of record CAJUTR010000020.1, on the reverse strand, counting down.
ATCCAGTTTTTCCCGTAATTCTCCCTTTGAAATGACCCACAGATGCTTCGTCGTAACGACCAGATACGAATCTGGCAGAAAGGAACCATCCTCAGCCACATCGAACGGGACTGCGTAATAGATCCGCTCTCCTTCATCCATTTGGATACAGGATACTGCGGTCTTCGGCAGTTCAAATTTTAATATCATGGATAACCTCCTCCCTTTGTGACAACTATAAAAACAGATCCAGTTTTCGCTGTTCCTTCTGCGTCAGTTGTAACACATCCGGTATCTCAAACCGGTTCTCATCCAGATCCGTAATGAGTAGACGGGTGTCTGTCAAACGTACGACAGCATTTCCACCCATATTGATGGTAAACCGGCACTCGCCCCGGTCAGTCAGCACATGGAAGTACGCATATCCGTACTCGTCCTTGATATCCAGTACCTTTTGGATCACCGGCGTGAAATAATGCAGGTTCAGCTGTTCCTCCAGCATTTTTCTCGTCTCCTTCGGCATCTTTTTCATATCCTCGATGACACCGATCTCTTTCGAACGCTCCTCCACCGTACGGATCGAAATGTAGCGTTCCGGATCCGTAAAGGGGAACAGACGGATGACCTGTACCCTGTCCCATTCCGTTCCGTCAAATGCCAGCCGGATAAAACCGCCTTTTGTTCTGGAGAACACAGCGTTGTCTTTTGTGAGATAACGAAGGGCCGTCATCTCCTCCACTTCCTGTTCCATCTCTTCCATCTTAAATTCTTCAGCCATTACAATCCTCCATATTCCTTCAATGCCAGCGACTTCGTCTGCAGTTCCATCAGTTTAAAATAAATGCCGCCCAGTTGTTCCAGTTCCTTATGCGTTCCCTCTTCCACGATCCTGCCATTATCGATCACGACAAGCCGGTCGGCATCCCGCAGTGTGGACAGCCGGTGAGCGATCGACAGCGTCGTCCTGCCATTTACAAGGTAGTCCAATGATTTCTGAATCGCTTTTTCCGTCTCCGTATCGACGCTAGCCGTTGCCTCATCCAGGATCAGGATCTTCGGATTTGCCAATATAGCACGGGCAATCGATATTCTCTGCTTTTCACCGCCGGACAGATCCTTTCCGGATGCTCCGATCACCGTATCATACCCATCCGGCATATTGGAAATAAACTCATGGGCACTCGCCAGCATCGAAGCCTGTATGATATCCGCCCTCGTCGCCGCCGGATTCGCGTAAGCGATATTTTCCGCTACCGTGCCCATAAAAATGTACGTGTCCTGTGATACCATCGCGACATTCCGGCGTAGATCATGAAAAGCAATGTCTTTAACATTGACACCATCCATATAAATACTACCTTCATTTGTATCATACAAACGGGAGATCAAGTTCACGAGCGTCGTCTTTCCAGCTCCCGACCGCCCTACGATCCCCAGCATCTCACCTTCTTTTACATGAAGGCTTATATCTTTCAGCACCGGATTATTCACATCGTATCCAAATGTCACATGCTCGAGCAAAATATCGCCCTTTGGCTCCTCCATGCGCACCGGATGTTCAATCTCCTGAATATCGGGCACCGCATCCATGATCTCAAACATCCGCTGCGCCGCGTTAATGCTGTTCGTCCACATATGAAACACCCAGGAAAAGAAACTCATCGGCCCGTTCAGCTGTCCCACATATCCTACAAACGTAATGAGGACGCCTAATTTTACGCTTCCCGTATTTAAGAGGAGCAATACTCCCAGTATCCATACCCAGATATTCGAAACCTCCTGCACGAGGTTATACAAGATCGTAAATCGGTTATTGTATTTCACGATCCGTACTTCGGCATCCCGCAGATTTTCGTTCGGCGACTCAAAACGGCTGTTTTCCTGCTGTTGCTGCCCGAATGCCTTCACGACCCGCGCTCCTGTCAGATTATCGTTCACACGGCTGTTCACCGTGCGCTCGGCGCGGTGCCTGCGTCCAAACAGGCTCCAAAGTTTTGGTTTCAGCTTGACGCTCATGACGACCAACAACGGCAGAAGGATACAGGCCACCAGCGCAAGCTGCCAGTTCAACCGGAACATCACGGTAAAGGTCGCAATGATCGTAAATCCATGAACGAATATATAAGGAAATCCATCCAAAAAGAAGTCCGTCACTCGCTCCGCGTCGCTGAGCACCCTCGTCATAAGGCTTCCCGTCTGCTTACTTGTGAAGAAGTTGATCGAAAGATTTCCCATCGAGGAAAATACATCCTGCTTCATATCGCGGATCGTCGCCGCCACGATCTGCGCCATCAGCGTTCCCTGAACAAGCGCCACGCCCTGTTGTACGATTTTCGAAAGCAGCATGATGCCGACGAGCAGGAGAAGCGCCAGCAGATACTCCCCAGCGATCCCAAACTGTTTTAAGAACCCGTCATCTTTCTGCAGGATCCGGTCATACAAAATCGCCCCGTTCAAGTACGGCCACACGAGATTCAGTCCTGCCATCGCAAAATAACAGAAAAATAATGTGATAAACTTCCATTTATAATGGAAAAAATAGCCGAGCGTCCGCAGAAAGATCGACCGCTTATTCATACATTTCGGACAGATCTTCCGTTTTGGATCGGGATACATCGTACCGCACACCGGACAGTATTCAGCCTGTTCTTCCTGGATCTGTACCGAGGATTCGATTTCATCCGCCGCTCCGGGATACTTTTTCAGCTTCCGGTAGCTTTTCAAAAACAGGTTCATCTGCTCGAGATACAGATTCGTCATGACCCCGATCTGAACCGGTACATCCTTGTGAAAAATCGTGATACGATTTGTCGCCACCATTCGTTCAATCTTCATGTGCGCCGTTTCTTCCAGCGGGATCAGCCGGAACGTATACTCCAGCGTATCCTCACGGTATTCCATATCCTTCGTCTTCGTACCCCTGAAATACCTTGTCTGATTTCTGATCGGTTCACTTACTACGATACCAAGCGTGTCCGCGGTCAAAAACAAATACCCGCTTATATATTCACACGCATCCGACAGATCCATCGGACAGACATCTAACATATCCGCTTTGCCGATCCCATAAGGTTTCAGTTGCTTAAACACTCGGGAAGGCAGTTGATTTTTTTTCATCCTCATCCTCATTTCTGCACAGAACTATCACTCTGTGACTTGTTTGCTCACTCTATCTGATCATTCCTTTTTCCCTGCGGCCTCATATATATTTACTTGCCTGGGCATGCCACATCTTTGCATATTTGCCATCCCTGGCCACTTTCGGTGCGATCGAAAACGATATATGATGGATAATATCACCATCTTTTTCATTATAGGCAAACGAAACATTCTTGAAACGGATCTCACCGATCTCCTCCAAAACCGCAAAATTTTCCTCGCTGACTACTTTCGTTTCATATGCAGGAAGTTTCGTATCTTCTCGGCATACAGCGATGTTTCTACCTCCGCTAGGATCTAACCGTGCGGATCTGATGTTTCACCGCCTCGTTATATGTACGTTTTAGAACGTGGAAAATATTAGAAAGCCGCATTTCCTTCGAATATTCCGATAGGTACATCACACGGTTTACATATTCCACCTTGCGTTTTGTCAAGTAACACCACTTTACAACTTTTTCAAAAAAAATAACGTACAGGATAATTTTCGTGT
>CAJUTR010000019.1 GCA_910589665.1 uncultured Eubacterium sp. | reverse complement strand
ACACGAAAATTATCCTGTACGTTATTTTTTTTGAAAAAGTTGTAAAGTGGTGTACACTTATTTGTCATTCGTTTAATAAATCTTTCTGCGCATTGTTCCTCATCAATTTTTTCAGAAAAATTCCAAGGATAAATCTGATCGATAGTATTACCTATACGAACAGCCCAACTATGCCCCCCTCTTTCTTTATGATAAGTATTGATCGGACCAACAAAATAGGGAATTCGGAAACGAAAAATTTCTTTGATTTTCTGTGATACAGAATAGCCCTCCTTATCTGTTTTTTCTAAAAATGGATAAAACCGAGCTGCGTTTTCCAGTATTTTATATAACTCTTTTTCATGTAACTGATATGGGATGACAGAATTATCACGAAGAATCTGTTTTGGAAATAACGTCCCCTGTTCCACCTCTTCCAGCAGTTCCTCTCTGACTACCCCGTCTGTTTCTAAACAAGGAAAGTCTTGTAATGTTTTCTTTAGAAATTTATAAAATTCTTCGCGGGAACACTTTTCATCGATTGGCTGCTTTTTCCCATTCTTTTTTACCATACCCACATAAGCGCTATAATTTGCAGTTTTTCCCGGCTCACCAAACATTTTACGATAACTCGTTCTATCCGTCCGCAGCAAATTTTTTAGCTTATTCAGATCTCGTTTATGTTTCTCAAAAGACTGTATCTTCGCCTCAGATAAATACGAACAAGTTCCCAATATATCACTTAAGATTGACCAGTCAAAAATTGCTTTTGCCGAAAGGATCAACAAAGACCGATCTCCTAGTTCTTCTTCTACCTGAGAAATATATTCTTCATAATTATCATCCGAAAAAGAAATTTTATTCCGATCTTCCTCGTCCAGTGCTCTGTCATCAAACAAATCACTCAACTTTACCGTGCAGCCTGCTATCAACCCCGCCAATGCTTTTTTCTGCTTATCCTTTCCAGCAAATAGGGCACATAACAGTTTCTTTTTTTCTGTTCTGCTGCTGTCGCTTGATGTTAAAATTTGTTCTAATTGCTGCATCTGATCTTCTTGTTGAAGTTCACTGAGTTCTACCCCATTTTCCTCCAAACAATCTAGTAACGCCTGTACAGCGACCGAAAAATTCGTTCCTTCAGATATTCCTTTTCCCTCAAATAAAAAATGACCCCGGTGCTTCATAATATGATGCAGTGCCAGATAAACCAGCCGGATATCAGGCTTTTTATCCATCTGAGCGATGAGTGCATAACGCAGATGATAAATAGTAGGAAACTGTTTATGAAATTCAACATCCGTAAACCCATGATCAACAAATAGCGTATATGGGAGTTCTGGCATATTTCCCTCTACATCCCTCTTATCCTCCGGAACGTATTTACTTTCTTTCATTCTGAGAAAGAATCCAGGATCTATCTTCGCAATCTCCTCTGAAAATAATTCCTGAAGCAGCGCAATTCTGTTTTTCCTTCGTTCGGTTCTCCTTCTGGCTGTTCGAAATGCTCGCCGCCCTTCTGCTGTATTTGCCTGCTCAAAAAGACGGATTCCCCACAAAGCTTTTCCATGCTTTTTGATAATTTCATATTGGTCGTCCGTAACCGCCCAACCAACGGAAGATGTTCCCATATCTAATCCCAAATAGTATTTTTCTTGTCCACTCGTATTTTCCATGTTTTTTCCTACCTTCTCCTTTATTGAATCTCACAGATGAAGATCTGCCGTTTTTTCTTGACATAATCGGTTCCATAGCGTAAAATAGTTATTAGTTAAGTACCATACTTAATTTTACATCATAAGTTCAAATAAAAATTTATTCAAATCGCCTAACGGCATCACAGTGTGTGATTGATAAAAACTCGCAATAGCGGGTTTTTATTTTATCCTGATGTTTACATAAAGCTCGGCTTCTATAACCGATTTCTAGTAATAGACTAGTTCACGACATGACTCTTTACCCTCCCCCTCCCCAACCTACACTTTTACATTGATTACGCTATCAGTTTCTTTTGTGGGAAAACATTACCACCGTCTCTACCCCCCTCGTCCAAGGAAACAGATCCACACAAACCGCCTTCACCGGCCTGTACCCATGCTCCAAAAACACTTCCATCTCCCTCGCCAGGCTCGTCGGCTTGCACGAAATATAAACGATCTGCTCCACCCCATACGCCAAGATCCTCCGCAGCGCCTTCGGATGCACCCCCTCCCTCGGCGGGTCCAGCACGATCACATCCGGCTTCTCCTCCATCTCATAGATCACCTTCAACACATCCCCAGCGATAAACTCGCAATTGTCCAAACCATTTCTCGCCGCATTGATCCGGGCGGCCTCCACCGCTTCCTCCACGATCTCCACCCCAATCACCTTACCATCCTGTACAGCCGGCGCCAGCACTTGCGCGATCGTGCCCGTCCCGCTGTACAGATCAAACACGACCTTTCCGCGAAGCTCCCCCATATACCCTCTCACGATTTCATACAAAACCTCCGCCCCGCGTGAATTCGTCTGAAAAAAAGAAAACGGTGAAATCTGAAACGTAAGCCCTAAAATCCCTTCATAAAAATAATCTTTTCCATACAAAATCTCTGTCCGATCCGCCCTCACCACATCCGAAAGTCCGTCATTCACCATATGTAAAACCCCTGCGATCTTCCCCTCGTAGTCATCCTCCAGTAACCTTTCACAATAAGGCGCCAGATCGACCTCTTTCTGTGAAGTTGTCACAAGACAAACTAAAATCTCACCTGTCTGCGCCGCATTCCGTACGAGCAGATGACGCAGATATCCCTCATGGCTCATCTTATGATAATAGGGCAAACTTTCACCCGCAAAATAATCTACCGTGGCAGACAATATCTTCCTCACATCCCCATTCACGATCTGACATTGTCTGACTGGCACTATATCATAAAAACTCCCCCTCTTATGCAGGCCAAGCGTAAGGGCCCCGCCCTTCACCTCATCGCCAAACGAAAACTCCATCTTATTCCGGTATTCCCATACTGCCGGGCTGTCCACACACTCGATCTGTGGAAAATCCGGGCAGACATTGTGAAACAACGCCTCCACCTGACTCCGTTTCAATTCCTTCTGTACTTGATAAGCCAAAGTCTGATAAGAACAACCGCCGCACACATCAAAATGAGGGCACGGCGGAACTTCTGTTTCTAAGTTCGACCGCGCCAAAATCTCCAGAACACGTCCTTCCTTTTTCTTCTGTTCATTCTTAGTCAGCTGGAACGAGATCCGCTGTCCCGGTAACGTGTTTTTCACCTGCACAGCATCTTCCTCCCCTTCCACTTTCACGATCCCTTTATTGGGGAAAGCAAGTCGGATAACCTCCCCTTCATAGCACTCTTTTTTCTTCATCATCGTTCCAACCTTCATCCTTCCTACTAATTTTTATCTTCTCACAGATTACTCCCATTCCATCCCCAGTTTTGCACTTCCTGATACTTCACATAAATACGGTTTTTCGGTATCGCCAGCTCCCCCTCCAAAATGTCACAGATCTTCCCAGTCAGCGCATCACACACCGACGCCGGAACGCTGCCAAACGCACTCACCTCGACAAACGCGCTCTCACCATCTCGGTTCCCCTGAAAATAAAGATCATACTCATCCTCAAAACCGACCATCAGCCAATGCTCCGACTTTCCGGGAATCAGCGTGATCGCATCCCCCAGTTTCTTTTTCACTGCTTCCTTCTTCTCTTCTGTCATTTTTACGGTAACCTTCGAATTAATAAATGGCATATGATTCTCCTTCCAATAAACGATTTTTATCAAAGGCAGAAAGACGTCTGAAGCAGAAAATATCTGCCCCTCCCTGCCAGCCCTTTTAATGGTAACATAAGCAGAAATGGAAGTCAAATTTGCTTTTTTTCTGAAAATAAGTTATACTGTACTAATATGACCACAGCGTCATCCAAGGCGCAAATCATATGATGCGCAGATCACGGCGCAAAAAGGCGCAGAAATGAGAGGAACCATGAAAAAAAGTAACGAAGAAAGTATAATGGACATAATCAACAAACTGCGGGAAATCGATTACATAAACCCAGAGGACATTCCAAACATCGACCTCTATATGGATCAGGTCACGACATTTATGGACGCCCACCTGGAAGCCTGCAAACGGACGGAGGAAGACAAAATACTTACCAAAACAATGATCAACAACTATACGAAAAATAACCTGCTCCCGCCGCCGAACAAAAAAAAGTATTCCAAAGAGCATATGTTTCTCCTGATCTTTTTGTACTACTTTAAAAATGTCCTGTCGATCAGCGACATCCAAAAAATCTTCGCCCCTCTCACTCATATGTTTTATGATGGGGGTTCGAAAGACATTTCTCTCGAAAAAATATACGAAGAAATATTTAAAATGGAAAAAGAACAGACAAATAATCTCACCAAAGATGTCGTACGACGCTTCAAGAGCTCGCAGGAAATATTCATAGACGCCACAGACGAGGCCGAAGCCGACTACCTGTCCCGTTTTGCCTACATATGTATGTTGAGTTTCGACGTCTACATGAAAAAACAGATCATCGAGCGGATCATTGATGAAACACTCGATTTCGACCCGCGAAAGAACAATAAATAGCAGACCAGATCTGCGAACATCTGACACAGACCATTCTATTTACGAAAAAAGCGAAGGCGAACGATGCTCTTAAAGTGAACCTGTCAAAACAAGTTTACGTTAACTCCCCAAGCCGGTTCAGGATGAGCATCCTACGCCTAGCAGAAATGAGGAATATTGTGATTGATATATTAACTGGATTAAACGATAAACAACAAGAGGCCGTGCAACATTTTGAGGGGCCCCTGTTAATTCTGGCGGGAGCTGGTTCCGGAAAAACCCGGGTGCTGACCCACCGCATCGCCTATCTGATCGAAGAACATCAGATCAACCCGTACCAGATCCTGGCGCTGACGTTCACAAACAAAGCGGCCAATGAAATGCGGGAGCGGGTGGACCAGATCGTCTCCTATGGCGCAGAAAGCGTCTGGGTAAGTACCTTCCACTCGACATGCGTCCGCATCCTGAGACGTTTCATCGATCACATCGGCTATGACCGCAGCTTTACGATCTACGACGCGGACGATCAGAAAAGCCTGATGAAGGATATTTGCAAACATCTGAACATAGACACAAAAAAATTTCGCGAAAAAACATTTCTAAACGCCATTTCCAGCGCAAAGAATGAATTAAAGACGCCCGAACTATACGCGGACGAAGTGGCAAAACAATATGACCGCAAAATTTTCGGCAACGTATATAAAGAATACCAAAAGCGCTTAAAACAGAATCAGGCGCTTGATTTTGACGACCTCATCATGAAAACCGTGGAACTATTCGAGACGCAAGCGGAAATCCTGGAGCAATACCAGAACCGCTTCCGTTTCCTGCTGGTAGACGAGTATCAGGATACGAACACCGCCCAGTTTAAGCTGCTGGCGCTGCTCGCAGGAAAATACCGGAATCTCTGCGTCGTCGGGGACGACGATCAGTCGATCTATAAATTTCGCGGCGCCAATATCATGAACATATTAAACTTCGAAAAAATCTTTCCAGACGCGGTCACGATCCGGCTCGAACAGAACTACCGCTCCACTAAACGCATTCTGGACGCCGCCAATGAAGTGATCCGGCATAATACCGAGCGAAAACAGAAATCCCTCTGGACAGATGCTGAAGAGGGGGATCCGATCCGTTTCGTCCAATTCCGCAACGAGTACGAAGAGGCAGCCGGTATCGCTGGCGACATCAAACACGAGACCGACACGGCCAGGCGCGGCTACTCCGACTTTGCCATCCTCTACCGGACAAACGCGCAGTCCCGTATTTTCGAAGAAAAACTTGTGCAGGAAAATATCCCCTACCGGATCGTCGGTGCGATCAACTTTTATGCGAGAAAAGAGATTAAAGATCTTCTCTGCTATTTAAAGGCGGTAAGCAATTCCGACGATGATATAGCCATCAAACGGATCATCAACGTCCCGAAACGAGGGATCGGAGCCACGACCGTCCAGCGCATTACCGATCACAGCATCGAACATGAGATCAGTTTCTTTGAGGCGCTGCGCCAGGCGGATTACATCGATGGATGTTCGCGCGCCGCTTCCCGGATCCACAGCTTTGTCAGCTTTATCGACCATTTAAAACACCGTCTTGACGAACCTGGGTTCAGCCTGAAGGGACTATTAGAAGAAATCATGGATTCCACGGGATACGTAAAGGAACTCGAAGCCGAAGACACCGTAGAAGCCGGAGCCAGACTGGAAAACATCGACTCCCTCATGAATAAAGTCATCCAGTACGAAACCGATGCCGCCGAGGATCCATCTGGCGACCCGGGCACGTTAAACGGCCTGCTAGAAAACATCGCGCTCGTCGCGGATATTGACACACTGGACAACGACGCCGAGCAGGTTCTCCTCATGACGCTGCACAGCGCCAAAGGACTCGAATTCCCACACGTATACATTTGCGGCATGGAAGAAGGCGTATTCCCCGGTTCGATGGCAGTCTACGACCCCTCACCGGAAGAGATGGAAGAAGAACGCCGGCTGTGCTATGTCGGCATCACAAGAGCCATGAAAAAACTGACGCTGACCTGTGCCAGACAGCGGATGAGAAACGGCGAGCCGAATTTCAACTTTCCTTCCCGTTTCATCAGCGAAATCCCGAGGCACCTCATCAAACAGTCCGATGGGGATTATGAAACACCGTTTAGCCGGATGACCGAACATACCAGCAGTATACCAGCCCCGCTATCTGCCCCGCTGAAAAAGAACTATGGCAAAGCAAATTCGAAAAACCCATTCGCCAACAATCCCTACATCCAAAAAGGAAAATCTTTATTTGCCGGACAGGGATCGTCAAATGCTGCGAATCTCTCATCCGCTTCTGCCGCCCCCGGCGGGAAACCGGACTATGAAACGGGTGATACGGTCTATCACATGAAGTTCGGCACGGGAACCGTTGTATCTTTGGAACAAAAGAGCAACGACTATGAAGTCGTCGTTTCATTCAACGATTTCGGACAGCGGAAGCTTCGGAGCTCATTCGCAAAACTTACAAAAATATAAATTTATGACTGGTATATTTTTACCCAATATGTTATACTACTATATAGAAGCAATTGAACATGAATGGATATGGAAAGGATGGTAGTGATCTATGTGCGGAAAATTTGATGACCTCGTAAACAATGCGAAAATCAACCAGATTTTAAACAAAAATAAAGCAGATGAGGAGCGGAAGACTTGTATCGTATGGATACTCGCCATCATTGGCGCTGTTGCCTGTGTCGCTGCGATTGCCTACGCCGTATATCGCCGCGTAACTCCCCGCTATTTGGATGATTTCGATGGTGACTTTGATTATGATGAGTTTGACGATGATTTTGATGATGACGACGAAGATGTAGATGTTTACGTAAAACCGTCATCCAAATAAAAAGCTTACAACTGGTTTTTGTTTTCCTCTTTTTCTATAAGGACTGCCTGTCGTATCGTTCGACAGGCAGTCCTTTCTTTCCTAAAATTCCCGTCCCTTCGCGGAGAAAAGAATGGCCCCTGCCATTCTTTTCAGGTGCGCGCCTCGCAGCCGCCCCTTAGTTCCTTCGGCGTATTCGACAGGGCAACTGCCAACGCGCCCGGCCCGATATGGCACGAAACGCTGAGCGACAGGTTGTCAATATAGATATCCTGCCCCGGAAAAGCCTGCTCCAGTTCCTGCCGGAAGATCTCTGCCTCTTCCCAGTTTTGCGTATGGGCAATGTCAATGAGCATCTGTCCGGAGTTTGCAAACCGTTTCTCCATATCGCTCGTGACCGCTTTTATCATCGTCTGTTTTGCCTGTTTTAACGTCTTGACTTTGGCAAAAGAATCCAGCCTCTCTCCCTGGATTTGAAGAACCGGTTTAATGCGCAGGACCGTTCCGATCGCCGCCACCGCCGGCGTCAGCCTCCCGCCCTTTCTCAAATATTTTAGCGTATCGACCATGATATAAATACTGCTCTCGAACTTGTCCCGCAGAAGGATTTCCTGTATCTGTTGCCCCGAAAAACCTCGGTCCGCCAGTTCCTTCGCCTGGATGACCGAACGCCGCTGCGTGATCGAAATGCGCTGATTATCGACGACAAATACCCGTCCCGCAAATTCATCCTCATCCGCGAGCATGAGCGCCGTCGCACACGAACTGCTGATCCCGCTGGACATCGGGATATGTACGATCTCCTCGTTTTCAGCCAGCTCCTTTCTCCAAAGATCCATCACCGCTTCCGGAGACGGCTGGGAAGTTGAGACCTCTGCTGAACTGTCCAAAAGAGCGCGGTAAAAATCATCCTGGCTCATGCTGATCCCCTCAAAATACTGTTTCTCATTGATAAAAAACGGCATCGGAAGAACCACAACCCCGAGTTCTTCTGCCTGTTCCTGTGTGACACCGCTGTTGCTGTCTGTGATAACCTTAACCTTACCCATCATGTAACCTTCTTTCTAACTTAATGTTTCATTTCATGATCTATGTCAATGAGGCCGTATTTCCGTTTCACCCTCGCCAGTTTACGTAACACCGGCTTATGGAGAAGAACAAGAAATACTGCGGTGGAAATACCAAATGCCAGATTAAATGGAAAAGAAGCGCCATACACCGCAAGAACCGCTGGCAGCGTATTCTCCCCCTCATAATAGAACAACGTATTGATGTCTACGATCCCTCCATATAGAAGCAGAACGGAACTGACGCCGTACAAGCAGAGAGAGATCTTGTTGACCGGTATCCACCGGAACACGATGCCAGAAAAAAAACCGACCAGTCCGAGTGCAAACATCTGAAACGGCGTCCATGAACCCTGCCCGAAATAGAAATTGGACAAAAAGGCGCTCATGGCACCCGTGATAAATCCGGTTTCCGCACCGAGCGAGATCCCTACGATGATCACAACGGCCGCCATCGGCTTCACCTCCGGCAAAAAGAAAAAGGATACGCGGGAGGCAACCGCCAGCGCGCACATAACGGCGATGATCGTCAATTCCGCGGCCGAGGGTTTCCGATTCTCAAATTTCAGTAAGAAAAGGATCACTCCTGATAAAATGATTGCCAGACTGATCGCATAATATTCCTTCCCCTGCAAATAAAATAAACTATAAAACAACATACCGACGCAGAACAAAAGGATCGCGGCTTCGATCCACTCCTGTTTATGTTTCATACAAACTCCTCTCCGACACGAGATCCGGATATTTGTCCCTTGTGATCTTGTGAATGGCCGTCGTATAAAAATAGTGTTCATTCAAAAAATCAGACGTCCGCATCGGTTCTGTCAGTTCTGCGCGAAAACACATGGACATCCACTGACAGTAATTCGCGGCAAATTCGACGTCATGCGTCACGACGATCACAGTCTTTCCCTCTCCTGCCAGTTTCTCCAGCCACGCTCCAAATATTCGTTTCCACTGGGGATCCAGTCCTTTCGTCGGCTCGTCAAACAAATAGACCGGCGCCTGTTTCTCACATAGATACGCCATCGCCAGACGCTGCATCTGCCCCCCGCTCACATCGTACGGATGCCGGTCTAGAAGTTCTTCCAGTCCGAAATCCTCGACCGCCTGCCGGTCAGAAACAACATCCCCCACCCGGTCCTGCAGGAACATATACTTCGGCTCCTGCGGAAGGTATGCCATTTCGCCATCCACAGTTATCTTCCCATGATAATGTCTCTTCGCGCCAGTCAGCACTTTTAAAAAGGTAGATTTCCCGCTCCCGTTCCCCCCGACGATCCCATATATATGGCCGGGATACGCCCGGAACTGTATGCCTCTTAAAATATCCGGCCCCGTGCGCTCATAGCGGAAATACACATCCTTGCACACGAGTGAACATGCACCCGAAAGTTCCTTTTTCTCATCCTTTATTACTGATAGTTCAATATCCATCCCATAAAACCAGCTCCGGCATTCCTTGATACTCTGCGGACATTCATCGACAGACTCATTCACGCCAGCGTACAATCTCACATAAGACGGCATATACGACAGATATTCCCCAGAAAGCTCCGACCGGCATATTTTGTCATATACACCCTTTATCGTATCAAATGCCGCGATCCGTCCCTCGTGCAGGACAAGCATCCGGTCACAAACAGCAAGTACTTCCTCCAACCGCTGCTCGATCAGTATGACCGTAATACCAAGCTGTGTATTCAGTCGCTTCACGATTTCCAGAAACTCGACAGCCGCCATCGGATCGAGCTGCGCCGTCGGCTCGTCGAGCAGGATCACCTTCGGGTCCAATAACAGAACAGCCGCCAGGTTCACAAGCTGCAGTTCCCCACCTGACAGTTCGTAAACGGCGCGGTCAAGCCAATCCTGCATCCCAAAATAAGTAGTCGTTTCCGCGATCGCATGCCACATGGTCTCCGGCGGGATTCCTTGATTTTCCATGCCAAATGCCAGTTCATGGCATACGGTATCCGTCACAGTCTGCGTGTGGGGATTCTGCATCACAAAGCCAAACGCAGGATACTTTTCTTTTAACTGGCGTAAAAGCGTAGTCTTTCCGGATCCCGACGCCCCGCATACAACGATAAATTCTCCTGGGTGTACCGCAAACGACACATCTTCTACCGCTGGTTTTACTTCTCCCGGATACGTGTAAGTTATATGTTCGAAACGATACGGCTCCATCTAAGCTCCTCCTTCACATTCAACACCATCGGGATCTGAAACAGGCCAGCAAATAGAACATAGGCCGCTGCCCCGCCCCCATCACACTCATATTCCATATAAGGAAAGACCTCCATCCCCGACTGGGAGAAAAGATAACAACCCGCGCCCGCAGCGGCCAGACAGACGACCGCCGCGAACAAAGCGGCGTCCCGCTTCCCAAATGTACGACGGCAGATGCTCGTCCTCTTCCGCTGTCCATACCCACGGTATTTCATGGAAATCCCCCGGTCAAGCGAATCCTCCAGCGTAAGGCCGATCAGCGCAGACAGCACGCCTGGGTGGAACCGTTTTGGCTGTTCCTTGTGACAACCCGACTGTTTATGGGTTTCCCGAAGTTTGGCATAATCCCGTTTCAATTTAGGGATAAGCCCCAGCGCCATCGAAAACAGGAGTGCAAACGACGGAAAAACGCCAGCAAATAGACACATCATTTTTTCTGATGTCATGATCGACTGAAAGGTGCCAAAGACAAGCATCGAATCTGCCAGTAAAAAACCCGTCATCATCCCATAAATCAAACATTCCACTGTAACCGGCAGTCCGCCGAGCATAAAGATCACCTGTATGCCCCTGTGATTGATCAGCGCATTGATGATCGTACATAGACAGACAAAAAGCAGGCATCTGCCCGCAAATTTTGTCCCTTTTAAAAACCCTTTCAGATACATATAAAAAATCGTCTGGCTCACAAAACCGATCGCGAGAATCACCGGATCAAAAATCATGATCAGGATTGCCGCAGCTACCGCAAAATAGAAAAAAATAACTGCTGGATGATAGGTGCTAAATGTATTCATCCCCGTCTCCTCACTACCTTTCACAAGTATAGTAAAATACGATGTTATCATTTTTCTTCACTTTATACTGGCTGCATCCTATATCTGGATCTTTCCCATTCACCGAATACATCCATCCGCTCTCATCGCCGCAGTCAAACTCATACAGCTGATTGATCCCCTTTATGTAATAGGTAGAAAATCCAGGAGTAAATACATAATCGATCAGTATATTTTGTTCGGAACAGACCTTTTTCAGCACATCAAACACCGTATCTCCCTGGGCAAATTCATATGTTCCCTCAAGGATCACGCCGTCCGGCGGAATGATCTTTTTTATATTGTCCTTCAGTTGATCCATATGAGACAGCACAGAAGAACATGTGATCTGAAGCGCGCACTGATTGACGGAAACATCCGCAGATACCTCCGGTCCATGCGGCTTGTCCGACGGGGAAGCTGACGGATCTGCATGTTTAGCTGGTTTTTCTGTCTGCTTTCCTTTCGGGGATCGCTCGGTTTTCCCAGTCGAACCCGATTTGTTTTTCTTTTCTTGAGTGGAAGAAGCCTTTTCCTTGTCCTGCCCTGGCTTCTCTTCCTTTTGCGCTGTTTGGCTGGACGTAGCAGCATGGGCAGCAGGTGTATTTGTATCACGCACACCACCCTCTTTCGACTGCCCCGTAGTTTCATGTTCCTGCCCCGCTGACGGCTCTTCATCTGGCGCCTGCACAGCCGTCTGGCTCACGCCGGAGATCACAGCGGCCCCTGTCGAAACGTATGACTGACTTGTTTCTTCAGCTACCTGTGCCGGTTTCTCATGTTCCTTCGACGTCGTCGTTCCCCGGTCTGTCAAAAAAACGCAGATAGCGAGAAGGGAAACGGAACAGAACAAGATCATTTTTTTATTCATATTCATAGCGGTACCTTTTTCTCTTTCCTTTTGTTTGTAAAACAGTATAACATAACAAGATGATAAAGTCCACGCATTCCTGAATAAATAAGCACATGATTTTTAACTTGCTTTTTACAAAGGTCACTGATATAATAAAACATTGAATTTAATATAAGTAGCTGTATAGGTTTCTGTGTACAAACGCATGTTTTCCTGCGTCGTTCCTATAAAGGGAAGCCGGTTAGAGTCCGGCACAGCCCCCGCTGCCGTATTTGAGTATGTGGATTGCATGGCCGGCAGGCCAGCCACTGGATCTAACCGATCTGGGAAGGCGCTTTCCACAGATGATCCATAAGTCGGAAGACCGGCCTTTACAGTCTTGAAATATGCCTTTTCGGAGGGAGAAGGAATGTTTTGGCAACACACTTATGTCATAACAGTCTCTACAGAGATTTCTTATTTCTTACTTATATTACATTTCACAAAACAAAAAACGCCAAAGAAAGTGAGTTTCATCCACAGAATAAGTCCTGCTCACAAAGGGAACCATGTTCGAAAAATAGGCGTGATCCACTCTGTGATCGTAACTCACTCGGCAGAAATGAGGGAAAAAATGAGAACAACAAAGAAATTCTTTGCGTTACTTCTCGCAGCTCTATTATGTATTTCGACGCTGGGGATAAACGCAGACGCGCAACACACAACAGACACCGTAACCGTAACGCTGAAAGTAGAGGATGTCGATTCCACACTGATCTCCGAACAGGTTACTCTGACAAAAGACGATGTGAAAAGGATCAACAGTACTTTTGTCGTCGAGAGCGGCAGCGTTGAGATCCCCGTTCTTACATCAGAGAACTTCACCGCGGCAAATGTCCTGGGAAAATACATCATCGATACATCGGACGCACCAGCATCCGACCTTACATTTTCCTATGGCAGTCCTCTTTATATCAAGGGCCAGAAAACATACGATTATTTTCCATACTGGTCATTCCGCGTAAACAATATATCCCCGGCAGATGAACAGACCGGCTATGGGTATACTTCCGATCGCTGTCCAGTTCAGGACGGCGACTGCATCGTCTTCTTCCGTCAGGCATGCTACGATCAGAATGCCGGTGACTGGGGCGCCTATACAAAATACAGCTTCTTTGATAAACAAACATATCAGACCACTGTCAATACACCTGTTTCCATCACGTATTCGGTTGATGACGGTTTTGGCGGGAAACCGAGTCCCGCTGCCAACGAAGAAATATCCATTTTAAAGCAAGCGGATCAAGTAAAAAAAGTGAAAACGGACGCAGACGGCAACGCCCTCATATCGTTTGACCAAACGGGAACTTACACGATCACGAGCTGGAAAGAGACAAACGGCATACCAGAAAATTCGCATGCGTCAGCTACGATCGTAGTTACTGAAGAAGGTGTTATCCCGACAGAAGCACCGACTTCGACACCAGACCAAACGACAGCTCCGACGGAAGCACCAAGCCAGACCCAGTCCCCGGCCGACGTACCAACCGCAGTGCCAGACGAGACGTTAACTCCCGGCACACCAGCGACTACAACACCTGCCGGTGTGGCTGACAAATCGCCAGCTCCTCCATCAGCTCCGACGACAGCTCCTGCCGCAGATGTCCCGCCAAACAGAACCGTAAAAAAACCAGGTATCCCCAAAAAACTCACGGTATCCGCAGCGAAAAAAGTAAAAGCTTCTTCAAAAAAGGTGAAGATCAGCTGGAAAAAGGTATCGGGCGCAGCCGGATATGAACTATACGTATCAAAGAAAAACAAAAAATCATTTCGGATGATGGCAAAGACAAAGAAAACGAAACTAACCAAAAAATGGAAAAAAGGGATCTACTATATCAAAGTACGCAGTTTTGCAAAACATAATAACAAAACGGTTTACAGCAAATACAGTAGGATCATCCGGGTGAATGTGCGATGAAAAAAATCTGTTCCTTTCTAATTGCGGCAGCAATCCTCGTCTTGCTGCCGTTTCAGCCACTACAAGCATGGTCTTCTTTCCGCAATGAGAACGGACAAGGCCATGCGAATACGATCGAAGCTAAAACACCGATATCTTCCGACACCGCTGGAACAAAATGGCAGATCAGATTTGCGGAAAATGGAACCACCGCTTACAACTCCGATCCGGTCATTACCGATACCGGCCTCTATGTCACATGTAAAGATACGCTCTACCAGTTAGACAAAAACGGAGCCATCCACTCCTTTCTTACGCTGGCAGCACCGATGAATTCCGTCTGCCGCATGTGTCTGCATGGAGATCGGCTCTTTATCCCGTTAAGCGGCGGAAGGATGCAGTGTGTCGATATTTCTACGATGACATCTCTTTGGACGAGCGAGGCATTCGGGCTGCAGTCCCTGACGACCGTTTATGAAAAAGACGGCTTGATCTATGCCGGAACAACAAACGCGTCAGGTACGGAGGGCATTTTTTACTGCCTGTCCGCAGAAAATGGACGTACCCAGTGGACGTATACCGATACAAAAGAAACTTGCGGATATTATTGGAGCGGCGCCGTATCAGACAGTGCGGCAAACTTCATCCTTTTTGGCGGAGATAACGGGATACTGGTCTCACACAGTGCCAAAGAGGATACCATTTTCGACACCTATGACCTCTCTGACGGCACATCGCAGACAGATGATCCCTCTGCTGGACCAGGAAAGATCCGTGCCGGCATCACATACGATACCGAAACAGACGCCTATTACACGACCTCCACAAACGGGTATTTATATCGGATCAAGATGACTTCACACGGTACATTTGAATCCGTAACGGCAGTCTCCCTTTTTCCATCCCGCACACCAGACAGTAACTGCACAAGCACGCCGACCATTGTTAACGGCAGGATCTATGTGTGCAGCTATAGCGGAATCCAGGGACAGATCGATGTGATCGACGCCGTAACGATGAACCAGATCTATACCGCCTCCTCCCCTGACTGCCGCGATATTAAATCGTCGCCGCTCGTCTGCACCGGTTACAACGGCGACACCGACGACGACACCGGCAACGGCCCTTTATACGTTTACTTCACGCAAAATGCGCTTCCCGGCGGCATTTATTACATCAGGGATGATATGACAGCACAGTCAGCCGAGATCGAAATGCTTTTTGCACCGCAGGAGGGTAAACAATTCTGCCTGTCGAGTATCGCTGCCGATTCTGACGGAACCTTGTATTACTCCAATGATTCCGGCACTCTTTTTGCCATTCAGGATGGATACCGCCAGACTCCCGGTGAACCGTCTCCCGCGCCGTCGGTTTCCCCGGATGCCGCGCCGACAGCCATTCCTCCGTCCGACCCCGTGATACCGAAAACGGAAACAAAGACGGGACAGGGACATCTAGCGGGGGGAAAAGTCTCGAAAAAAACAAAAAAACCGGGAAAACCCCAGAACGTGAAATGGAAGATCAAAAAAGCCAAAGGCCGGTCTTACCGTGTCACCTACACATGGAAAAAAGGAGCGCACACGGCTTATACCCGAATAAAAATCTCGAAACAAAATAAAAAAACTTCGAAGAAAAAAAAATGGAGCCGGGTTTTCCAAACCTCCGCGGTGAAAAAGACGATCACGCTGAAAAGCGGTACATACCGCGTTTCCTTTTACGGCTGTCAGAAGGGCACAAAAAAAAGTGGAGCGGTAAACCACACGCTCCACATTCCTTCCATTCATTAGACAAGGAATCCCTGTCATATCTCCTATGATCAGGAAGATGACTCACTTCCGTCTTCCGAATCCGGAGACGCTTCCGGCGGCTCCGGCTCGGGTGCGGATGGAACACTGACGGAATCTGTATTCCCACCTTCCCTCTCTTCCTCCAGCTCATCCAGCAGACTTTTATGCTTTTTCGGATTTGCCTGGATCGCCGCCATCATCTTTGCCTTCAGGTACAGATCGCTGTTGTAACGAAACAGAAAACTTTCATCTTTGGGCGGCACTTTATCTCCCTTCATGATCCGTCTGGCTATCGCCAGGGCACGGGAAAGATCGCCTGTCGGTCTCTTCTTTTTCTTCTTCCCCGTATTTGACATACGCTTCGTGGTCTTAAATGCGTTTGCAAGTTTCGCTAACTGGCGGCCCTTTTCTGATAATTCGACCGACACCGGACATTCCACTTTTTTCGCATCCGCGTCCTGCTGTTTTTGTCCGTGTTCGGCATCCCGGATGCCATTGCGTGTAACGTCATACCAGACCACATCCCCCTGGCCCACCTGCTTTCTAGCTTCTTGCGTCCGAGTTTCACCATTCCGAACAGTTTTCTGCCGGGCAGTGTCGCTGCGGTTTGTTCTATTCCGAACCGAATGATTCCGATATGCCGCAGAATTTGTTATATTCATGTTATCACATCCTTGCTTTCAAAAGGGTAAGTCCATTTACCCGGAAACAACATTCTACAACATATATATCGGATTACATCTGTAAATAGTTTATAGTGTTTCTTTCCCTAAAGACTGCCCACCCATTGGGAACACCCCAAAGGGACGCGGCTTACTTCTCACACGCGTTCTTTGCGAATTCCGTCTTTACCAGTTCATCGTATGGCACTCTCTTCGTCAGCTCTCCACCGGATTCCAAAACATCCTGCAGCAGCTCGAAGCTCTCCTCTTCAAACACAAGATCCTTGTTCCATGTGCCCTGTTCATGATAGCGTTGTACGATCGTCGTCAAAACATCCAGATCTGTCTCCGCAAACTGCGGCTGTATGACTTTCGCGATTTCCGCCGGACTGTGGCTGCCCACGTAATCCATTCCTTTTTGCAGCGCGTTCGTAAACTTCTGGATGATCTCCCCATGCTCCGCGATATAGCTTTCTTTGGCAGAATAGGCGGTATACGGCACATTTCCGCTATCCACACCGAGCGACGCGACGACGGCGCCTTTCCCCTCTTTTTCCAGTGAAGCGGCAAACGGCTCAAACTCCACCGAATAGTCTCCCTGTCCAGATGCAAATGCTTCTGCCGTCAGTCCAAAATCAATGTTTTGTACCATCGTCAGATCTTTCCCCGGATCAATATGATTCTTCTTTAGTATGTATTCAAACACCATCTGCGGCATGCCGCCCTTCCTGCCCGCCAAAACGGTTTTTCCTTTTAGGTTCTCCCACGTAAAATCTTTTTCTTTCTCTCTTGCCACCAAAAAGTTACCTGCCCGCTGTGTCAGCTGTGCGAAGTTTACGATCTTCTCCCCCGATCCCTCATTGTAAACATAAATCGAAGCTTCCGACCCCATAAAGCCGATGTCCGCTTCCCCGGACAACACAGCTGTCATAACGTTATCCGCGCCGGCGCCATTGACGAGATCGATCTGGATCCCCTCTTCCTCAAAATATCCATTCTCGATCGCTACGTACTGCGGCGCATAAAAAATCGAATGTGCCACCTCGTTCAGCGTTACGTGGACCAGTTCCTTCTCCGAGTCAGATTTCCCGCAGCCGGACAACTGTATCAACGTCAGCGAAAGGACAAGCAGCATGACAGCTATTTTTTTCAGGGAACATGCGTTTAGTTCTCTTTTCATTTTTTGCCTCTTTCTGATCTTTTTCCATAATATATGATAAAAAAATACGGTTGTGCAGGATTATTTTCTTGGAATGTTGATAGCTGTAATCTATCGGTTTCACGTTACGAAATTCCACATATGTATAAAGTGCCTGAAACATCAATGTCTGACATAGGATCATCCTTTTTGAGTAATATACATAAATAATGTAGAAACGATTTAGTCAAAAAAGTCAATGACTAACCCTATTTTTTGAAAAATTTAAAAATCTTTTATTTGTATTAATATTTTTTTACTCCTTCCACCCTTTTATGTTACAATTAACACATGGAGTTTGAATCTTATAAATGAAAAGAAAGGAGCAGATCAAATGACACAAAGTGAACAATTAAATGAATGGATCGAACAAAGCAACAACATCGTCTTTTTCGGCGGCGCCGGTGTTTCCACGGAAAGTAACATCCCGGACTTTCGAAGTGTGGACGGACTCTATAACCAGCAGTACGACTATCCTCCCGAAACGATACTGAGCCACAGCTTCTTCATCCAAAACACCGAAGAATTTTACCGTTTTTACCGCAATAAAATGATCATCGAAAACGCGGAACCAAACGATGCTCATATCGCACTAGCAAATTTAGAAAAACAGGGTAAATTGAAAGCCGTGATCACGCAAAACATCGATGGCCTGCACCAAAAGGCTGGAAGCAGAGAAGTATTGGAACTGCATGGTTCCGTTCACCGGAACTACTGTATGAACTGCCGGACATTTTACCCGCTGGATGAGATCACGTCCCAAAAAGGCGTACCTGTATGCAGCTGCGGCGGAACGATCAAACCGGACGTCGTCCTGTACGAAGAGGGACTTGACTCCTACGTGCTCGAAAAATCAATCTCCTACATAAAAAACGCCGACGTACTCATCATCGGCGGAACGTCTCTCGCCGTATATCCAGCCGCCGGACTTATCGACTACTACCAAGGCGATAAACTCGTACTCATCAATAAAAGCAAAACGAGCCGCAACGCACATGCAAACCTGGAAATCAACGATTCCATCGGCAAAACGCTGCGGCCGTGGGCATAAAACCTTATCCCAGATCCTTTATGTTATACGGCGTATTCTGGTACACGTAATGATTAAGCCAGTTGGAAAAAATGATCTGACCCGTGGAACGCCAAGTGACGACCGGCGTCTTCTTCGGGTCATCATCCGGGAAATAATTGCAGGGCAGCTTAGGATTCAACCCTTTTTCTACATCCCGGAAATATTCCATCGCCAGTGTATCCGCATCATATTCCGGATGGCAGGTCATAAAAAAGTGCCTGTCATCCTTTGTTTTTACGATCGTCACACCAGCCACATCTGAGACGGCCATGATCTCCAATTCCCCGACTGCCCGGATGTCCTCTTCGCGCATACTCGTGGCCCTCGACTGCGGCGCATAAAAAATATCATCCAGTCCCCGGAACAACGGAACATGATTTTTCACAATACGGTGTTCGAATACCCCCGACAGCTTTTCTTGCAGATCGACTTTCGGGATCCCATAATAATAATGCAGCCCGGCAAATGCCCCCCAGCACAGGTGCATCGTCGAGAACACGTTTGTTTTACACCAGTCCATGATCTGGCACGCCTCTTCCCAATAAGTAACATCCTCAAAAGCGATATAATCTAGCGGCGCCCCAGTGATGATCATGCCATCATATTTCTGATCCTTGATTTCATCAAACGTGGTATAAAACGTATCCAGATGCGTCGGATCGGCGTGCTGAGGAATATAACTGGCTGTCTTTAGCAGTTCGACCTTGATCTGGATCGGCGTATTGGAAAGCTTCCGCAAAAGCTGCGTCTCCGTTACCACCTTCGTCGGCATCAGATTTAAGATCAACACACGAAGCGGCCGGATATCCTGATGCTCCGCCCGTTCTTCCGTCATAACAAATATATTTTCATTTTGCAGTACTTCCACAGCCGGCAGCGAATCCGGTATATTGATCGGCATTTATCATCCACTCCTCCATTTAAACAATCCATGCCATAAATTCTAACATAACTCCATATCCTTTTCAAGCCTCAAATATTTTTTCATTCATAAATCCCGACATGACACAGACGCCTGACGCACCCGCCCGCACAACATCGGGAGCATTTGCCGCGCAGATGCCGCCAATCCCGTACACCGGAATATCGACAGCCTGTACGACCTCCTGCACAAAGGCCAGCCCCCGCCCAGGCAGTCCTTTTTTGCAGTCTGTCTCAAAAACGTGTCCCGCCGTCACATAACCAGCGCCAAGTAAAACGGCCTGCTCCGCCTGTTCGGTCGAATGGATCGACGTCCCGATCACGTCAAAACCCATATCCGGTTCCATCTGTTCAAACACGCAGAGCGGAAGGTGGATCCGCCTGCACCCCAGTTGCCTTGCCGCTCGGTAAAACGTATGCAGGATACACGGCATCGAAAAATCCTCACATATGTTCATAACCTTCTCTGCCAGAAAAAAATAATCCTCCTCTGGCAGATCTTTTTCACGTAATACGATCGCGTCCGCCGTCATCCCGGACTCCCTGTCCGTTTCCCTGCTCGCGATCCGCCGGATGCGCTCTAAAAAATCCCCCCGGCACAATTTCCGATTCGTCACGCATAAGCACGCGATCTCCATCCCATCCTGCCCTGTCAGCATAGCACCCCTCCCGTTCCGGAATTCTGTCACACATAAATATAATCATTCATAACCGGCTGAAGTCCCTGCGCCGCGATCGCCTCATACACTTGATCGACCGTTCTCGTATCATCAATTTCAAACTGCTCGTCGCCCTTTTCCTCGCCGCTGTGACCGCCAATTCCCACATGAACCCCCGCAGAAATCTTGGTGGCCGCAATCTGGATCAGGCTGTTGCGCACTCTCTCGCACTCCCTCGTCGAGATCGTGATATTGGCAAACGGCATGAACAGGCGGTACGCGCATACCACTTGAAGAAGCTGGGCCTCATGCACATCCCGCGGATTGATCTTGTCATTATTGATGATCGGGCGCAGGCGCGGACAGGAGAATGCAATTTCCGCATGTGGATATTTCCGCTGTATATGATAGGCGTGCATGCCCGTGGCAAACGCATCCGTACGGAACTCATCGAGTCCGAGAAGCGCCGCGAATCCCACTCCCCGCATGCCGCCTAACAGGGCGCGCTCCTGCGTATTGATCCGATAGGGAAAAATGCGTTTCTTTCCGGCTAAATGGAGCGTTTCGTATTGATCCGGATTGTACGTTTCCTGAAATACCGTGATATAATCCGCACCGCATTCATGTAGAAACGCGTAATCAGAAGAATTGACCGGATAGATTTCCAAACCGATGACTTTAAAATACTTCCTGGCAATCTTACAAGCCTCCCCGATATACGAAACATCTGACATCTTCGGACTTTCCCCAGTCAAAATAAGCACTTCCTGCAGACCGGTATCCGCAATCGCCTTCATCTCCTGCTCGATCTCCTCTTTGTTCAGTTTGGCACGGCGGATGTTATTGTGACAGTTAAACCCGCAGTAAATACAATGATTCTCACAATAATTCGCGATATAGATCGGGGTAAACATATAAATGGAATTTCCAAAATGTTTCCTCGTCTCATATCTCGCCGCCTGCGCGATCTCTTCTAAAAATGGTTCTGCCGCCGGGGACAAAAGCGCCGCAAATCCCTCCGGCCCGCAGCCGGAAACTCCAGCGGCCCCCCGACTAGAAGCCGCGAGGACCCGCTGCACGTCCGCTGCCGTATATCGATTGTAATCATATCCAGAAGCCGCTTCCAGCACAAGCTTGTCAATATCCGAATCCAGCACTTCCATTCCCTCGAGGTATTTCATGTGGTCGATCCGTTCTTTCGGTTCCGTTCTATTTTGTTCCATTTCAAATATCCTCCCGTTTTTTGCAAAGTAACCACGGCCCTCTTATGAGCATGTCTGGCTTCCATCCTGAATATAGCCGGTCAGCGGCGAAGAGGCGCTGCCACCCCGCTCCAACACCCTTCCCGTTCCCGAGAGATACGCCGTGCGCCCGGCTTCTATCGCTTTTTTGAACGCTTCGGCCATCGCCGGCACATCTCCCGCTGTCGCGATGCCGGTATTCGCCATCACAGCAGCCGCTCCCATTTCCATCGCCTCGCACGCTTGTGAAGGGCATCCGATCCCCGCGTCCACAATGATCGGCAGATCGATCTCATCGATCAGGATACGGATGAACTCTTTCGTACAAAGTCCCTTATTCGAACCGATCGGCGCTGCCAACGGCATAACTGACGCCGCGCCGGCATTGTACAGATCTCTTGCAATATTCAGATCCGGGTACATATAAGGCATTACGACAAATCCCTCGTTTGCAAGGATCTCGGTTGCTTTTACTGTTTCCTGATTATCGGGAAGCAGGTATTTGCTATCTCGCATGATCTCAATCTTGACAAAATTTCCACACCCTACTTCTCTTGAAAGCCTGGCGATACGTACGGCCTCGTCCGCTGTCCGCGCGCCGGATGTATTTGGAAGCAAAGTCACGCCATCTGGTATATAGTCAAGTATGTTCGCCGTTCCCCCAGCATTGGCGCGCCGCAGCGCCAGCGTGATGATCTGCGCTCCCGCGTGTTCCACCGCCGCCTGGATGAGATCCAGCGAATATTTCCCGGAACCAAGTATAAATCTGGACGAAAACTCCTGCCCTCCTAAAACGAGTAAATCTTTCTTTTCTTCACTCATATATAATAAGCCTCCTTCTTTTCTTTCTTCTTTCACATGGCATCACCGCCGAAGCCAGCCGCCACACATTCCTGCACATCAGCCGCCGCCCACAAAACTGACGACTTCCAAATGATCGCCGCTATGAACGACCGTTTCCGAAAATAAAGATCTGGAAATGATCTCGCCGTTGATCTCCACGGCAATACGCTTGATATCATATTTCTCTTTCTCCAGCACATCGGGAAGCGGCATCCCATCATAGCCGGTTTTCGATTCCCCATTGATACAGACCATCCATTCTCCCTCCTTTTTCTATTTCTTAAAAACCCAAAAATAAAAAAGGGGTTGCCCATGAAACCTACACCCGCGGTGGTGTACCCCTTCATGAGAATCCCCAATCTGTTAAAAATCATATCATAAGTGTTAGTGTTTGTCAATCTTCTTCTGGATCTTTTCCATTCCATCTACATAAATGAGCACTTCGGCCACGATCCCATACAATTCTGGCGGGATATAATCTCCCACATCCAGTATAGACAGGCTTTTTGCCAATTTTTCATCTTTATGCACCGGAACACTTGCTTCTTCCGCTCTCTCTATAATCCGGTCAGCGATATGCCCCATCCCGGATGCGATCACTTTTGGCGCCTGTTCTCCTGGTTCATATTCGAGAGCAACTGCCGTTTTCAACCGGTTAAATTCTTTTTTTTCGCGATCATTTGTATGTGAACTCATGCCACTGGCCTCCTTTACCGATCAACCTTTCGATCCGACAAGATATTTTTCATAAACGTTGCCCGATGGATCGGGCACGGGCCGAACTTTTTCAAAGCTTCGATGTGTGCGGCTGAACCGTACCCCTTGTGCGCCTCAAACCCGTACTCCGGATACCACTCTGCATATTCTGTCATCAACCGGTCCCTCGTCACCTTTGCCATAATGCTGGCGGCGGCAATCGACACACTTCTTGCATCACCTTTGATAATCCCCACCTGCTTGACCTGAAGCTGCGGAATGACCACCGCATCATTCAGTAGAAGGTCCGGTACGACCCCTAGATCCTCAACGGCATGAACCATCGCCTCATACGTCGCCTGTAAAATATTGATTTCATCAATACGCGCCGGCGAACTCATCCCGATTCCAAAGGCAACTGCTTTTTCCTTAATTTCCTCATACAGTTCTTCCCTTCTTTTGGGACTTACTTTTTTGGAGTCATTCAAATATAAAATCTCACATCCGGCAGGAAGTACGACGGCCCCCGCCACGACCGGGCCTGCGAGCGGGCCTCTTCCGGCCTCATCAATACCGCATATACATGTATAATCTTTCCCATATTTGCGTTCAAACTCTCTCATGCCCTCCAGACGCGCCCGTTCCTTTTCATATGCCTGAACTTTTTTTTGATACGAAGCGACCAGTTTCTTTACACCGCTGCGCTCATCTTCCGCATACGCCTGAAATAGCAGTTCCCAGTTTTCCATCGAAGTATTTGTAAATTCTTTTTTTATATCGGCTATTTTCTTTTCCACCGCCATGCTGATTCTCCTTTATCTTCAGAAAAATGAGGATATCCGTGGATACCCCCATTTATGTTAACATTCCAATTCCACAACAAATCGCGGTTTAACAGGTTTTATTCCAAATTAGACAACCCGCGCTCGCCGATGTAAATAAAACTGGTACCTTCCTTTGAAGCATATTCAACCTTCCGCCTCTCGATTTTGAGTCTGGCCGTCCAATCAATCCGCAAAACCACATATTTCTTTTGCCAGTCTGACAATTTGAACGGTATATAATACGATGTCGTATTATCTTCCGCCAAAATCCGGAAACCGCTAAGCGGCTCTGTACCATTACTGAAACGAATACCTCCTATCAATTCTTTTTCACCCGTATCTTTATTTTCTATTTCCTCCACTTTTTCAAATATTTTCTCACCATACTCAAATTTTTCTGTGTCTTTATTATACTTATTTTGGAAAATCTTATCTATATCTTTTCCACTATCCACCTTATCATCTGCTGATTTAAGCAATGTCAGTTTGCGGATTACGGCATCCTCATTATTCAGATTCGGACAGGTCACTTTCAGATTCACATTTTTATCCTTTGTTTCTGACCTGTAATCCGCCTCACTGCTGTAATCCAGCAACGCCTGATTATCAGAGATTTTGACATACTCTTTTTTGTTCTGCTGCAGCTTTATATCCAGCTCATCCGGCGTGACATCGACATTATCCAGGATTTTTTTCAATATTTCAAGCATTCGATTTGTCGTAAACTCCGATAATACACCCATATTGGTATTAGTGCTCTGCCCGTTACTTACAAATGTTACATTTTTCATATCATTTCCGTCTGAACCGTCGATCTTCGGCAATGCCTCTGGACTTCCGATATCGCTCGGGTTCTGATATAATGTGCCATACGAACCGTGTTCGCGGTAATTCCAGAAAAAGAACTCACAAAAGCCATACTTTTCGATCAATTCCGCGATCACGCCCTGCAACTTGCCGTCCGATCCCCAGTCAGCATCGGTTATCCTTTTGGGGAACATTTTTTCGGTTAGTCCCCCGGTCGGCAAAAAGGTAAATTTATTCCACAAATAGTAACACCGCTTCTTATAATCGTCTGATACCGACACATCATCCGCCAACGGAATCCGCTCATAATATCCGGTATATTTTGCCGGAAACTTACTGCCATCCTGCTGATCCTCATTTAACTCCATTACTTTCAGATTCGGCAGGATCGTATCCGTGAACACGGTAGAATCCAAGAGGTCAAACTGTGCCGTGATCAACTGCAGCTTACTTATATTATTCAACATTCCTGCGGTATCTACCGACCTGCTGTTTTCGTCTACGTACATTTTCACGTTCGTCGTGCCGTCTACACCGTTATTTCCCATACTTCCGACGAGCTTCGTCATCATCATCGGAAGATTCCGGGTCGTACTGAGACGCTTAATGATCTTTAAACAGTCCCACCACTCGAGATCCGTATCATAAAATGTCTTGATATTCGATTTATCACTCACATCTACCGTCTTGCCTGACTCAGTGCAGTATTTGTTATAAAAATTGATGGCAATGTTAAGTTCTTTACCGTCTGCCGCCGTATTAAACCCGTCGTACATTTCATTGATATAGAATAAATCAGCGCGCTCGATATAATCCAGCGTATCTTCTTTATCATTCGCGTCCATCTCATTGATCATCTCCGGCGTAACCGTGATGACCTGGACATTCATCTTATCGTAATCTTCCTGTTTCTCCCTCTCAAACAGGGCATATTTTAAAAGTTCATTGATCTTGATTCCCGCGTACTTAAATGTATACACATATTTGGCATAGTCAAATGTATACACGTCAGATGTCGCGTGGACATACCGTCCTTCCTGCCAGATATACCAAGGATTTTCGTCATGGAGCGTATACGTGAGTTTCAGGTAAACGCCTTCATCTCCCTCTTCTCGCAGTTTGTTATCAATATTATGCTGTTCTGACTTGTAATACTCCGACACTTCAAGACTGGCATCCGGATATACTTCACTCTCTACGTAATCCCACATATCCGTATCGGTACCAGTTTTTGCCGCTGTGATCATATTGTCATTTGTCCACGGATTGTATCCCGTCAACGTATACTGACCTGCTCCTTTTCCTACCTTTACAAAATATCCTTTCGTAAATTCCTTGACCTGCTGCGTTTTATTTTTTACCCATTTTTTATCTTTGGCGAGAATGTCCGCCGGAACCACCGAACCATTGTCATCGGCAGCAAACGAGTCCTTAAACTTTTGTGCCAGCTCTGCCATCGGAAGGGCAAGGTCCGCATCGGTCATACCGGACTCCGCAGGGATCGTAAACTTATATGATTTTGACACATCTTTGTTCTCTTCAATCGTCTTAACCCAATTGCGGTCTGTATAATTTCCGTTCCTGTCCTTTTCATTCAGCGCAAACTGGAACGAACGGTCCTGACAGGAAACAGAAAGTGTATTCCCCGCATCGTCCTTGGTCGTGGAAAAATACTGCGGGCAGGCTAACGCAAAGGCCTCTTTATTTTCTTCGTAGAGTTCATGTACCTTTTTATTCTTTAAGTCCTCCTCACTCAAATTCATATCGCTCGAATACATCTTGAATTCATAGAGGAATTTTACCTCGTAATAATTTACCACTTCCCCTTTCGCATTTTTTATCTTATTCCAAAGTTCATTATAAAAATAACCGCCCTTATTCATAAGCTGGTTCTTAATATCTTCCTGTCCCAGTATGTTTTGCCTGGATCCATCCAAAAAACCGGTTGAATTCCAACTCTCATTACAGAACTTGATGCCGATCTCTACCGGATTAAAAGGGAGTCCCTTTTCCTCGGAATCCACCAGATAGGCGAGAGACTGCTGGGATAATTCCGGCACGATCTCCAGCACAACAAACGGATTTTCCTCCGTTAACTTTTTTGCCTGTTTTCCATCCTGATCCGTTGTAGGAGGAATCACCGGAAGCTTTGTATTCTTACTCGTAAGCGGTACGACCTTTTCCTGACTCTGGGGCGTAACCGCGATCTTCTTCGGATCGGTCGCCGTCACTTCCCCCATTTTGTATGTATCCGCCTTCGCCGCGGGCTTCCCAAATATCACGCCATTGGATATAAGATAATACCCGGTCACAACCAGACATGTCAAGAGCACAGTAAATGCACTATACATCACAATCCGGCCCTTTTTACCCATTCTCTTTTTCATTGCATCAGCCCCCTTTTACTGGTTCCGCAGATAAACGGTTTTATTCGAACTATATTCGATCTTGTTCAGCTTCGCCTTCATCTCTACATCAACCGTATATTTTCCCGATATACGGTTCTTGTCGATGCGGCAGTCAAAATCCGTGATGTTATCCGCCAAAAGATACACACGGTTCGCTTTTTGGTTCGCTTCTGAACTATCTGGTTTTAGATCAGATAATTTTACATCCCCTGTCTTCGAACATTTACCAAAATAGAGATTTTTTCCCTTTGAGGAATCACCATCATCAAACATCCAGTATGCGTAAACATTCGAATCAAGCGTTTCCACCTGATCTGCCTGAACCGCGCTGTCCGTAACAGGTGACACGATATTTTTTGCGTCGTCACGACGCTGGAACACCACGAGCACATTGGCAGAACCAACTCTCTGCCATGTCACCGTCTCCGCTTCCATCGTGTAACTCTCGATGTGGTTGACCGCATCCTTCACCTGATTCTGCAACTCAACCCGCTCATTCGTCTCCCTGGAACTTCTGGCAGCAAAACCGATCATCGCTGTGATCGCTCCTAATACAAGTGTCGAAACCACCACGGCAAGCATGATCTCCACAAGGCTGAATCCCTTATTATCCAACTTCATGCCGATTCCCCCTCTGAATCAATCTCTGAAATGTTTCCCTGTATTTGTGACAAGCGTAACTTTATACGTAGACTGTCCTATGATGCTGATTACGCACGTCGGCTCCGATGTACCCGTAAAAGAGCCATCTTTCTTCCTGATCCCGAATGTTTTGCAGTCGCCGTCCTGGATCGTTACACTAGATGCCGATAAATTCCCTTCCTGATAAGAAATGGTGATGCGGCTGTTTCCGATCTCTTCCCCTTCTTTATAATCAGAAGCATCCGGAACATAGGACGGCTGATCACTATAGCGGATGTAATACCTGTCATTATACCGATATAGGTGCATAAAAGTAGAACTGGCTTCCGCTGAATTTTTTGACTTTAAGCGTGTCAGACTACTATCAATCCTAGAAGCGCATTTCGATGAATTTGCCATGCTTAAATATCCCATTGCACTGATGGACCCGACTGACATGATTGCCAAAATAGCAATTGCGATAACGAGCTCGATCAGGGAAAACCCTTGATTATTTTTCATATTCAGCATCACCCGCTTTCTTTTTATCATTTCTCAATTTTACTCAGGGAGCTGCCGTCCCCGTCAATAGCTGCGTCTCGTTATCACGCTCCCAATTCTCGTAACTGATGCAGTCTGCCACATTTACGGAGCGGTTTTCATTTGTCTTTAAGCCGTGGAAATATTTCGACAGGTCCTTATCGTTCCTGACCATCTCCAAAATTTTACCAACCATGAGAAGGTTTGATTTCAGATCAATATTTGATCCATTGACACTTACCGTCCCTTTCGCGAGGATCAACCCCTCAAAACTTTTGCTGACCCTAACATCTCCGCCGCAGATGATCAAGCCCTTTTGCAGCGTGCCGTCAACGTCATAATCATTTGGGGTAATATAGAGGATGCCGTCCGTGCCCTCACACGGTCTGGAAATCGGCATGAGCGATGAATCCGCGTCAATCGCGTCAAAGTCAATGACTTTGTCTTTCACAAGCTCCGATTTGTCAGAATCCCGCAAAAGTTCATAGCGAAGAAGCTCATTTTCTTCTACTGCATTCGTGATCGGCGAGATTGAACGAGCCATGTCTGAATGGAATCCCGAATTGACAAGCGCGAGCTGCTTCCCTAAATAATTCTGCATCCTTTTCTGACCATCCTGGAGCATCGTTGCGTTCGGCCTGCCGGAACCGTTAAAATAGTTCGCTTCCTGTTTCGCCGGATCCCCCGATGCCGCATAGTAATTATGTATGATATTACCGGCGATCAGATAAAGCTGTGCGCCGAGTTTCATACCGTCATTATCCGCTGTCGAGATATAAGTTTCCGCACGATCCCGCAGCATTTCGTTGTTTTCGGTATCGGTATAAAATGCGGAGAAGTACTCATTCGCCTTTTGCTGGTTTTTAAAATTCAAGTATAAGAATACATAGCCGCCCGTATTATTGAAATTCGCGGTAACGGGCTGGTTCGGATCGAGATAATCTCCCATCGCCTGCTCCAGGGCCACGCGGTTTACCGCCCCCATATAATCATCCCCGCTGATTTCCGAGCGAAGCAGAGGATTATGTCCCTGTCCATTTGATAGGATATACTGATCGGGAACTAAATAAGCGATCTGATTGCTCTTTACTGCCAGCGACTCACCCATCATGATATCCGGTTCCGCAAGCCCGGCCGGCCCCGCGGCCCCGCTGTCAAATCTCGATACAAACGTACGCCCCGATAAGATCAGCTTCTTTAGGTTATCACTCTTTAATGTCGTGTTCACGCCGTTTATCAGTATCGCGCTGCTATATTTCGAACTCGTCACATCCGCAACGGAGTAGGCCGACTTATCCTTGTTATTCTCATTATAGCTGTAACCATAATATTTCCCGCCGAGATTTACATAACTATTCCGGTTATCAATACTCAAATCATCAAGCACATACGCATTGGTCTGCAGGTCAAGCTCTGTCGAATACGATGTCACCGGCCCTGCCGTAGCAGAAGGAATCGCTCCCGAATCCGGTAAAAGAATATTTCTGACCCACAGTTCCCCGTTCGGATTCTTGATCGCCACCTTAGCTTTGTCATTGACAGTCAGATCCCCGCGTGTGATGATCGTATCGCTGTCAAAGTTAATATTTTTCGCCTGGGACACGATATCAATGCTCGTTCCGTACGCGCCATCCGTCATCTCACCGCCGGCATATACATTTCCGGTGAAATCAACACCCTTTGTCCCCGGACTCAGGCTGTTATTCGCTACCGACAGCTGATCATCACAGATAACAATATATTTCTTTAACTCATCAAACGTCGCATTTCCCTCAAAGCCATAATCTGGAACACCGATCTTTATATCGGTCTGAACAACGGTCCGGTATCCCGATTCATCGGTATAGTCCACTTTCAATCCGCTGATGATCAGTGACATCTCCTTCGTCACCGCATCCACCAAAAAGCCGTAATGAAGAATATTCCCTCCATAAGTAGAACCTACGGTTTCCGGCCGCGTAACCATTTTCTTTATCACCGGATCCATATTGAAACTGCCCCACTGCGTTGTCTCCTGATTTGTCCCATCCCATCTGCTCGTATTATCAAATATATTTACCGCATTACTCAGCTTATCTATGCTCGGATTTGACAATATGCTGACGATGCCGGTCAGATACTTCACGGCATACTTTTCTTTCATCGACCCCATCGTGGAAGACAATGTCTCATCTGATGGTGCACTAGTCGGTGTGGCATTGTAATTGTTGATCATTTCCATGTACGCGTACTCATTCGCTTTCCCGCAGATTTCCTCCAGACCGCTGCGGACTTCGGCAACCGCGCCCTCCGTTTCATAAAAATGATCCGTCGTATGCTGGTCCACAATGACCGATACCACATAGTTCGTGGCAAGCGACAATACGGTAGCGCCAATGATCATCAGAGCCGTCACACCAATAACGACAAACACAAACGCGGAACCACTGTCGTCATTCTTCATCCGATTCAGTTTTTCTTTCAGTTTTCGCATCCATTTTCCAAACATCTGAAAAACCTCCATTTCTTCCCGCCAGTCTAACCAGCGTCACATATCCCGCTGAGCCAGCACCGCAACTTAATCATAGGCCAGCGCCCGAGCGATCACTCGGCCATCGTCGTCTCCATATGGGCAGCCACTTCGCCTGCCTTCTTACCCGCCGTCTCATAAATATCGACGAGGATCCTTCCAATCCGCTCTTTCTTATTCCGGCTCACAAAGGAATTTTTTGTAGTTCCCACACCGCCCGGCTCCTGCGGATTACCGACTACACCATCAAGCGTAATATCATTTGCAAAAAACTTCGCGTCTGCCGCCCTGCCGGCCTCTATGTGCAGACGATAAGAATCCGTAACCGCATCCTGTACCGCAAAGTAAAATTCCATATCGTCTACGATCGTCTCATCTGAAATCCGGTCACTCTCACTGCGCGGAATATCCGAAGCAATGTTCATGCTGACTTCTTCCTGGGCGTCAAATCGAAGCGGGTTGTAGAATACAAATACCCCTTTAAACTGATTTACTGGAATTTCCGCTTTTTCAAGCGTAACGTTCACAGTATGCCCGCTGTATTCATACGTATAATAAACATGGACCGCATACTCTTTTTTCTCTGTGTCTTTATAATTTACATCAATATGTATCACTCGGGATAATCCGGCACGGATCGTATCCCTGTCCGCGATCGTTCCCGACGCTCCGGGCGCAGACGCGCTCAACGTCGTAAACAATTCACTCAGCGCAAAGTCCAACTCATCGTCTTCGACTGCCACCGCGTTCGAAGGAGCATATACCTCACTCGGACTTGGGATGTAATAGTCATTATACTTCGGACTTCTGATGTCCCCTGTGCCGCTCCCGATCGTTTCACCGGAACCAATTGCCTTCGTACTGCTGTTATACACGCCATATTGGATCTGAACCTTCGCTACATATTGAAATCCGTTCACCGTCACCGGCCTCTGTAAATAGTCCGACTGCGGATCCGGCGACTCCCCGGGAGCAGGAGAAGATTGCTGCCATATGGGCGCTTCTGACGGCACCGGCCCGGCAGGATCCGGCGTCGCGGTCAGATTTTTGATCTGTGTATAGTTCGAATAGGAACTCAATTCCTCCACCACATTCTCTGCCGCCGTCGTAGCGCACTGCCGGTCACGGCCTTCCACTGCCTGAAGCGAAGAGTAGGTGAAATAATTTATGATCGGCAATGCCACAAGGGCCAGAATTGCCACTGCCAAAACGACTTCAATCAAGGAAAAACCACTGTCATCCTTAAACCACTTATCCCTGCGCATGCCGCACACCGCCTTTCCCCAAAAGCATGATCATTTACTGAACTCGCCAAAAATCTTATCCATTCCATATGTAAAGGCGCTCATATCCGGGTCTTTATACGGCACACCGTTACCAAGCATACAGTAGAACGTAATGCCGATACTTCCCTTTAACTGCCCGCTGGAACTGTCAAACTGCAGATTTACATTTCCTACCGACATTTTTTCTTTATTATCACGGATCCAGTCAAGCGCTTTGAAAATATCCTTTGTCTCTCCCGCCATATTGACAGTATAGGTCGCTTTCGAACCAATCATCTGATCCATGCTGACCACCGTGATCTCCGACAAGGTCTCTTCTTCTTTCTGCCCGTCAACATTTACCTGCGCCTGATTTTGCGCGCTGGCAGAATCCAGCACCTGTCCCTTATAGTAAAATGGCGTTACATTTCCCGGCACGACACTCTCAACCGTTATCCCGCTTTCAACCATCATATTGTAAATGAGATAAACCGATTGCTGCTGCGTCAATTTTACCGGAAACGACTGTATAAACGGATCAATCTGCCCTGTATAAAGGGATGTGTAGATATCCAGATCGTCCGCCTTGCTCTGCAGTCCGGTCAGATAGGAAATCCTCTGCTGCTCTTTATTCGTCTGGCTGTCAAGATCCGCCGCCCGTTCCATATTTTTCTGAAAGATTAAAAAATAGGTAAGCACGATCAGCAGTATGGCCGCCAGCAATAAGATCACACGGATCTGAGCCAAAGTTAATTTACCTTTCATTTCTGTTCACCCCCTGTATTAGCCGTATTATTTGTATTCGTCGAATTATTTGTATTTGAATTAGCTGTCTTAGCCATCTCTCGGTACTGAATATCGCTTTCATCCAATGTATCCGTATGCGGTACATACTCATATGTGATCGTATACACATATTTCCGCTTTTTCGTTACCGCATCTTCTGATTTGGAAATACCGCTTGATATCGTTACGTTCCTGATATCCGTACAGAGGTTCATACGCATGAGAACCGCTGATACAGAAGAAAACCGGTCAGACGTCGTACAGTTGATCGTACCGCCCGTCTCACTCGTGCTGACGGAATCGATTCGGAACGAATCCGGGCATGCTTCTTTGATATACTCGAGCACGGAATGGAGACGATTATTATTCGTATCCACCGTAAACCGGATATCCTGAAACGTACATACTTTTTTCAGCGTCCCAAAAAGATCATTGTACCGGTCTTCGATCGGCTGCATGGAAACTGCTTTCGTATGCGCCACATTAAACGCATCCTCCGCTCCCATCACCCGCACGATTGAAAAGATAGCGAGCACGGCACAGAGAAGAAAGGACGCCGCAAATACAATGGCGATACTCATAATGGAATCTTTCGTCGCTGTCTTGTTTTTAATATCATCCGGTACAAAATTCACCGGATTGAACACCGCCCCAAAGCACCCAATGTACTGGAGTATATTATTATTCACCTCAATCTGGCGGTTAAAGGTAACCCCCACGAGATCCGTCGGTGTACGGGCCGGGATACCAAGCTCGTTATTCATCAATTCATGGATACCCGCAAGTCTCGCCCCGTTTCCTGTCACGATGATCGACTGGATCGGCTCATCCCGATACCTTGAATTATAATATTCCATGACACGGGATATGTTTCCGATCAGGGAGGAGGCGCTCTGGGTCAGTTCGATCCGCTTTTGCATCGACAAGTCGTTTTGCGGATTGGCCGCATTGAACGAATGCAGCAGCACCCGCTGGGAAGCCAGAAGATCAAACGCCTTATCATAATTTGACACCTGAAAAGCAGGTTCATCCATCGCTGTTTCAATAATCGTCGTCGCGCCGTACGGGATTACCCTCTGGAGGAGCAGCTTATCTTTACTCATAATATCAATCAGCGTATTATCCCGATTGATCTGCACCGCCATTTCCACACCTTCTACCATCTGCCGTTTCATGATCTGGAAAATACCATTACCATCCACTTCAATGGAAACAATGTTAAAGTCACACCCCTCGGCGAGCGCATAATAAGAACGGACCAGATCAATCGGAGCCGCATATACTAACAAGTCGATCACTTTTGCCGCCGCTTTTGTTTTCTCTTTCTTTTCCAGCGACGTCTTTTTCCCTTTTCCTTTTTTCTTTGTATCGTCTTCTACTTGTGCCTCATCTTCTTTTTTCTCAACTTCTTCTGATACATGTTCTCCCTCTTCGGCACTCCTGCCTTCCCCCTGCTTTACATAAGAAAAGATATATCTATCTTTATCGATCGGAAACATATCATCTACTTTCGCCATGACAAGTCCCTGGATCTTGTTATCCTTCACAAATGGAATCGTCGTCTCACGGTTCGCGATCTTAGATGATACGAGTGAAAATATAACATCCTTGGTCGTAATTCCTTTTTCCATGCACGCCTGTTTGATCCTGCGGCTGACATCAATGATATTTTTCACTTCTCCATCTACTACAGCCCCCTGCGGGGTAGGCACGCGGACACATCCGTATACAGTCGGATTTGTCTGATTATTGTCCATATGTACAATTCGTATCGTCTTTGCCCCAACACGAACCACAATTACTTTTTTAGCCATAACATCCTCCTTTATCATGCGGAAAACCGCTCTCCCCATTCCATTTTATGGATTTCACTATCTTTTTCCTAATAAAACAAAAGGACACTGAAATCCATAAACACTATGCCCCCATTAAACCAATATACCAGTCAATAAATATATCCCCCCATAACGCCGCCGTAAGAATGCCGATCGAAAGATAAGGTCCCATCGCAAATTTTGACTTGTTTTTTGTCACCGCAATGATGATACACTGGATCACAGAACCGATCACACACCCGATCACCAGCGCAAGCATGATATTCTGCCATCCGAGACAAAGTCCGGCAGCCGCCATCAGCTTGATATCTCCTCCACCAATCCCCTTTCCTCTCGTTAAAATAAGACAAAAGAACAGAAAAAGGCTTGCTGAAAAGAAGCCAATCACGTAGTGTTTCCAATTATGTACATCTACTATAATATGTACTACACCAATTCCTAATAGAAACAAGTTAATACCAAGAGGAATCTCAAGCGTACGATAATCAATGATACTCAACACCAAAAGTGCAGACGCCAGAAAACAGTAAAGAACGCTTTCTATGTTCCATCCATGTATCGCAAAAATGACCACATACAGTATACCATTTGCGCCTTCCACGAATGGGTACTGTTTCGCAAGTTTTACACCACAGTACCGGCATTTCCCTCTCAAAAACAAATAGCTAAAAAGAGGGAACAAATCATACCACACAAGCCGATGATTACATCCCATACAATGAGAACCCACCGTGACGATACTTTCTTTCTTCGGAATTCGATATATACATACGTTTAGGAAACTTCCAATAACGATACCGTATAAAAATGCGAATATGTAAAGTAAAGCAGTAACATGTGTCATGGCAGGTTCTCCTTGTGTGGTTGTTACACAGTGCAGGCTGCTATATAAGCAAACTGCTACCTTATTTTTGCAAAGCTATGATCACGGCGTTCCCGTTCCGCTAGTAACACCACCACCATTTGAAACGATCAAAGGCTGATTGTCATTGTACTTGCAGTTTGCTATACTATTACCATCTGGTGCCTTATCTGTGTTGGTTCCATTGTTACTTCCAGAACCAAGTTTTACATATACTGCTACTACATTTTTGGAAGAATCATAATAACATGTAACCTTATTCTCACCTATAGATGTGGAAGCATTTGACCCTAACGAAACCGCAGAATCTCCAATCACATCAGCCATAGCAGCCTGAACCTTTGCTGCGTCAGTACCGGTAGCTGTGTTTCCAGTATCATTGACCTTCTTATCATTCTCCAAAACGATTGTACCAGTTCCCGTCGCTTTTACATCAGCCACTGCGGATGATAATGCCCCAGACAATGTACTAAGTGCCTGCAAATCCTTCGACTCCTGTGACTTCTCCAAATACGGAATAACAGCTAGTGCAACTACTCCAATCAAGATAGCCATGATCGCGATAACAATGATCAACTCCACAAGGGAGAAACCTTCATTGGAACCGCTTAAATACTTTTGCATTTTCTTTTTCATCCTTTAACTCTCCTTTTTTTTATTTACAGAAGATTATTTCTCCTGCATTTCTTATAGTCAATTTTAACATAAACCCCCTTTAAATGTCAACGTTTTTTGCAATATTTAACAAAATTTAGAGTTGATAATTAGAACTTTCCTACTATCACCCCGCCATTGAGTAGATCTGCATCATTGGCATGACAATCGCACCCACGACTCCGCCGACGCTAATAGCCAATACAATAATAATGAGAGGTTCCATAATTGTTGTAAGGTTCTTTGTAGCGGCTTCCACTTCCTGCTCATAATATTCTGCCACTTTATCGAGCATTGCCTCCGTATTACCTGTTTCTTCCCCAATCCGAACCATATGATGCACCATCTGCGGAAACACACCAGACGCTTCGAGCGGCTCCGACATCGGAATTCCCTGCATGACTTCTTCCCTTGCATCATTGAGCGCTTTCCGCATAACTCGATTCTGCACGACGTTAGCCACAATTCCTAATGCCTCTACTAACGGCACACCAGACGTGATCAATGTTGACATCGTCATACTAAATTTTGCTGAACCGTTTTTCACTGTAAAATCATTGATGATAGGAAGCTTTAAACACATACGGCTCGTCAGCTGTTTTCCCATCTCCGTATTTTTCGCCGCAATCACTGCAAGAACCAAACCAACAATACCACCGATGACTAAAACAAGATTGTTGATCATAAACTGGCTTACATTAATAACAATTTGCGTCGGAAGCGGAAGTTCCTCTCCCATCATATCAAAGATTTCCTGAAACTGCGGTATTACGACTACCATCAACACAATAACCACAATAATCGTAACAACCAATACAACGACTGGATAGATCATGGCCGATACAAGCATGGATCTTAATTTACTGTCTTTCTCAAACTGTGTACAAATACGCTCAAACGCTATACTCAGGTTACCGGTTGCCTCACCGGCTGCCACCATGTTGATCAGCAGGTCTGGAAACACCTTTCCCTCCAATGCCATGGCATTGGCAAGTGTCTCTCCCTTTTCCACATTTACCTGTACATTATAGATTGACTTGCGGAACACCTTATTTTCCGTAGAATCCTGAAGCATTTTTAAACCGTCCACTACCGTGACCCCCGCATTCAGTATACTGTAAAACTGACGGCAGAACAGCGTAATATCTTTCATCTTTACCGGGTTACCGATCGTTATGTTCCATGCGGCATCGTCGATGCTCGTCACTTCCCTGACCGAACGGACAACCGCACCATCGCCTTTGAGTTTAGCTGTTGCCGCCTCTGGCGATGCCGCTTCCAGCGTACCCTTTTTATCTTTTCCATACTTATCGGTGATCTGGTACTTATAAGTAGCCACGCGAAACCCTCCTTTCTTAATATAGCCGTTTTGTTAACGCTATTTTGTCCTGGGCATATGTGATTGCCTCTTCCTTCGTTACTTTGCCCTGGGTATATAGATCAAAAATCGAATCATCCATCGTGATCATGCCGCGTTTGCGGCTCGTCTGGACAACAGACGGGATCTGATGGCTCTTTCCTTCGCGGATCAGCGCCCGTATCGCGCTGTTGGCATGGAGGATCTCAAATGCCGCAATCCGTCCACTCCCATCTGCCGTCTTCATCAGCTGCTGTGATATGATCGCTTCCAAAAGCGTAGCCAGCTGCAATCGGATCTGCGGCTGTTGATAAGGCGGAAACACGTCGATGATACGGTCGATCGTCGCTGCTGCGCCAATGGTATGCAGTGTCGAAAAGACCAGATGCCCAGTCTCTGCCGCCGTGACCGCTGTGGCAATCGTATCGAGATCACGCATTTCGCCTACGAGAATCACATCCGGATCCTCTCGGAGCGCAGCACGCAGCGCATTGGCATAATTGTCAGTATCCATTCCGATCTCACGCTGGTTCACTATGGATTTTTTGTGCATATGTAAATACTCGATCGGATCTTCCAATGTAATGATATGATGGCTGTATGTTTCGTTGATCCGGTTGATCAACGATGCCAAAGTCGTCGATTTTCCGCTTCCGGTCGGCCCTGTCACCAGTACGAGCCCTCTCTTTTTATTTGTAAGATCAATAACAGACTGTGTCAACCCCAAACTTTCCGGTTTCGGAATCTCCTCGTTGATCAGACGGATGACAAACGCCATGGAACCTCTTTGTTTAAATACATTGACACGAAATCTCCCCTGCCCTGGAACGGAATAAGAAAAATCAGCTTCTCCCGACTTATTAAAATCCGAAATCAGACGCATCGGGATCATCTGTTCTACCAGTGCCTTTGTATCGCTTACCGCCATGACATTACTAGTAAGATTCTTTAACGTTCCATGTACCCTGCATTTGATTGGAACCCCTGCTGAAACGTGAACATCGGAAGCCCCTACTTTCCGTGCCTGGATCAAAATATCATCAAGTGTCATATCCCCCTTCTCCTCCTTCATTTATTTTCACAGCACTTATTCTGCTGCTACTCGTTCCACCTCGGTAATCGACGTGATACCTTTCAGCACCAGTTTTGCAGCACCGAGACGCAGCGTCGTAAGCCCTTCTTTCAATGCTGCGTTTTGTATCTCCTCGGCCCCCCCCCCGCGGCTGATAATCTCCCGGAGCGCCGGCGTGATCGGCATGATCTCATATACACCGATTCGTCCCCGGTATCCTGAATTGTTACAATAAGCACATCCGTTCTCCGACGGCTCATAGATCATCGGATTGGAATCCCCGCGCAGATGAAGCCGCAGTTTATCCGTATCCGTCAACTGTTTTTCCACACGGCATTTTGGACAGAGACGCCGCACCAGACGCTGCGCGATGATGCCCACGACAGAATCCGCAACCATATACGGTTCAATCCCCATATCTTCCAAACGCGTGACCGTGCTCGCCGCACTGTTCGTATGCAGCGTACTGACAACGAGATGTCCCGTGATCGCCGCCTTCACTGCGATGCTCGCCGTCTCCTCATCTCGGATCTCTCCGATCATGATAATATCCGGATCCTGCCTCAAAATCGAGCGGAGGGCGGACGCAAACGTAAGTCCTGCCTTTTCATTTACCTGTACCTGATTGATCCCGTCCACATCGGCCTCGACCGGATCCTCAACCGTAATGATATTTACTTCCCCGCCGTTCAACTCGTTGAGTACGGTATACAATGTCGTCGACTTTCCGCTTCCGGTCGGCCCCGTAACTAAAATGATCCCATGCGGATGTTTTAATATCCCGTCAAATCGCTTTAATTCTTCCTCCTGAAATCCGAGTTCGCTCTTTTCTTTATTCAATCCTGATTTGGAAGCAATACGCATAACGACTTTTTCTCCAAACGTCGTTGGAAGAGTGGATACACGGAGATCGTATTCCACACGGTTAAAGATTAATGTCATACGGCCGTCCTGCGGCGCTCTCTTTTCCGAAATGTTCATGCCGCTCACGATCTTGATCCGGGCAACGATCGCACTTAAAAGATCTTTCGGATACCGCGTAATCTCCTGCATCGCACCGTCGATGCGGTATCGCACCCGCACTTCGTCTTCTAAAGCTTCGATATGTATATCGCTGGCGCGCTCATTGACCGCCTGCTCAATGATCTTATTAACGAGCAGCACGATCGGAGAATTATCAACCTCGTCGTTTCCTTCCTCTGCCTTATCGCCCTTGAGTTTTTTATCTTTCTCCATACGTTCCTGGGCAAAACTATCTGCCAGCTTCGCAGACTGCTCATTTCCGTAGTACTTTTCGATTGCATACATGACATCCGATGCCGTTGCCGCCATTACTTCGATCTGCATGTTCGTAATAATGGAAAGGTCATCGGCAGCGATGATATCCAACGGGTCCGACATAGCGACCCGGAGTATGTTTGGATTGTTCTCATCCAGTTCAAACGGAACGACCTGATGCTTTCGAACGATATTTTCTGGCAGAAGGGCAATGACCTCCGGCGCCAATTTTGCTTCCCTGATTTTGGCCACCGGAACCTTCATCTGCTGCGCCATCGCTTCCACAATCTCCATCTCATCGGTAAATCTGAGATCGACCAGAAGTTCACCGAGACGCTTCCCTGATTCCTTCTGTTTTCCCAAAGCTTCCATCAGCTGGTCATTTGTAATGACACCAGCC
The DNA here is from genome assembly GCA_910589665.1 of uncultured Eubacterium sp. Lineage (GTDB taxonomy): Bacteria > Bacillota > Clostridia > Lachnospirales > Lachnospiraceae > Eubacterium_F. Next base: position 12,335 of record CAJUTR010000019.1, on the reverse strand, counting down.
TCCACCAACATATCCCCTAATCTTTTACGAATTCTACCTGCCATAGTAACAAACCTCTATTTTCTTAATTTGTTGTTTTTGCATTCTTCGCTTTCCGGATCTTGATACCAGATGCGATTCCAGCCCCAGCCACCGCCGCAAAAAGGATCAGCCGGACCCCATAATATAAAACTGCTTCTCCTACTGTCATATCCACATACCTCCTAACTTATCGATTTCTATCTCAATGCCTGTTGGCAAGTTCTTTTATCACATCATCCCACGTCAGTCCACATTCTGCCATAAGAACCATCAAATGATAGAGAAAATCCGCGATCTCATACTTCAGTTCCGATGCGTCGGGATTTTTTGCCGCAATGACGATCTCCGTCGCCTCTTCCCCGCATTTTTTTAGGATCTTATCAATCCCTTTCTCAAACAGGTAATTTGTATACGAACCTTCTTTCGGATTCTGTTTTCGGTCCTCGACCGTCGCAAACACTTCATTTAGGATCGTGAGCGGGTTTGTCTGATCATATTCCTTTTTCGCAAGTTCGGTAAAGAAACAACTTCTCGCTCCTGTATGACAAGCTGCCCCGACCTGATGTATTTTTGCCAGGATCGTGTCACAGTCACAATCCAGTTTCAATTCTTTGACATACTGGTAATGGCCCGACGTATCTCCTTTACACCATAGTTCATTCCGACTCCTGCTGTAATAAGTCATTTTCCCTGTCGCACATGTCGATTCATACGATTCTCTGTTCATATACGCAACCATTAACACTTCACTTGTCTTATAATCCTGAACGACACATGGGATCAACCCTTTTTCGTCGGTTTTAAATGCCGAAAAATCCATTGAAGATTCAAACGTGTTCATCTCAATCCCCGCTCGTTTCATGCTCATTTTCACTTTAAATAATTCTTTTCCCAAAAAATGATTGGTAGAAACACCTTTGACAAAAGGGAGTTTTAAAAGATCTTCTAAATCATTTCGAAGCAGACTGTCCCGGATGATCATCGGCTTTCCAAAACGGTTCAGTTTTCTTTCCAGTTCCGAACCGACGTTCACATGTTTTAACAAAAGCGAATCGACCGGAATCTCAAACTGGTCGAATTCACTCCCGGCATCCGCCTCGATCATGACCCGGTCAGAACCAAATCGGGAAATAACCTCAGCAAGCACAGATTCCTCCGGGCACACACTATATCGGATCACAAGCCGCTCTGCTCCGGTATAAAAAGCCTTTTTGGCATCTTCAAAACGGCCGACATACATTCCTGTCATAAAAGGAATATCAATCCTGGCATCCACCTGTTTTAAAACAGCTAGAAACTCTTCCCTCTCCTTTTCTATTTTGGAATAATTATAAATAAATAATTCATCCGCACCTGCAAAACAATATTGTTCTGCCTGCATTAAAATGTTTACCGCCAGCTCATTTTCTCCATTGATAAACGGGATAATCTTTTTGTTTGCCAAACCGCTTCCTCCTTGATCTATGTAATAATCTTACAGATGTTTCTACAAAACCCCTTTCGTAGAAAGAACCCCTTCGATCCGCCTGTCTGTCGCCACTGCCATATCCATCGCCTTTGCGGTGGCCTTAAACATCGCCTCGATGATATGGTGGGTATTCGTTCCTGCCAGCTGTCGGATATGGAGGTTCAACCCAGCACCGGACGCAAATCCCATAAAAAACTCCCGCACCGTTTCCGTTTCCATGTCTCCCAGCCGTTCTGCCGCAAATGACCCGTCAAAGGCAAAATAAGTGCGGCCCGATATGTCCAGCGATGCCAAAACGAGCGCATCATCCATCGGCAGTATAAAAAAACCAAACCGGCCGATCCCTTCTTTTTTCCCGAGCGCCTTCGCAAACGCCTGGCCCAGTACGATCCCCGTATCTTCTACTGTGTGGTGGGCATCGACGTGGATATCTCCCTTTACCGCTATTTTTAAATCGAACAGGCCGTGTCTCGCAAAACCTTCCAGCATATGGTCAAAAAAACCGATCCCCGTATCCACCTCATACGTTCCGGTGCCATCCACCTCTAGTTCGACAGAAATTTCCGTTTCTTTCGTAATCCGCTCACATTTCGCACTTCGACTCAATCTCACCGCTCCAATCAAAACTTCATTATTATCTTATAATTTTATCATGTACTCACCGAAAATGCAAGTCATATAGACTTTTTTTCTTGCCACTCCCGGTACAGGTCGGGACGAAATATTTTCGTACGCTCCAGCGATTTTTCCAGCCTCCACTCCTCGATCTTCGCATGGTGTCCAGAAAGCAGGACTTCGGGAACCTTTCTTCCCAGGATCTCTTCCGGCCTCGTATACTGGGGATGTTCCAATAGTCCATCTGAAAAACTTTCATTCCGCGCGGAATCCTCATTGTTCAGGACCCCCGGCACGAGACGGGATACGGCATCCATGACAGTCATGGCAGGCAGTTCCCCCCCCGTCATCACATAGTCTCCGACCGAGACCGCATCCGTGACGATCTCCTCTAAAACGCGCTCATCGATGCCTTCATAGTGGCCGCACAAAAAAACAAGTTCTTCTTCCCTCGCAAACTCCTCCGCCATCTTCTGGTCAAACACCCGCCCCTGGGGCGTCATATAAATGACCCGCCTCGGCGCATGTCCCAGTTCCCGTACGACCGCCTCATAACAGCGGTATACCGGCTCCGCCTGCATCACCATCCCGGCTCCGCCGCCATACGGGTAATCATCGACCCTCTTGTGCTTATCAAGCGTGTGATCGCGGATATTAAACGTCTCCCACCCGATAATCCCGCTCTCTTTTGCCCTGCCAAGTATGCTCGCGTCCATAATACCCGGAAACATTTCCGGGAACAATGTCATAATCTTGTACTGCATGTCCACTTCCTCACGATCAGTCGAGCAGTCCCGGCATGATATGCGCCACGATCTGCTTGTTTTCCACATCTATTTTTTTGATACAGTCTGGAATCGACGGAAACAGAACTTCCTGGCCATCTTCCATCTCGATGACAAACACATTATTCGCCCCCGTTTCCAACACATCTTTTACGGTGCCGACCGGCGTCCCGTCTTCCTCGGATACCGACGCCCCGATCACATCACAGAAAAAATACTCGCCTTCTTCCAACGGCACGGCGTGTTCTCTCGTCACCATTATGTCACATTTACGAAATTGTTCCACCTCGTTAATGTCGTTAAATTCTTTGAACTTTATAATAACGATATTTTTAAAATATTTGACTCTTTCCACATGGAGCAGGCGTTTTTCCTGTTGAAGCGGATGCTTTTTGACAAGAAACACCTCGTCACAGTCGCCAAACCGTCTCGGATCGTCTGTCGTGGGAAATACCTTTACCTCCCCCCGCAGACCGTGTGTCGTCGTGACAACGCCGATCCTAAGTAAGTCTTCCAAAATCAATACCTCCTTTTATGTTTCAAAAAAGCGCCGCATGTTACGACGCTTTCTTTCCTTTTTCTGCCATCATTTATTGGATGTCCACCAGTATTTTTTTGTCGCTCTTTGAGGCAGAGGCGCGCACAACTGTACGGATCGCTTTCGCGATCTTGCCCTGCTTTCCGATCACTTTTCCCATGTCGTCAGGAGCAACTTTCAGACTCAGGACAATCTCTTTGTCGTTTTCCGTCTCTGTCACGACTACTTCATCGGGATTGTCCACCAACGCGCTAGCAATCACTTCAAGTAACTGTTTCATACTGCTAACCTCCTTATGATCACACAATACCTGCCTGCTTGAACAGGCGGGCAACTACATCGGTCGGCTTTGCACCGTTTGCGATCCACTTTTTCGCTGCTTCCTCATCTACCTTTACGGCTGCAGGCTCCTGGTTCGGGTCGTACGTACCAATCTCATCGATGTTCCTGCCATCTCTCGGAGATCTCTCGTCCGCTACTACAATTCTATAAAATGGCGCTTTTTTCTTGCCCAATCTCTTTAAACGGATTTTTACTGCCACGTCTTTCACCTCCTTCTCTCTGAGACTACTCTCTTTCTCACATCATCTATTCAAAAAGTATTTCTACTTATTTGAACCATTCACTAAAAACCGCCGAATGGGAATTTCATCCTGCCCCGCTTCATCTTCTTGCCTGACATCATACCGGACATCTGCTTCATCATCTTCCGGCTCTGCTCAAACTGCTTCACCAAACGGTTTACTTCGCTGATATCGACACCGGCTCCGGCGGCGATCCGCCGTTTGCGGGAAGGATTGATAATGGAAGGCTTAGTCCTCTCCTCCATCGTCATCGAATAAATGATCGCCTCCGTCCCTTTCAGGGCGTCGTCATCAATTTCCAAATCGGCCGGAAGCCCCATACCGGGCATCATGCTCAAAATGCTTGACAACCCTCCCATTTTCTTCATCTGCTGCATCTGTTCCAAAAAATCGTTAAAATCAAATTCATTATTTTTAAATTTCTTCGTCAGTTCCGCTGCCTTTTCTTCATCGATCTGCGCTTCCGCCTTTTCGATCAGCGTCATGACATCCCCCATACCGAGTATCCGCGATGCCATGCGGTCGGGATAGAACTGTTCCAGATCAGACAGCTTTTCTCCCATGCCGACATAATAGATCGGTTTGCCCGTTACTGCGCGGATCGAAAGCGCCGCACCGCCCCTCGTATCACTGTCGAGTTTCGTTAATATGATTCCATCCACCGACAATTCTTCGTCAAACGAAGAAGCGACGTTGACCGCATCCTGTCCAGTCATGGAATCCACGGTAAGTACCGTCTGATGAACACGGACTTCCGATTTGATCCGCTTCAGTTCCTCCATGAGCGCCTCGTCGATGTGGAGACGTCCTGCGGTATCGAGAAATACCAGATTATTATGATTTGCCTTTGCGTGCTCGACCCCGGCTTTCGCAATATCGACCGGATCGTGGCCTGTTCCCATAGAAAACACTGGTACGCCGACTTTCTCACCATTCGTCTGGAGCTGTTCGATCGCCGCCGGACGATACACATCACACGCCACTAAAAGAGGCCGTTTTCCCTTTTCCTTAAATTTAGCTGCCAGCTTCGCCGCCGTCGTCGTCTTTCCGGCTCCCTGAAGGCCGCACATCATGATCACGGTAATCTCATCACCCGGAAGCATGGAAATTTCCGCCGTTGTCTCCCCCATCATCCGGACAAGTTCCTCATTCACATATTTGATGACGGTCTGGCCCGGCGTCAGGCTGTTCAACACTTCTTCGCCTGTTGACTTCTCCTGAACGGATTTAACAAAACTTTTCACGACTTTAAAGTTTACATCCGCTTCCAAAAGAGCCATTTTCACTTCTTTCAGGGCCGTCTTTACATCTGCTTCCGTGAGCCTCCCTTTGCTCCTGAGATTTTTAAATACGTTCTGCAGTTTTTCACTCAGACTATCAAATGCCACGCTTCCACCTCCTTAACCGAGTTTTCATACAAAAGTATGAAAGATTTACAGTATTTCATATATTTCACGAGTCAGTTCCAAAATCTCTTTTTTCTCTTCTTCCGTTCCAGTTTCTATCGTTCCCACCAGTTGTTCCACCCGGCCCAGCCTCTCTTTTGCCGACTGGAACCGCTCAAACAGCTGAAGTTTGTCCTCGTATTCCTTCAGGCGTCCGCTGCACCGTTTCACGATATCGTAAACACCCTGCCTCGTAATCCCATACTCACTGGCGATCTCACCCAGCGAAAGATCATTCAGCACATATGCCTCAAAGATCTCACGGTGCCGTTCTTTGAGGAGCGGGCCATAAAAATCATACAGATAAGATAGTTTTACGATTTCTTTTATATCCGTCAGGGAATTCTCTTTTTGCGCCATATCATCACCCGTGTAAAGAAATTTCCTTTACACATGATAACGTATTTATTCTTCTTTGTCAAGAGATTTCTACTCTATTTCAAAAATTTCAAACTAAGGCTAAAAAACCGACATAACACGAAAAAAGCCACCGCACCTTTCCTCTGTGCGGCAGCCCCCTTCTTCAGCCAGCTTCTCCTGGCCCGGCTGTCATCCGATCACACCAGTCCGTTCGTCCCAAACTGACGAAGGAATGTACCTGGATCAAATCACTAGCACTTGTAATCCGTTGACGAACTCATGGCAAAAAAGATTTCTCTCGCATGTCTGTCGTACTGGTTCATGCCTCCCATCCGCTCCAGCACCTCTTCCGTCGGTGCATTCGCGCTCCGTCGCTGTCCGCTTCCCTTTTTTGCCTTCGCCATTTCAAGCGCCTGATAGAAATTTCTTCCGTCATCCTTTAACTCGTTCCTATCATTTCTGATTTTCGATACATTTCGAACCGGACTAACAACCTTGAGTCCCATTACGTTTTGTATTGTTTTTGCTTTAATCTCCTCCTTGAGCTTATTTCTGCAAATACCGTTTCGAAAATCTTTTTCTTATAATATGTATCGGCAAAATGTTCCAAAAGTTAAGGTCTACTGGTTCATCTCGGCTAAAAGTTTTTCCAGTGTGGCGTGACTGTTCATCGCATCACACAATGTTTCATACTCTGTTGCTGGCACGTTCCGCTTTTTCGTTTCCCTTGATCCCGCCCCGTCCTTTTTCACGGCACGAATCAGTAAATTTTTCGGCGTATGTTCCATATCGATAAATTCCAGGATCTGCACGTCATATCCGTACTGTTCCAAAAGACTGCCCCGCAGAGCGTCCGTAAGGAGCGCGGCAAAACGTTCTTTCAGGATACCATATTGAAATAACGGCTTTAACAGGTCACAGTCGATCTGCTGGTTCAGTTCATGCTGGCAGCATGGCACGGAAAGAATGACTTTCGCTCCCCATCCGACCGCTTTCGCAAGCGCAAAATCCGTCGCTGTGTCACACGCATGAAGTGTGAGAACGAGATCTGCCTGTTCCTCCCCTTCATACGAACGTATGTCTCCCTGTGAAAAATGCAGTCCGCCGTATCCGTATTTTTCTGCCAGCGAACGGCAGTGCGCGATCACGTCCGATTTCAGATCCAATCCCGTCATCTGCACCTCAAATCCATTCATGATGTTCAGATAATAATAAACGGCAAAAGTCAGATAAGATTTTCCACACCCGAAATCAATGATCCGGAGCGGGCGGCCGCCTTTCTGACGCTCCCTTAGTTCCGGCAGGACGTCGCGGACAAACTCGAGGAAACGGTTGATCTGCCCCAGTTTTTTTCGTTTCTTATCTATGATCTTCCCATCCTGCGTCTGAACTCCCAGATCCACTAAAAACGGCACGGTTTCACTTCCATCCAGAATGTAGCGTTTCTTCCGGTTATGAGATAGGTCTATTTTCTTCCAAGACTGAGCACTGTTCGAACGGATGGAAGAAACTCCCTTTTTGCTCACGAGTACAGAAAACGAAGAGGTTTCACACTGTAGGTCCAGCTGTTTATAATCCTTCTCTAATAAACGACAGATCTTCTCTGCCGCTCTGTCCTTTTCCATATTTTCATGAAAGACCTGATCGTTCCGGTACTCTTCCTGTTGGAATAACAGCCTTCCTTTCTCTAGAAATGGACGATATACCAGCTTAGGCGAGATTTGTTTTTTCCGCCGGTTGCTCACAGTCGCCCGCAGCGTCTGTTCATTTAAATTCTGCTCTAAGAGCTTCCTTACATTCTCCATGCCAAAATATCCTCCATTTTTCCTGTAATATAATGCGGGGAAAAAGATATCCTGTCCCCTAAACCGATGCTTATGTATCAGCCGGTCATTTGGCTATATGCTGCGCTTCCTTCTCCTGATTAAACAACTTCGCTGTGTGCGCATGGATCTCCGCGTATTTACTACTTGTATAGTAATATTCTGGTACTGAATTCAAGATCGCGTACTGCTCTTCCCCGTTTGCCGCGTAAAACTTCACCGCATAGTTCCAGCCTACCCTTCGTCCCTTCTTCGCCAGTTTGTGATCAAACGTATAATCTGCCGCACAGATCATCGCACAAAAATCACGCACTAAATCCGGATCCTGGATCTTGACAGAACTGCCGTCACTTCCACTGCGGATCACCATATAGGTCACCTGGGATAGGTCTGTTTTTGGCTTTTTACTCACAACCTCTAGTGTCAGCTGGTATTTTTCTTTTTTCGCTGTTCCAGTCAGCTTATAGGTTCCCGGCTTTTTCGCCGTAAAGCTGGCGCCCTTCATTTTCAGGTTTCTATCCCTGGAAATCCATTTGACCTTTTTATTTTTGATCAATTTTGACAGTTGATGATCCACACTTCCCTGATCTGTCCAATATCTGCCCCTGGTGCCCTTTGCAACCTGGGAAATCTTATACTTCGTGCCATCGGCTACGATCAGCTTGCTGCATTTATATATCACTTTCTTTTTCACGGTGCTCTTCTTTGCATCTATGGCCGTACCGTGCAGCATGGAACAGGCAATTCCCAGTACGAGACCCATAGCGATTGCCCTTTTTCTATTTTTTTCCTTTATACTAACTCGCCACATCTCTATACCACCTTTCTTTGTTCTTCCAATTTTTCTTTCCTTTGATCTTCATATACTTACCCGCGCGCGGAACTTTATATTTTTTCCCCACATCCCCGCTCACGGTCACACACAGGTTCCGCCTGCCTACTTCCTTGTACCATTTCCGAAGCATCTTTACCTTAGCACCTTCCCCGATATGCAGGCTTTTCAGCTTTTTGCACTGCGTAATATCAAGTACATCTCCCTTTACAAAATACTGGATACGTTTTATTTTGTTTTGAGATGGCAAAAGCAGCCTGCAATTGTTTAGCAATCCGTCGTAATACGGAACTCCGCATTGTTTTTCCGCTTGATAATAGAAAAAATGGGTATCATAATCCCAGTTGGCCTCACCGGGTGAGACTCTTACCTCCACAAGTTCCTTATTTTTTCTCAGATCCAGCTTATCCAAACGGACATCATGTAACGCGAGCGTGCGGAGCTTTTTCTGGGACGACAGATCCATCTGCCACATCTGATTACTTCCATATCTTCCAATTATTTCAAGGCTGCGCAGCTCAATTGCCCCAGGCAAACTAAACTTTTGAAAGCCTATGCCACATAGGAAAAGGCGCTTGATCTGCTTCAGAGGAAACATCGCCTGAATGGCAGCAGTATCCGCATACACGCCCCCGCTGCCGACTCTTTGCAGACCTACATTTGCTAAATTCGTATTTTCCTTAGCTGAACCTGTCACATAGTCATATCCCTTGATGAATATATCGGTCACTTGTTCAAAATAACAGATTCCTTCAATGGAAAACGGGGCATTATAACTCCTGATTCCTAAACAATTCGCATAAACATCTGAATAGATTCCATTACCGCTAACATGAGACCAACTTTCTTTGGAAGTGTCTAAATTAACACTGATCTGCGTGATAACGTTCCTTTCCTCCTTAGATAATACACCATCACCGTCTATATCGCAACACCGGATCCCCTCACGAAATCGCTCATCCGGGAAATTTAGTTCATTGATCGTTACGCTTCCGTCCGTGTTAACAGCCGCCTCAGCCTGGTTCCCATACATACTGCCAAATGCTGTCACAAAAAATAATACAACCCATTTGATCCACTTTTTCATACTTATCCCCTTTCCACCGCGCGAGCAGCAATCTTATCAAGGTTTGCTCTTGCAAAAGCCCACTGCGGTTTTACGTCGCTTTTTTGATCTTCCCATTTCGCTACGTCGCTTCTTCGATTTTTCCAGTTCTTCTTCCCTGTCAAATAAAGAAAATTCCCCTTCCGGCGATTCTTGAAAACTTTACGTTTTGCACCACTGACCGTAATAAACCCAAACGTATTCTTATTCGTCTTTTTTAACTTCTTCCACGGAAACTTCATCTTCACTCCCTCCCGTATATGCAGAAATTTCAGTCTTTTACATTGTGACAGATCGATCTGTTTGTCAGCTGTAAAATACGTGAGATCTTGAATTCTATTGTTAGCGGGCAGCAGCACCTTACATGAGACGCCGCAATAGTCATAATACAGTTTGCCTGCCTTCTTCTCCTTCTGTTCATCGCCATGCTGGGTATCATAATCCTGCTTCACAATCCCGGATGTGACGACGACTTTCTGCAGCTTTTTATTTTTTCTCAGATCGAGAGTCCCCAGTTCCGTTTCGTGTAGTTCGATTACCTTTAGTTCCTTTTGTGCGGATAGGTCTATTTTGTCGATCTCCATTCCGTACAAAGACAGCTTATACAGGTTTACCGCCTCTTTCAGTGAAAATTTGCGGAAATGGATTCCCTCAATGGAAAGAGACTGGATCTGCTTTAAGGGCAGCATACTCTGGATATGTGAAATTTTCCCGTACTCGCCAGTTTCGTCCGTACTCCCTATCAGTTCTACATTCACTAATTTTTTATTTGCTTTTCGCGAACCAGATACCTTTTCGAACCCTTTTATGGAAAGATCCGTCAAGTTCTCAAAACAACTGATCCCGTCCAGCAAAAGATGGCTGGACGAGATCCCTGCTTGCAGTTTCTTCCGCTTCGGCTCCGAGTTCTTGATCCCTATACAGTATACCTCTCCTACACTGAAAAACCCTTCGCTGTTCATGCTGCCATCTGTCATTGTAATGGCTATTTCACCAATCTTTTTTCTCTCCTCATCAGAAAGTCTTCCATCACTGTTTTCATCACAACGTTTAACAGCTTCGCGAAACCATGGATCCGGAAAATTATTTGCGTCGATCGTCACGCTTCCATCCTGGTTTACAGCCGCCTGCGTGTAACAGCCGTCATAAAGGAAAAAGCCTGACACGAAAAATAATAAGATCGTTAACCATTTTTTCATATCCATTCCTCCTATCCTTCTCGAAAATTATCCGTTGAGCAGACTATTTCTATAGTCAAGATGATAACATCTTAGTTCCTTTCTGTCAAGCTGATCTTTCCAACTTCAATAAGCGCAAAACAAAGCCTAATGAAACCCTCCAAAATAATTCATATAAACATCTTCTAGGTTTTCACCCTGAACCGCTTCTACCAATTTTTTCGGTTCATCGTCCGCCACAAGTTCCCCGTCTTTCAGGATCAGGATACGGTCTGCGATCGTCTCCACATCACTGACTACATGTGTAGCCAGCAGGATAATCTTATCTTCTGAAAGTTGTCTGATATAATTTCTCAGATTGATACGTTCTTTCGGATCCAGTCCCGCCGTCGGTTCATCCAGTATGAGGATTTTCGGATCACCGAGCAGTGCCTGGGCGAGTAGGACCCTCTGCCGCATCCCGCCCGAAAAACCACCGATTTTCAAGTCTGCTGCGCCGGCAAGGTTCACAGTCTGCAGCAGATGTTCGATCTGCTTTTTTGCCTCCCGCCTCCGAATTCCTTTTAGCTCCGCCATATAGTACAAAAACATGCGAGCCGAAAAATTTTCGTAAAATCCCTGCTGCTGCGGCATATATCCGATCAGCGCGCGGAATTTTGCCCCCATTTCGAGAATTTCCGTTCCGTTGTAGAGGATATTTCCGCTGGTGCGCTTTAGATTATCCGTGATCAGGTTCATAAGTGTGCTCTTTCCAGCGCCGTTCGCACCGAGCATTCCATAGATTCCTTCCTCAAATGTATAATTAAATCCCCGCAGTGCTTTCTTTTTTCCGTAGTCTTTTGATAAATTCTGGATTTCAAGCATATACTCCATCTCCTCCTAATATATAAGTGTAGGGTTTCAGTACCCAACAGCCAGTTGGGACTTCTCCCTCTCATTGTTTAAGCTGTATAATGATTAGGCATCGGTCTGACATTATTCTCCTTGGACCATTTTGCGTCCGTTGAAAAGCCAGTCAACCAGCCGTCATTTGCAGCCGTTCGATTTATGCAAGTCGGTCATTTTTTGCGGACGATTCAATACATGCTATCCTTTTCTGTTCCCTGCTCCTGCGTCTGCTCTCAATTGACCTTTCCAACTTTACTTTTCTGGCACAAACAGGGCAATATTTTGATATGGCAGAGCCAGGGACGTATTCAACGCCGCATACCGTACAATGTTTAGCGGGCAACGCTGTCCACCGCTTTGTGGGTGTGATATGTAATTCATCGACAAAGCCGATGAATTTATAACAAATCTTTATTTTTTGTTTCACTGTTCCGTCTGCCATCTTCTCACGCTCCGAAACAAATATCTTGTCTATCAGCGCATTTACAACCGTTGCGTCCAGTTCCTTTAAACCTTGATAGTTGCGTATAAGGAAGAGGAAGTCACGGATTCCCTGCGATTTCTCATAGCTTTCGTTGAGCGTTTCCGTTACCTCTTTTAAGCGTGCTTCGATTTCAAACTGTTCTTTCTGATATTTTCCCGACATCATCTCAAAATTCCGCTCGGTGATACGCTCCATGACCTTATCCTCAT
>CAJUTR010000018.1 GCA_910589665.1 uncultured Eubacterium sp. | reverse complement strand
CGGATTTTTACCCTGCTGGAATCAAGATTGAGAACTTGTTTCGCAATTACCTATACAAACACTGCTGCCTGTATTTTTTCTGAGTATAACACATAAAATCCCTTTTTCCGACTTTCGAGTATCAGTGGTCAAAAAAACGGGATGAGCGGTAATTTTTTAAATCCCGCTACCGTTCGTCCCCTATTTATGACCACTCATCCTTTTCCCTGAATTCCCTGCTTTTTTCTGCTATAATGATTATCTATGAATAAATAACTATAGAAGGGAGTCCTGCTTATGTTTATTTCAAACTTTCTGTCATCCCGTCTTGTACAAATACTTGTCAGGAACCATACAATAGAAAAAAGCGTATCGGAAATATACAAATACAGTTTCAACTATATTTTTGAAATTATCTTTTTCTTTCTGGCATTGCAGGCGGCTAGTATCTTTCTATCCGTCCCTGCCTTTGCTCCGCTCTTTTTCGCGGTTCTTATGCCATTTCGCAGTGTGTGCGGCGGATTTCATGCCTCCACCAGATTGCGGTGCACCCTGCTTTCCTATGGTTGTTTTATCATAACATACATCTTATACCTGTTGACCCGTTCATGGCCGGATCTTTTCTGGCTCATTTCCTTTTATCTAGTCATAGGTACTTTATATGTTTTTCCTGCTGTCACCCACAAAAACAGAAATTTTTCCGAAGAACAGAAAAAGCGGCAGCACAAACTCCGGCATATCTTTTGCGTCATATGGTCGCTTCTGTTCTGTTTGGTATATTTACTAAACCTAAAATTTTATTTTCATCTTATGACCATATGTGTTAGTAAATCTGCTGATCGCTGTACTGTCCACTCGGAGGAAAGGAGGATATTCCATTGATTTTTAAAGTTGCCATCTGTGATGATGAAGCGAACGACATCTTTCTTTTAAAAAACCATCTGCAAAAAATCGGCGCGGATCTCGACATTGATTTTGAGATTACCACATACAATGACAGCCGGCTACTGCTGTCTGACTATGTACTGCCAGGAACATTCCATATTCTGTTCCTGGATGTGGAAATGCCGGAGCCAAACGGGATCGCGGCAGCACAACGGATCCGGAGCCTGCCTGACCGCGATGTAAGGATCGTATTTGTCAGCAGCTATCCGCAGTACATGAAGGACAGTTTCAATGTGCAGACCTTCCAATATCTGACGAAACCATATGCTTTGAAGGAACTACAGTCGGTCATCCTGCAGCTGGCAAAAGATTTTGAAGAATCCAAAACCTCCTGCCTGCTGTTAAAAACAGACCTGTCCGAAGAGCTTGTCAATGTAAACGATATTATTTCCATTGAATGCCTGAATGCCAAAAAGAGGACACTACTGGTTCATTTAGCAGACCGCACGATAGAGGCATCCGGTTCTATCGGCGACCTGGAAGATGAACTGGAAAACCCCGGACTGATCTCTCCCTGCCGCGGGTACCTCATCAATATCAAGCATCTCCACTACTTTCTGGAAGACTCTGTGATTATGCGTGATAAGTCTGTCATTCCTCTGAGCCGCCGGAAGAAAAAGAGTATTCTTGAATTATTTAACAAAAACTTACTGGTGCTGTCCATGAAACGATAGAAACTATAGATCTCATGAAGGAGTTTGCCTTATGATATTTGATGTGATATGCATGATTTTTGATGCCGTCATTCTCACGATTTATCTACATAAAATACTGGGAGCAAGAAAGGAGTCTGTTTCTTCCGCCCTCTATGCCGGATGCCTTTGTCTGGTGGAGATCTTACTTATTTTTCTCATGCGCTATTTTGATGGACAGCACAATAGTTCCAGAGTGCTTCTTTCAAATCTGGCCAGTTTTGCCACCACCTTTTTCCTGACCATTCTCCATAAGAGCACTCTGAGACACCGGTTATTTGTTTCTATCTCGTTCCACGTATATGCTTCCATATCAGAACTTATCGTATATAGTATTGTTTCCCTTCTCCCTGCTACTATGATGGAGATTCTTTTTTCCGATGATAATTGCGGTCTTCTGATGTCTAAGATCGTACGGTTCATCTTACTTAACATCACGATCTTATTGTGGAACCGAAAAAAACAACATTACTCCCTGCAATATTCTGTTTTGGTACTGATGATGCCGCTCCTCTCCTTCCTTCTGCTTTTAACAATGACACACCAGCTTACATGGAATTCGGGTACGGTATATAATATACTCCATCTTGCGGGCATGTCCGGAATACTGGCCGCTAATGTCCTAAATTATTTCCTGCTGGATAATGTAATGAAAGTAAAGGAACTGGAACAAGACAAGATCCAAATAAATAAGCAGTTTGAATACCAGACGGAAAAGTACCAGCAGATCTCCACGGTTTACCGCAATTCCCGCCGGTTCATCCATGACGCTAAAAAACACTTTTTCTTCATCCAGAACTGCATGGTGGAGGAAAATTATGACACGGTCATCCCCTACCTGCAGGGGGCGGTGAAAGATATCGAGAATACGCACAACCGCATCAACACGGGTAATCTGGTGATCGATGCGTTCGTAAGCAACCACCAGTCCCTCGCCGAACAGGAAAACATCGAATTTTTTACCGACATCCAGATCAATAATGAAAATGTCGTGATCGCGGATTATGACTTTTCCATCATTTTGGGAAACCTTCTGGATAATTCCCTGAATGCGTGTCGGAAAATACTGACGCCCGCTCCCCGTCAGATTGCTGTGGAGATATTTACGACAAATATGGAGCTGGTCGTTCATATCTCAAATACAATACCTGCCCCTAAAGCGGGGGAGGCCGAGGGTTCCCAGCCCCTGGCACATGGGTTCGGGATGAAGAACATTGAAGTAATCGTTGCAAAGTATCTGGGAACCTATACTCATTACTTGGAAGATGAACGATATCATTCGATCATTGCCATTCCGTGTCCGATACAGGATTAACGGAATGATTCAATTCCTCTCACTTTATTCATATAGGTCAAGTTATCGTTGCACATATGACTCAAAAAAAACATTTGTATTACCCGCCCAATTGTGGTATACTTTATATTGTATTACAGATAACGGAGCATGGCGTAGTTTGGTAGCGCGCACGGCTGGGGGCCGTGAGGTCGCAGGTTCAAATCCTGTTGCTCCGATTTTTTATTTGGCAGAAATAATATCATGTCCGCACATAGGGAATGTAAACCCCCCGGACGGAGGTAACTATGATTTTAAAAAGCAAAGCGTATTTATATCTGACTGAATTTTTTGCCGGAATGTCCGTTATGGCGGTGGAATTAGGCGCAAGCCGCTTACTTGCACCATATTTCAGTTCGTCGCAGATCGTATGGACGATCATCATTGGAACGATCATGATCGCCATGGCGCTCGGCAATATTTATGGCGGGCGGGCCGCGGATAAAAACCCGGATCCGGACAAGCTGTATGGCAGGATGATCCTTGCAGCCATTTGGATCGCCGCGATACCGGTCATCGGAAAATATCTGATCCTAGGTATCTCTGCCCTTCTGGTCTTTTCCGTCAGCAGCCATTTTCTCGTGATCGCCGCTTTTGCCGCCTGTATGGTGATCTTCGTTTTTCCCTTGTTTCTACTCGGAACGGTCACACCGTCTCTCGTGAAATACACGGTCGACAGCCTGGATGATAACGGAAAGACCGTGGGTATGCTAAATGCTTCAAATACGATTGGCAGTATAATCGGAACCTTTGTGCCAACTTTTATTACGATCCCAGCTGTCGGAACCTCCGCTACCTTTCTTATATTCTCAGGCATCCTGCTCCTTTTGGCGCTCGTATATTTTTTTAGCAAAAAGAAAATGCCGAAAAAAACAATCGTTGGAATTGTTTTATTCGTCGCATGCTGTTTGTTTGGCTCATCAAACCGCTTTGCCTTTTGGGAACAGGAACTCACTTACGAAGGGGAATCCATTTATAACTATCTTCAGGTAAAAGAAGACGATGAAAATGTGATCCTGTCAACCAATGTATTATTTGGCGTTCAATCCATTTTGAAAAAAGATAATGGGCTGACCGGTATGTATTATGACTATGCGATGGCTGCGCCTCTTATGGCCGGGGTTACCGAAAAAGAACGATCTGATATACTCATCCTCGGCATGGGGACAGGCACCTTCGCCACACAGTGCAGCCGCTATTTTAATAACGTACGGCTGGACGGTGTAGAAATAGATGAGAAGATCACAAAACTGGCGCGGCAATATTTTGAATTACCCGAAACCATCCCCGTCACGACCTATGACGGACGAGCGTACCTAAACGCGGTAGATAAAACATACGATGTTATTTTAGTTGACGCCTTTCAGGACATCACGATCCCGTTTCAAATGTCTTCTGTAGAATTCTTCACACTTGTACGGAAACATCTGACAAAAGATGGGGTAATGGTCGTTAATCTGAATATGAGGGGAACAGAAGAAGGCAGTATTAATCAATATTTATCTGATACCATTTCAAGCGTATTTGAACAGGTCTATACGATTGATGTTCCGGGCTGTACGAATCGCATTTTATATGCGTTCGGCCCTACCGATGCCCGATCGGTATTTGAATCAGGGATTGCAAAAATAAAGGACGACGCCCTCCATACCCTGATGGGGACGATCGCCCGAACTATGCAGCGATACCATCCAAGTCACAATGCCATGAAAGACAACGTTATGACTGACGACAAAGCTCCAGTGGAGCTTTTGGGAATGAAAGTAATAGACGAACTTATACAGGATGAAGTCCAGTATTACCGTGACATTTACGAACGGGATGGTATTAAGGGGCTTCTTCCGTAAATTCAGAAGTTTCGTTCTCCATAAGCTCCGATGTGCAGTGCGGACACCTGGTCGCCTGGATATCAATCTCACTCCAGCAGAACGGACATGTTTTCGTCGTAGCCGCTGGCTTTTCTTCCACCTTGTGTTTTCCTAAATTCGAGAGCGCGTTCATACCTTTTACAAGTAGGAAAATGACAAATACCATGATGATAAAATTGATAACCGCTGTCAGGAATGCTCCGTATCGGACATCGACGTCATTGATGTTCAGCACCAGATAGCTCAGATCCGTCTGGGCAACGAGTCCGATCAGCGGCGACAGCACATCGTTGACAAGCGAATTGATGATTGATTGGAACGCCGCACCGATGATGACACCGATCGCCAGATCCATTACATTGCCACGGAGGGCAAATTCCTTAAACTCAGACATAAATTTTTTTAGTGTTTTCATACGTTTCCTCATTTCAAAATAAATCGTGTTTTCTATCGTACTATCAAAACATATTGTACCATCCATCCCTTTTATTTTCAAGAAAGGATTTGAAAACGGATGGAGGTTCCTAGTCATTTACGATTGGAGGTATTATGGATATCGAACACTTTTCCCTGCCGCTTTTGGCATGGTATGACAAGAACAAACGGGATATGATCTGGCGGGATCATTTTGACCCTTACTATATCTGGCTCTCTGAAATCATGCTGCAGCAGACCCGGATCGAGGCAGCAAAGGAATATTTTATCCGCTTCACCAATGAACTTCCCGACATCGCCAGCCTGGCGCAGGTGAGCGAAGACCGGCTTATGAAGCTGTGGGAAGGTCTCGGTTATTATAACCGCGCCAGAAATCTGCAAAAGGCGGCAAAAATACTGGTGGATCATTACGGCGGGACTCTGCCGGCCGATTTCGACGCACTCCTTTCCCTGCCGGGAATCGGCCCGTATACAGCTGGCGCCATCGCTTCTATGGCATTCGGGATCAAAGCTCCTGCGGTAGACGGAAATGTTCTCCGTGTCGTGATGCGCTATTTAGCATGTGACGATGATATTGCCAAAATGTCCGTGCGAAAAAAAGTGGAACAACAAATCTTATCCATCATGCCGGAACGTCCCGGTGATTTTAACCAGGCCATCATGGAACTGGGCGAAGTAGTCTGCATTCCAAACGGCGCCCCTCATTGCACCCTGTGCCCGATCCAGAACACTTGTCGGGCCAACAAAGGCGGATGCCAGGAACAGTATCCAAAAAAGGCCGAAAAAAAAACACGACGTATCGAACAGCGCACACTACTCGTATTGGAACAGGATGGATTGATCGGAATCCAAAAACGTCCACCAAAAGGTCTTTTGGCAGGATTATATGAATTTCCGGCATGGGACGGAAATCTAACAGAAATGGACGTGACAAAAAAATTGGAAGACTTGGGCATCTATCCCCTTGACATCCAAGAAATAGGCAGGGCAACGCACATTTTTTCTCATGTGGAATGGCATATGACGGGGTTTCATATCGTGCTCAACAGGAATGAAACGCGCGGGTTCCTGTCCGACACGATCCAGTTTGTACCAACGACAGACCTAACTGACAAATATTCAATGCCTACAGCATTTCATTTTTATTTAAAACAGCTTTTAAAATAATCATTTCAGCGGTAAAGAAACCACCTGCTGCTGTCGATATAAGTTATACAAACATGATAAAAAGTTTAGAAACAGTGTACTTTCAATGGAGGGAAAACGCATTGGGGGCGCACTGTTATTATTTTCGGGACAGACGGCAGATAGATCAGCGTTTATGCCGAACCGTCAGCATATAGGTAAGGAACGAGGGGATTCTTTGCTGTACCGAGAAAAAACAGAATGGAGGGTTATCATGAAAAATATGATCTATATCGGAGCTGCATCCGTCAATCAGGCAGCAATGACGAACAAGAAAGAAAACAAAACCGAAGAACCTAAGAGCTTTAAAGAACAGATTGCGGAAATGGCAAAATACAAATCCCCGAAAGAAATGACGTTACAGGAATACCGGCAGTATCTAAGAGAAAAAATAAACCGTACGATCCTTCCTTTCTGCGGCGATAATTTGCATGTCTCCGTGACATTCAGCGATATGGCGCTCGTACAGATGAAGAGCGACCCAGATCTGGAAAAAATGGTTCTAAATGAACTTTGGCATGAACTTCGGAAAGAGAGTCGTGTCAAAAAAACAGATTACGTCGAAATGAACGTTCAGATTTATCAAATGAATGAAAAAAAGGCAGAAGAACGAGCAGCGCAGAAACGCCGTATACTCCGCAAAAAGAAACTCGAACTCTATTTTGAGAAACGAGCCGAGCAGCGGGAAAATTACACAAAATTTCTCGAAACCGGAAGACGTTATGCTACACCATGCCCTGCCATTGATCTTTTTAAACTGATGCAGTCAATGGGCGGCTTTTTAGGGATGTAACTCCGTCCTTTTGCCTCTTGCACTGTACCACTCACATACTGCCAACATGAATGGTACAGCACGCCAGGTTAATTTCTGCGAATCACACCGCAGGCTATTTTCTTCCCAGAGGAACCAGAAGGCTGTGTATGAAAATCATCCGGCATAGCGTGGACGATGATCACGCGGCCCAGAACCTCTTTTATCGTAAAGCGGCATGTGACGACCGCGCTCCAGCTCGCGCCATCGTTTACAAAAATAGGCGGGAGGTCGCCGGCGTGCATGGGGTGTTCACAATCTCCCGGATTATAGTGTGCACCGGCATCTGCGAACGGATCATCTGCCGTACCCGTACACGACGTACCTTCATGAATATGAAATCCCAAAACCGGATAACGGCATTTCCCACTTTCATAAGGAAATCCGATAAACGCAGAAGTCACAAGAACCGCATACCCGATATCATAAAACGATACGACGCCTCTGAGATCCGGATATTTGTCCGAACCGAGAATATGCGCTGTCGCCTGCGGGACAGCGTCATGGAGGATCGTTCCGATACATCTCGAATCATACATGTATTTCACATCTTTTCTATTCACTCATTCCTAATAATATTCATTTTCTGAAATGTTGTGCGCTTATGGCAAATAGGAAAACGTTGACACCTCATACCACTTCCCCTATAATTAAATTGTACGAGAAAGAGGTGTTAGTATGATAAAAGAATCCACAGCAGAACATTACATAAAAATGACTGAAACCCCCATTCACAGACTGATCCTGTCCTTAGGGATCCCGACTACGATCAGTATGCTCGTAACGAGTTTTTACAATATGGCAGACACCTATTTTGTCGGAAAGATCGATACGAGCGCAAGCGGAGCGATCGGCGTCGTTTTTGGCCTTATGTCGATCATCCAGGCATTTGGCTTTATGTTCGGACACGGAGCCGGAAGCATCATTGCCCGGAAACTCGGTCAGAAAAAACTTTCACACGCTTCTATTACCGCATCAACCAGTTTCACCTGCTCCCTAATAGCAGGTGTGCTTATTATGCTGTTTGGACTTCTGTTCCACAACCCACTGATGCGTCTGTTAGGCAGTACGGAAACCATCCTTCCGTATGCACGCACGTACAGCCTATTTATCCTCATTGCCGCACCCGTCATGACGGCAAGCTGCGTCTTAAACAATATCTTGCGCTATGAAGGAAAAGCGCTGCTTGCCATGGTCGGACTCACAATGGGGGGAATTCTGAATATATTTGGCGATTGGCTTTTCATGAGAAAATTTGATATGGGAATAGCCGGCGCCGGTATTTCGACCGCTATTTCCCAAAGTATCGGCTTTGTTCTCCTCCTCTACATGTTTTTAGCGGGAAAAACCCAGACACACTTATCGTTTCGCCAATGTTCGTGGCATCTGAATGAGATCATGAATATTATTAAAACCGGTTTCCCGAGCATGATGCGCCAGGGACTGAACAGCATTTCTACCATGATCTTAAATGGATATGCCGGCATATACGGCGGGGATGCCGCAGTTGCCGCCATGTCCATCGTTAACCGGATCTGCTTTTTCATCTTTGCCGTCGGACTCGGTTTAGGGCAGGGCTTTCAGCCGGTATGTGCGTTTAACTTTGGGGCAAAAAAATATGACAGGGTTAAGAAAAGTTTTTGGTTCACTGTGATGGCTGGTGAAATTTTCTTGGGTCTGCTCGCCATAATCGGAATGTTCTTTTCTTCCCATCTGATCGGCCTGTTCCGAGACGATCCGGCCGTTATTGAGATAGGAACATTCGCCCTTCAGGTCGCTTTTATTTCCCTGTTTTTTATTCCACTGACCGTATGCGGCAACATGATGTTCCAAAGCATAGGTTCAAACGGACGCGCGACATTTTTATCTGCCCTGCGGAGCGGTCTGTGCTTTATACCGTTTATTATCCTTTTATCCGCTATCTTTGGACTAACAGGGGTACAGATTGCTCAAACGGTGTCGGATGTCGTTACATTTTTTATAACGGCGCCTTTTGTCTTTGCCTTTTTCAGAAAGCTGCCAAAAAAAATGGTGGATGGGGTTGGGGCATGAACCCCCTGTCCTAGAAAAAGAAAACGCTACAACCCCTTTAAACAACGGGCTGTAGCGTTTTCTCCATCTACTCTTCCTCTGCTGTCAAAAGCGCCTCCGACTCATCAATCGCCTCCGCAGCAGCCTCTTCCTCTGCCACCTCGATCTGTTCCGAAAGATTATCTAACGCATCCTCCTCTTCCTCACTCAAATCGAGAATATCATCTTCTTCCATGTCTTCCTCGTTATCCAGTTCCTCTATCTCCTCACCCTCGACCTCTTCTACATAATCCTCTTCCTGCGGTTCCGGCGGATCCAGACTCTCGACCAGATCGCTATGGAGTCCTATATTGCGGTAACGCTTCATTCCCGTTCCCGCTGGGATCAGCTTACCGATAATGACGTTCTCCTTCAATCCGATCAGCGGGTCAACCTTTCCTTTGATCGCCGCATCGGTAAGAACTTTCGTCGTCTCCTGGAACGATGCCGCCGAGAGGAACGAATTCGTAGCGAGCGAAGCTTTCGTAATACCGAGAATAATCTGTTTGCCTTCCGGCACCTCACGTCCCTCTGCCTGAAGTCTCTCCACGGTATCATCAAATTCCAGCGTATCCACTAACGTTCCCGGCAGGAAGTCAGCATCTCCGTTATTTTCCACACGTACCTTCTTCAACATTTGGCGGACGATCACTTCGATATGCTTATCGTTGATCTCCACACCCTGCAGGCGGTACACACGCTGCACTTCGCGGAGCATGTAGTCCTGAACGGCGCGCACACCCTTGATCTTTAGAATGTCATGCGGGTTCACGCTACCTTCGGTCAGCTCGTCTCCGGCCTCCAGTTCCTGACCATCCACGACTTTGATCCTCGAACCGTACGGAATGAGATACGCCTTAGACTGTCCGTTCTCATCGTCAGTAATGATCACTTCTCTCTTCTTTTTCGTATCGCGGAGCGTCACTTTACCGCCAAACTCGGAAATGATCGCCAGACCTTTCGGCTTTCTCGCCTCAAAAAGCTCCTCGACACGGGGAAGACCCTGTGTGATATCGTCTCCTGCCACACCGCCGGTATGGAATGTACGCATCGTAAGCTGCGTACCCGGCTCACCGATCGACTGTGCCGCGATGATGCCGACTGCCTCACCGACCTGAACCGGTTCGCCGGTCGCCATGTTCGAACCATAGCACTTCGCGCAGATCCCGACATGGGAACGGCACGTAAGGATCGTACGGATCTTCACTTTTGCCTTATCCCCGGCATCGATGATCGCCTTTGTATTGACGATGCGCGCCGCGCGTTTCGGCGTGATCATGTGATTTGCCTTGACGATCAGTTCACCCGCGTCGTCATACATGCTCTCGCACGCGTAACGGCCGGTGATCCTCTCTTCCAGCGTCTCGATCACTTCTTTTCCATCCATAAATGCCGAAATCCACATGCCCGGAATCTCATCGCGGTCCTCACTGCAATCCGTTTCCCGGATGATCAGTTCCTGTGAAACATCGACGAGACGCCTCGTCAGATAACCGGAATCGGCCGTACGCAGCGCCGTATCGGAAAGACCTTTCCGCGCGCCGTGCGCGGAGATGAAGTACTCCAGTACGTCAAGACCTTCACGGAAATTCGACTTGATCGGAAGTTCGATCGTACGTCCCGACGTATCCGCCATCAGTCCACGCATACCGGCAAGCTGCTTGATCTGCTTGTCAGAACCACGGGCACCGGAATCCGCCATCATATATATATTATTGTATTTATCCAAACCATTGAGCAGCGCATCGGTAATCTCGTCATCGGCATTTTTCCACGTCTCGATCACCGCGTTGTAACGCTCCTCCTCTGTCAGGAGACCGCGCCGGAAGTTCTTGAATATATCTTCCACTGTAGCCTCTGCCTCGGACAGGATCGTCTTCTTTGCTTCGGGCACTTCCATATCCGAAATGGATACAGTCATCGCGGCCCGCGTCGAAAATTTGTAGCCGAGGGCTTTGATCGCATCGAGCGTTTCCGCTGTCTTCGTCGCGCCCTGATTGTTGATACATTTTTCAAGGATCTGCTTCAACTGTTTCCTTCCGACGTGGAAGTCCACCTCGAGCTGGAGGAAGTTCTCGTCCTTTTCACGATCCACAAATCCCAGATCCTGGCTGATGATCTCATTGAAAATGAACCGGCCAAGCGTGGACTCAATGATACGAGTTTCCTTCTCTCCGTTTTTATTGATACCCTCGCGCCTTACCTTTATTTTGGCGTGAAGCGTGATTGCATGGTTTTCATAGGCAATAAGCGCCTCGTTCATACTCTTAAAGTACTTTCCTTCGCCTTTCGCGCCCGGGCGCTCCTGCGTCAGATAGTAAATACCGAGAACCATGTCCTGGGACGGAACGGCCACCGGGCCGCCGTCGGACGGTTTCAATAAGTTATTCGGTGACAGCAGGAGGAAACGGCACTCGGCCTGTGCTTCCACCGAAAGAGGCAGATGCACTGCCATCTGGTCTCCGTCAAAGTCGGCATTGAACGCCGCGCACACGAGCGGATGAAGCTTGATGGCTTTTCCTTCCACCAGTGTCGGCTCGAATGCCTGAATCCCGAGACGGTGCAGGGTAGGGGCGCGGTTCAGCATGACCGGATGCTCCTTGATGACCTGCTCCAGTATATCCCACACTTCGGACTCGAGCTTCTCCACCATTTTCTTCGCATTTTTTATATTGTGAGCCGTCCCGTTTGAGACGAGTTCTTTCATTACAAACGGCTTAAACAGCTCGATCGCCATCTCTTTCGGAAGGCCGCACTGATAAATCTGGAGTTCCGGCCCCACGACGATAACGGAACGCCCGGAGTAATCGACACGCTTTCCGAGAAGGTTCTGACGAAAACGTCCCTGTTTTCCTTTCAGCATATCCGAAAGGGATTTCAGCGCGCGGTTTCCCGGCCCCGTAACCGGACGGCCGCGGCGTCCGTTGTCGATCAGCGCGTCCACAGCCTCCTGGAGCATACGCTTTTCGTTCCTCACGATAATATCCGGCGCACCCAGTTCCAACAGCCGTTTTAAACGGTTGTTCCGGTTGATGATCCGGCGGTACAGGTCATTCATATCCGACGTCGCGAAGCGGCCGCCGTCCAGCTGTACCATCGGACGAAGATCCGGGGGGATGACCGGGATCACCGTGAGGATCATCCAGTCCGGTTTATTCCCGGACTCGCGGAACGCTTCTATCACTTCCAGCCGTTTGATGATACGGGCGCGCTTCTGCCCCGTCGAACTTTTCAGCTCCGCTTTCAGTTCTTTCGATTCTTCCTCCAGGTCAATGCGCTGCAAAAGTTCCTGGATCGATTCCGCTCCCATACCGACACGGAACGTATCGCCGAAATCCTCTCTCGCCTTCTGGTACTCCTGCTCGGAAAATACCTGTTTTACCTGGATTTCCTTTATATCTGACTCCAGAACAATATAAGCGGCAAAGTACAGCACCTTCTCCAACACTTTCGGAGAGACGTCGAGAATAAGTCCCATACGGCTCGGTATCCCCTTAAAATACCATATGTGGGATACCGGAGCAGCTAGTTCGATGTGCCCCATGCGTTCCCGGCGCACGCTTGATTTCGTAACTTCAACCCCGCACCGGTCGCAGACTACGCCCTTATAACGAACTTTTTTATATTTACCACAATGACACTCCCAGTCCTTGCTCGGTCCAAAAATCTTTTCACAGAACAATCCATCTTTTTCCGGCTTTAATGTCCGGTAATTGATGGTCTCCGGTTTTTTCACCTCACCTCTGGACCACTCGCGGATCTTACTGGGAGAAGCCAGTTTGATCTTGATCTTATCATATGTTAATGCGTCCTGCAAAACATCGCTTACCTGTGGCATATTAATCCTCCATTCCGACTTGTTTACTATGGCTGCTAAAACTCTTCCGCAACTCCGATCATACTGTCATCATTCAATTCTTCCAATTCCGCTTCGCGGAATCCGGCATGTTCAAATGACTCTTCCTCAAGGTCAAACTGCTCTCCCTCCATGAGTTCAGATACGCCTTCCGACGATCCTTCCTCTACGGTTTCCGTCATCTGGATTTCCTCTCCATTTTCATCAAGCACCGTCACATCGAGCGCGAGCGACTGAAGCTCTTTCAAAAGCACCTTAAAGGATTCCGGTATTCCCGGTTCGGAAATATTGTCTCCTTTGATGATCGCCTCATAGGTCTTGACACGCCCAACCACATCGTCGGACTTCACAGTAAGGATCTCCTGAAGAGTATAAGCAGCTCCATATGCCTCCAGCGCCCAAACTTCCATCTCTCCAAAACGCTGTCCGCCGAACTGCGCCTTACCGCCGAGCGGCTGCTGCGTCACGAGCGAATACGGTCCCGTGGAACGCGCGTGGATCTTGTCATCTACCAAATGGTGGAGCTTCAAGTAGTGCATGAAACCAATCGTAACTTCTCCGTCAAAGAACTCTCCGGTACGTCCGTCGCGAAGCTGGATCTTCCCATCTTCCTTGATCGGCACGCCGACCCATTCTTTCCGGTACTCCTCATTTTCAAGGAGGTATTTCATTACCTCAGGATCAAGTATATCTTTGTATTTTTTCTCAAACTCGTCAAGCGGCGTATTGACATAATCATTTGCCAGCTTGAGTGTATCCATAATATCAATCTCGTTCGCGCCGTCAAACACCGGCGTTGCCACGTTAAAACCGAGCGCTTTCGCCGCCAGGCTCAGGTGGATCTCCAGCACCTGTCCAATATTCATTCGGGACGGCACGCCGAGCGGGTTCAGCACGATGTCAAGCGGCCGCCCGTTCGGAAGAAATGGCATATCTTCGACCGGAAGCACGCGGGAAACGACACCTTTGTTCCCGTGACGGCCTGCCATCTTATCTCCGACCTGAATCTTTCTCTTCTGCGCGATATAAATACGAACGGATTTGTTCACGCCCGGCGACAGTTCATCGCCATTGTCCCTCGTAAACACTTTGGCGTCCACGACAATACCAAATTCCCCGTGAGGCACACGCAGGGACGTATCTCTCACTTCCCTTGCCTTTTCCCCGAAGATCGCGCGGAGCAGACGCTCTTCTGCCGTCAGTTCCGTCTCTCCCTTCGGCGTAACCTTGCCCACGAGAATGTCCCCGGCACGGACTTCCGCGCCGATACGGATGATCCCCTGCTCATTCAGGTCTTTCAGGGCATCGTCACCGACACCCGGCACATCCCTCGTGATCTCTTCCGGACCGAGTTTCGTATCCCTCGCTTCTGTCTCATATTCCGTGATATGAACGGACGTATACACATCCTCCTGCACGAGACGCTCACTCAGAAGAACGGCGTCCTCGTAGTTATAACCTTCCCATGTCATGAATCCGATCAGCGGGTTTTTCCCAAGCGCGATCTCGCCGCCGGAAGTAGACGGCCCGTCCGCAATAACCTGTCCTTTTTCAATGACATCCCCTTTATTGACGATCGGCCTCTGGTTCATGCACGTTCCCTGGTTGCTGCGCACAAATTTGGCCAGCTTGTATTCGTCGCGGTTTCCATCCGATTTCTTAATGATGATGCGGTCAGATTCCATGCGCTCGACAACGCCGCCTTCCTTTGCCACCACGCAGTTCCCGGAATCCACGGCTGCTTTCATTTCCATACCCGTTCCGACCGCCGGCGCCTCGGTCACGAGGAGCGGCACCGCCTGACGCTGCATGTTCGATCCCATGAGAGCTCGGTTTGCGTCGTCATTTTCCAAAAACGGGATCATAGCTGTCGCCACCGAAAATACCATTTTCGGCGAAACGTCCATATAATCAATGCGGCTTCTCTGGAACTCTGATGTCTCCTCGCGGTAACGGCCGGAGATATTTTTACGAACAAAATATCCGTCCTCATCGAGCGCCTCATTTGCCTGCGCCACATGATACCGATCTTCTTCATCGGCGGTCATGTAGACAACTTCATCCGTCACGCGCGGATTCTCCGGATCGCTCTTATCTACCTTGCGGTATGGAGCTTCCACAAATCCGTACTCATTGATCCTCGCATACGAAGCAAGGGAGTTGATCAACCCGATGTTCGGACCTTCCGGCGTCTCGATCGGACACATTCTTCCATAATGCGAATAGTGGACGTCACGAACTTCAAATCCGGCACGATCTCTCGAAAGACCTCCCGGACCCAATGCTGAAAGACGCCTCTTATGCGTCAGTTCCGACAGCGGATTGTTCTGATCCATAAACTGTGACAGCTGAGAACTTCCGAAAAATTCCTTCACAGCGGCCGTCACCGGTTTGATATTTATGAGAGACTGCGCGGATATCGTCGCCAAATCCTGCGTCGTCATCCTCTCGCGCACGACACGTTCCATACGCGACAGACCGATGCGGTACTGGTTCTGCAGCAATTCGCCGACCGCACGGATCCGGCGGTTGCCCAGGTGGTCGATATCATCGTCATTTCCCACCCCGTATTCGAGGTGCATATTGTAATTGATCGAAGCAAAAATATCTTCTTTTGTAATATGTTTCGGTATCAGGTCCGGTATGTTTCGTTTGATTGCCTCGTATCGATCTTCTTCACTTTCAAATTCATCCAATATTTCTTTCAGGCGCGGATAATATACCTCTTCCGTAACGCCCAGTTCTTTTTTATCTGCATTCGGCAAAAAGGCATGCAGATCCACCATCATATTCGAAAGGATCTTTACCGTGTGCTCTTCCGTCTGGATCATCACAAACGGGATCGCCGTATTCTGGATCTCTGTCGCCTTCTCCTCCGTGATGACGGTTCCTGCCTCGGCCACCACTTCTCCCGTCATGACATCCACGACGTCTTCTGCCAGCGTAAAGCCTGCGATACGGTTGCGGAAGGCAAGCTTTTTATTAAATTTATAACGTCCGACCTTTGCCAGATCATAGCGCCTCACGTCAAAAAACATGCTGTTGATCAGGCTTTCCGCGCTGTCCACCGAAAGCGGTTCGCCCGGACGGAGTTTCTTATACAGTTCCAAAAGACCATCCTGATAGTTCTCGGACGCATCTTTCGCAAAACTGGCAACGATCTTCGGCTCTTCCCCGAACAAGTCGAGGATCTCCTGGTTCGTTCCCACACCGAGCGCGCGGATCAACACCGTGATCGGCACTTTTCGGTTCCGGTCAACACGCACATAAAAAATATCATTGGAGTCCGTCTCATATTCCAGCCACGCCCCGCGGTTCGGAATAACGGTCGCGGAATACAGTTCCTTTCCGATCTTATCGTGGGCGATCCCGTAATAAATACCGGGGGAACGCACAAGCTGGCTTACAATAACACGTTCTGCACCATTGATGACAAATGTACCCGTCTCCGTCATGAGTGGCAAATCTCCCATGAAAATGTCATGTTCACTGATTTCTTCCGTTTCTTTATTATGAAGTCTTACCTTCACTTTTAACGGTGCTGCATATGTCGTATCACGTTCTTTACAGGCTTCAATGGAATATTTCACATCATCCCTGCACAGCTCGAAACTTACAAATTCAAGGCTGAGATTACCGTTGTAATCAGAAATCGGGGAGATATCACGAAAAACTTCATTTAAACCTTCTTCCAAAAACCACTTGTATGAATCTGTCTGAACCGCAATCAGGTTTGGCATCTCCAATACTTCTTTTTGTTTTGAGTAGCTCATTCTGACGCCTTTGCCCACACTGACAGGACGTATTCTGTTTTTCTCCATCAATGATTTTCACTCCTTGTTTTTTTTACAGAACTGTGTTATACTGTATCTAATTAGAGATACCACCCCTACTTTATCACAGTACTGTATATTCCATCTTACCACAATTGTAGAGCACTGTCAACACAATTTTGGTATTTTTTTCTTTTATTTAAGGAGTTTTTATATGAGAAAACGGATTCTTTCCATCTTAGTGTACCAATGTGTTGTCTGGCTTTTGTTTTTGCTGTTTGCAAATCCCGCTACCATGCTGTTAGACATAACCTTATTTTCAGTTGTTCTCATTCCTATATTTTTTGTCTTTTCGATCGCCTTTGTCATTACATACTATGTTATTTTCAGCAAAATCTTTTCTATCGAAATAAGTACGATAAAAGAGGTACTGGCACAGATTGGCTTTGCCCTGCTAGTTGATGTTGTGATCGTTTGTATCGTGGTCAGTGCTGCATGCAGCACTCCTAAGGGTTCTGGTTTTCTTGATTTCAGAGGTGCATTTGAATCAGTCTTTGCCATATACAACGCTATCTTTTTTACCCTTGCAACTATTATCATAGCCGTTATCCGTGCAGTAAAACAAAAAGCATCCACGAGGATATACAAAATTACTATTCTCTGCACCGTGGTCCTGTTCATTCTCTATCCTACCGTTCAGTATAGCAGTGGCAGTTACATAAGCTGGCAGCGCGACCAAGAATACGAACAGGAACAAGAAGAAGCCCAAGACGCGCTAATCGAAATGCTCATGGCCAAAGATGCGGCATTGCCATACCAGACCAATACAACACATAGTCCTCCCGGCCTTATGGATACCGGATACAGCACCAATATGGTTTTTATTGATTACGATACAAAAAAAATAGGATTTCTTTTTAGGGAGTACCAGTCTTTTTCCCTGTCAGAGGGATTCTCGGTCGCAGAAGAGTATACCATCCAAAAGGAGTGGGATCTAGATGAACCAGGCAGGAGACTAACAACCTATTATATAGATGAAAGCAATTCCCACCTGACGATCGCGATCCGATTAGAAACGGCCGATCATTCGGTTTATAGCATTGATGGACTGGAAGCGGACAGTAACGGCTGTTTTCTTGACATCGATTTAGACCATTAAAATAGAGGGGGGGATTTCTTTATGATGAAACGAACACTTTCCATCTTTGTGTACCAATGCACTGTTTGGTTTGTATTTATGTTCGTTACCTATAGTGAGCATATCAGCGCTTTTTTTGAGTACTTCTATTTTAATGGCGTTTTTATCCTATTTGTTATTTTCTCTATTTCAATTTGTGTGTACTATGCGATCACGATCAAAGTCTTTTCCATTGAACTAGCACTTATAAGGGACATAATCGCTCAACTCTGCCTTGGCATTTTTTTCAATGTTCTGATTGGTTACTCGATACTCAAAGTATGGTTATGGATCACCCCACCTCGCTACAACGATTGGAGAGGAGTGCCCGAGGCGAGATTTGGCTATATAAATGCAATAATGTTTTTCTTTGTAACAATTCGCGGTAATCCTGCTCGTGATATGCCCTACCTTCCATTTGGGAATGGGCATATTCACCAATGACATCGGATGGGAAAACAACGAGGCGGCAGACGCGCTGACCGAGATGCTTGTGGCAACGAATGTTAAATTTCCCTATGATGGCACGAGATATGGTGGTGTTGGTACTAATTTTATGGGCACTGGATATGACACCAATATGATTTTGATTGATACTAGATAAGGATAAATTTTTTGACCTATACATAGGTTCTTTTGATTGAGTATCAGCTTTCCATATGTTATAATGAACTCGTGTAATTGAAAAGAAAGTAGGATGCGATTTTCCGATGGATGCCCTCTAGTCTAACGAAAGAGGGTGATGCCCTATGAGTATAATGGAAGTTCTTACATTATTACTTGTATTGTTTGCGGCTCTGTCTTACATAGACAATCATAAAAAGAAATAAGCATCCCTACCGCCCAAGTTTGGATGCTTATTTCTTATAATCATTTTTACTGAGGGCAATCGGAGATTCAATTCCGATCACTTCTAAGTAGATTATACATGAGAGCTGCTTGATTTTCAAGTGGCTCTTTATATTATTTATCAGAACTATATTGCGTATCGTCTTAAACACATACTTAATTTTTATCCTTATCTAGTTTCATTCTTCCTTGATTATGATTCAAATAGGATCGGATTTCTATATTATGACCATGGCAGTCAATACCAATCCTTTCCCCTGACCAAAGGCCCTCTCACGACAGACGGTTATCTGATCCAAAAACAATGGACTCTGATGGCACCAGGCAATAAACTGACAACCTATTATGAAGACAA
The DNA here is from genome assembly GCA_910589665.1 of uncultured Eubacterium sp. GTDB lineage: Bacteria > Bacillota > Clostridia > Lachnospirales > Lachnospiraceae > Eubacterium_F. The sequence continues at coordinate 39,104 of CAJUTR010000018.1, read as the reverse complement.
TTCTTACCGAACGATCGCGATCCAATTAGAGATGGACGATCAGTCTGTTTACAGTATCAGCGAACTGGATACAAGCGAAGAAGACTATCACTATGACGAACTGGAATTGAACGGCAAAGTGGCAACCTCCCTAAACTTTAAAAGGAGATTCCAGTTTTATTCCTAAAGGTATCCTGTCGTTCAATTACTAATTCCTTGTTTTAACCTTGTGGCAAAACCACTTTCCTTCTCCAATGCCCTTTCTGCCTCCATTCATATAGATTCAAGCAAATATTCCTTATTTCTCAAATTGTACTCGATTCCCAGCAGCATTATTTTACGAAATTGTTTTTCAATCTCAGTTATTTCATTACAAATGTTACGCTCTCCCTTTATAAAACCTTGTTCAATCAGGAAACTCGTTCGTTTTCTCATTATTATTTTATGCTCATACATACAATTAGCGATGGGTAATGAAGATACTGATCTCGCCTTAAATGATGTAAAAATTTTATCTCTTCTTCCACCGTATACCTCACTAAGTCCTTTTTCATACGTTCATAATCAAATTTCCAGGAATAGTACCTTAACACTTTATACCCAATCAACGCAATCTCATCTTTATCTACACAATAAGAAACTGCCTTATAAAAAATTTCATAAGGAATACAAAACTTTTCCCATCTGTCATTTTTGAAATAACCTTGTGAATAGAAAACTTTTTTTCATCATCATAACCATATATAAAGCAACCATGTTCATAAACTTCTTCATTTTGCTCGTTGTAAAGGTAATTGGTTACAATATGTTCATCCCATAAAGCAAAACAGTATTCATCATTATCAATCATCTGCTGGATTATACTGCAAATATAATTTTGTGAACAAAACTTCTAGGGATATTCAAGAAAAGATTTGACAAAAACACCTTCACCGGGAACAAATTTATAATAATCATATGCTTTATACTTTATCTGTCCATCATCCGGCGTATATTTAAGATGAATATATTTATCATACACCCATCCAGTATCGAATGCCAAATCATCAATTATACTAAAACAAAACGCATCTCCTAAGCAAGAACGAATCGTAGGTTTCAGGTTTTTAAGAACTTTTCCCATAATTCAGGCTCCCCGCTTTTTCTTTTATGCTAGATACTCACGAAATTGCATCAATCAGCTTTCTGGTCAGAAAATTGTAATCGGAAATGATTTCTGGCAGATATGCCGTTTTTACTTTATCCGGTTTCAGGGAAAGCATATCATCATAAGAACTAATCAAATTTCTGCTTTCAAGAAAAGAAATACGTTTCTCAAACATACTGTACCACTTTTGAAACACTTGCACCGAATACGATATCTGGCTGTCTCCCATTTGATGAATCCAGTATTTACATTTAACACTGTTTGACAGAGCCTTTTTCAGTTTTTTTTATTTGTTCACAGCAAAATTCTCCTTGAAAAGATGAAACGTTCTGAAACATATCAAATTTTATTTTTTTCTTTTTGAATAGCTGGCACGATTAACTGCTCAAAAAAATCATCCCAATCCTTTTCATAATAATTCATACCCCTGCCGTCCCAGCAGTAAAAACCCACGCGTTGTGTTTCCCCAAAGCATTCAGAAATAAATACAGACGAATCACTAATTCTTTGGTTTATTTCAAATATATATAAATAGAGTATTACTTTATACGCGTTTTCTAAATGTTTTGATATAAAATCAAAAATTTCTTTTCTCGTCTAGTATCCATGATATCATCTGCTCAATACTGACACCTGGAATACTTTTCACAACTGGAATCTGAACTTCATTTCTCTCCACAATCTTCTCCTTTCCCAGCCCTGAACCTCTTTCGCACGTAATCCACCGCCGCATCCAGCACAAAAACAGTAGCCACAATTACGCAACACAGGTATCCGGCCAGATACCAATACCGTGAATGACCCTGCCAGGCTGGACATAACAGAACACTTCCCACCAACACAGCAATCACACACACAATCCCCCGCACCGCAGACACCTTATGAAATAACATCCTTGTAACACAACATACACAAAACACATTAAAAAGACCCGTCCCCCATATCATTGAAGCTATAATCTCATTCGCAGGTGTCTTATAAAAGAACACCCCATTCACCACCTGACGATGGCCGTATATGTACAAAAATATTTGGGCGGCAAAAGTAAGAACCACCACACACGACACAGCAGAAAGCGCCACACCCCGGAAATTCATGTTACGCTTCTTTTCCTTTAACCAGATCGCACCCCCTATGGTTATCATCAGAATTACTGGTAAAACGAAAAGACACCTGCTTTCATTAACCGCGGAATTCGCACTCCCAAAGTCGGTTCCAGCTGGGGGCTGGAAAAAAATTAGATTACCCATGCACAGCAGTTTCAGCAGCCACTGTGCACCCGCCATAACCATTACGGCGAAGAATACTGGCATAAGGCGCAACGCCGTTCCTTCATCCTCTTTCCTACGAACAGAAATAGCAAAAGACAAGATCAACATACCACCGACCAGTATAAGTACTGGCATACACCTTCCAAAAAAATCCAGGCCTTTCTGTACATCCTGTACATTTTTTGCCCCGTCACCCGAAAAACCCGTTATTTTTACAAACAGCTTCAACACTGGTGTTAAAACCAAATCGGATTTTTCTGCAATGGTAAGCACTGCCAAGCCAAAAATCCCAAAAGCCATCATTAAATTTGCTGACAACAGTATTTTATTACTGTCATGCGCTTTCACACCTACTGCCATAACACAACATACAATGGCAGCAAAAGAGACCACACAAAACAACTCAAAAACATACTGGGTGCCATAATACCATGCCGCCACCCCTGCCAAAACACCACCCTGAGACGGCACAGTCATTTCAAATCCCTGCATTACTAATTCATCAGGCACAAATAATACCCTGTAATTTACTAAAATAAAGATCGGCATTAAAAACAACAACATTAGAACCATGACATTTACAAAGATTTTTTTCAATTTCCATCTCCTATCCTAAAAATTAAAAATTTTCTATACTTATCCTTGCACTTACCTTATCAGTTCTCGCTAGATCCTTCCCTGACATTCCTTCATTCTGTGTTAATGGATAAAGGCACGGGGCACGCTCTTTTGCTATCTCTCTGAACTGAAAGAGATTTCTTTTTTACAAAGTCGGATCACATTTGCTAGAATAATCAAATACTGAATAATTGAGAAACACATACAATTTAAAACATTGAAGTATCTCCCTTAACCATTTATAAATAATACAGGAAGCTACTAATTTTAATGCAGTACAATTAAATCCAGTCAAATAATAACACATTTAATATTTGCAATCAATACCGCAAAAGTTCCATTACACAAATACCTTTTGTGCGCACATAGGCATGAACACCTGATATTCTGTCGATTTTTCTGAGAATCACGTAGAAGTCTGAACAAAACGTCTTTCAATTCGTATTGTTATACACGACAGATAAAATAATCTATTCGGATTCAACGACGGATAGATTATATGTATTAGGATTAAGCGCATTTTGGATACATAAAAAGGACTGCACACTATTTCCCCATCCGTCCTCCCATCGCCCCCATACTCGAAATATCCATCTCCCCTGCATCAATAAAACTCTCTTCCCCCTGCGTCTCTGCCGTAGAGCCAATCGTACCAGAGAGCTGCCCTTTTACGCTTTCCGCGCGCAGCAGGCAAAATTCTTTTAACGTATCAATCCCCGTCTCAAATTCTTCGTATGTACAAAATTTGGTTGGATCATCCTGCACGTAGGGTGCAATCATCGTTTTTACGGAATCTATCATATCGGCAAACTTTCCGCTGTCAAAATATTCCGAAATAAATGCCGAAAAATGCTGGTGGTAAATTTCTGTATATACTTCTTCTCGAAAGATCCACGCAAGCATCGGCCTTTCCTCCGTATTGCCTCCGGACACGGGGGAATCAATCGGATCATTTACCAATTCTGTCGCATTGCTCGTATGTTCAAATGCTCCAAATGCTAAATTATAATCCCAGGGGATCATTCCCATTTTCCCATCTTCCTCATATAGATAGTAGTTATGGATCATGGATCCTGTATAACTGTCAAAATTCAGTACAAAATTGTGTACGACAAAATAACGGATCACTTCCTCTATGTCAACTACCCGCTCGGGGGATTCACCACTGTTTAGTCCTTTCAGTGACTCGATCAGACGCTCTTTATCCTGGTCTGTCACATCAATGACAGCATTATCAAATATATTTTTATAACTATCAATATTATCATCAATGTATTTCAACAATACATCATCGCTTCCCTTGCCCATTCCTCTGGGCTTTCCACCGCTCCCCGGAGCTCCAGGCATCTCAATAGATGGTGTTTCTCCCTCCGGTCTTTCTCCGCCGGGCATCTTTCTGTCCCATCTGGCACCATTCGGAATTTCCCTGCTTGACACTTCACCATCTGGTCTCTCCCCGTCTGGCATTCCTCCACTCCATCCGGCGCCATCCGGCTTCCCTCCTCCCGGCATATTTCCATCCGTGCCTTCGCCATCAGCTTCCGACACACCACCGTTTTTCTTCTCACGCTGCACCCCGTCCAGATCGACTCCTTTCTCCTTACCGTCCCATTCCTCCATCTTAAAATCTTTTCCATTCCCGCGGCCGCCACCCATGCTCATGCTGTCCGGCTTATAAAGAGTCCCATAATCTGCTCCATAATTTCGCTGGAGAAACGCCTCCTCCACGCCTTCTACCGCGAGGTACAGTCCCCACGTTTCCCCGTTTACAGAAATATTGACAAAACTACATAGCGGCGAAGCGGCGCCAATCTCTGCCATCATCTGGTAGCAAAGATAATCTTTCATATATGTATTATCTTGAATGATATTGTTCAGGCATAGTTTATCGAGGCCGTAATAATTATTACTGCCATCGTAATGATCAAACTCGATCTTAAAACTATAGCGGTTATTGCCATACGCCTTCACCTGCGTCAGCGATGTATTTCCCTTCGCGCGGATCGCCACATTCCGAAACGGCTCGCCGTCAATCACGACCGTACATACCGTATATTCCTCGTTCGTGCACGTACTGAGAAATCCTTCCCAGTCATCCATCACAATGTCGATCGTATGCACGGCGGTTGTCTCAAACAGGCGCTTTTCGTAACCAGTGACTGCGGACGCCTTTTGTATGCCAAAGTAACCGCCATTCATAAAAAGGACGGTAAGAATGAGCGACGCGATAACGGACGCGCAGCAAATCCGATCCAAATGCTTATGAGTAGACATAGACCATCCCTCCCTATCCCATATATTCTCCATTATAGCTGACGAGAACGGCACTATTGACGCCATCCATTTCCGACAGCTCATTGACAAAATCCGTATTATCTTCTTTCATGCGGATTTCGAGGTTTAGTTCCACAGCGCCTTTTTGTGCCGTTTTGCTTTTCACCACACACTTTTGAACCCGCGAACCGAGAAACTCCCTCGCCCTCTTCTCACTTTCGCTTCCTTCACAGGAAAGCACGACGATATACGGATTGAAGTGAGGTTTTCTGTTTACAAATACGAGAAGGATCACGCCGACAAGCGCGCTTCCAAACACGGCAAGCGGCAGCATCCCGGCCGCCAGTACGATGCCGGCAGCGATCGACCAAAACAGGAACGCGATGTCAAGCGGCTCTTTGATCGCCGTGCGGAACCGAACGATCGAGAGCGCGCCGACCATTCCGAGCGAAAGTACTACATTCGAAGTTACCGCCAGAATCACGACGGTCGTGATCATCGTGAGCGCGATCAAAGTCGTGCCAAAACTGGATGAGTACATCACTCCCTGATACGTCTTTTTATAGACAAAGAAAATAAACATACCGATACCAAATGCCAGTACGAGCGCCAGCACCATATCCAATATACTGATACTCGAGACGCGCTCCATAAAACTTGATTTAAAAATATCCTGAAACGTCATATGAATCCTCCATTCTGATCTCTCTTATTTTCTACTACTTACTTTCAAAACAAATCCCGCACCTCATTTCGCACCATCCGACTCTCACACTATCCATAAATCCGGCAGGCCGCGTATTTGGAAAATGCCCCGGCCAGACAGCCGCCCGTGCGGACAGCATCCCGGATGATATCTGGCAGGAATTCATCCCATTTTACTTCCAAAACGGCCGTCGTCCCTCCTGTCGGGAGCGTTAGAGCGGCTGGGTTTAAAAATTCCTCCCAGCGCATCCCGGTCCGTATATTTGAATCCAGCGTCACCCGCACATGACCCGGCGCGTAGACAAACGGCTCCCTCACGTAATCTACGATTACTTTCGGACGCAGCAATTGTTTCTTCCAGTTCACATAAAGTTCTTTTACCAGTTCATCCCCGCTGGGAAGCATCCAGGTATCATCTCCGTCCAAAAGCGCTTGAACCTGTTCCCGATCCAAAACAGTACTTTCTTTCCGGCACAGCCCATTGACCTTACTCTTCTTTTCCAGCCGGATAAATGAGGGGTCTTCATTGTAATAGCGAAACCGGAATTTTTCCCGCCGGTTGACGCCGTCTATTTTTTCCCGGAGCGCCTTGTCGTCAGCATTGTCAAAATACAGACTGCGGATGCGGTATATGCCACCAACCGCATGAGAATCCCTTTTCGCCACCGCTGACAGCCGCTGGCGGACTGCCAGCAGGCTGCCGTGGTCCAATTCGTATTTCCATTCGTGTCGATAATCCATCTAGTTCTCCTTTCCGCACAGGAATGACAAAAAAATCCTCCTGCACTTTGATGATCCCATTGTACAGAAGGAAACTTGAACTTTTATTGAATCTCTTTCTTTTCATTGAGCGGAACCCGGACCACAAATTTGATCTTGCCATCGGCGCACTCCACATGGATCCTGCCGCCGTGCACTTCCGTGATCGCCTTTGCGATCGAGAGGCCGAGTCCATAGTGCTGCCCGTCCCCATTTCTCGCCACATCCATACGATAAAACCGCTCAAAAAGCTGTTTTCGCTGCTCCGGCGGGATTTCATCCCCCGCATTGACCACCGATAAGACCGCGCTGTTACGTTCTGCCCTTAGTATGAGCGCGATCTCTCTTCCTCTCTCACCGTGCTCGATCGCGTTATCCAGTAATATGGCCACAAGCTGCTTTAACTGCGCGCCGTTCCCGTTTACAAATAGTCCCTCCGTCATCTCACACCAGAGCGGCATCTCTTTTTCGTACGCCACACTCTCAAACGGAAGCGCCTCTCCCCCGACGAGACGGCTGAAATCCAATCGTTCCATCTGTGGTGTAACCTGTTCCGTGCGGGCCAGCTCTAACAGCTGGCCGACCAAAAGTCCCATCCGGCCGTTCTCGTACTGGATATTGGATAACCACTGGTTATCTCCGATTTCCCGCGAAAGAAGTTCCGCATTGGCATAGACGACCGATACCGGCGTTTTCAGTTCGTGGCCGGCATCGGATATAAATTGCTTCTGCTTCTCATAACTCTCCTCCAGCGGCCGCACGATCCGTCTCGCGAGATAAACGGCGAGAAAAAACAGGGCAAGAATGACCAATCCCCCGAAAATAAGCGTGTACCGGAATAGAGTCGTCATGCTCTCCCGCACAACCGTATTGTCCATAAACGCAACCAGTAAATAGCTTCCCTTGTCCTCCAGCCGGTAGATCAGATTTCTTTTTATGCCGTCCCGCCTGCCGCTGTTTATAATCTCCCTCGCGATCTCCACGAGTTCATCATCACCGTAAACTTCCGTCTGGCTGTTATCCACATCGAGAACATGATCGGCGCTTTTGGAAATTGCCACCGTATAAAACGTAGACAGGCGGTAGGCCGGCGAATTTTCAAAGTGCTTCTCCCCCCTGTCTGGTAAGGGTGGATTCCCGGGAATGTCTGGCACCACAGGCCCCCTCACCAGCCGGTATAGTCTGACGTGCCGTTCGAGCATTTCACGGTTGCGGTTTAACACCTCGTAGTAACTGCACGCGTAAATGACACAAAGCGTTCCGATCCAAAGCAGTACGAGTACCGCCATGATAGAAGCGACAATTCTCTTTCTGGATTTCTTAAACATCACCGCACCTCAATTCATAGCCGACTCCCCGCACCGCCTTGATGACCGTTTTCGCCTGTACAAAGGCTAGTTTTTTCCGGGTAAATGACATATAGACCTCTACTTTATTATACTCCGCTTCATTTTCGAACCCCCAGATCTTCACGGCAAGCTGCTCACGCGTGAGGATCTGTCCCTGATTGGCGATCAGGTACTCGAGGATCTTATATTCCTTTTCGCTCAGCCGGACACTCTGTCCCGTATCCGTTCCCCGCAGCGTAAAGGTATTTGCATCCAGCCAGATATCGCCAAACGAAAGCGTTCCATCCGTTGACTGGATATTCCGCCTGACAAGCGCGCGCAGGCGGGCGAGCAATTCTTCGGTCATAAACGGTTTTGTCAGATAATCGTCCGCGCCGCAATCAAGTCCCTCGACTTTATCTTCCAGACCGCTTTTTGCCGTAAGCATGAGGATTGGCGTGCGTATCCCATTCTTCCGCGCTTTTCCGGCAATCTCAAAACCATTTTTCCCCGGCAGCATAACATCTAGAACGATGACGTCATAAACATTTGTCTCTATTGCGTCCATTGCCGTAATGCCATCCGCGCAGTGATCCACCTCATAATGCTCCTGACGCAGAAGTTCTATGAGCGCCTGCGCCATCCGCTTTTCATCCTCCACCAGCAGTAGTTTCATTTTTTCCTCCATTCATACAAACATTTTCATGAAAAACTCTGCTTTTGCATTCTTTCATGTTTCCGACTTCACACTATCTTATGATTATACTAAAAGAATAAACTGGCTGCAACAAACATTTTTTAAAACCTGGAGACAAAAAAACTTGACAACTGTCATAGACTGTTATATACTGTTATACATAAAGGGAATGCGCACCCACCCACGTAACAACAAAATGAATTGAGGTTAAAAATGATATGCATATTATCGTAAATAATACTTCCATGACTCCCATTTACGAGCAGATCATGGAACAGGTAAAGACCGCGATCATCAATGGCGAACTGACAGAAAACACCTTGCTTCCCTCTGTGCGGGGATTGTCAAAAGAATTGAAGATCAGCGCCCTCACAGTGAAAAAGGCGTATGACAATCTGGAACAGGAGGGTTTTACCGTAACCGTCCACGGAAAGGGAACGTTCATCTCCGCCGCGAATCAGAGCCGTATCAAAGAAGAGTGGCAGAAGGAAGTGGAGCGGGATTTGGAACAGGCGATCGCCAAAGGTAGAAAAAACGGGTTGACCGATGTAGAAATCCAGACCATATTTGAAATACTCATGGGCCAGATTTAAAAAAGTTTGCCGACAGTTTATTAAGGAGAGGAATCGTATGCTTAAAGTAAAAAATATCAAAAAAAATTATGACGATTTTACGCTTGACTGTTCCCTGGAAGTTCGTCCAGGCTGCATCACCGGCCTGATCGGGCAGAATGGAGCAGGAAAAAGCACGACGTTTAAAGCAATACTAAATTTAATACATCTCGATGGCGGTGAGATCGAGCTATTTGGCAAAAGTGCGACGGCACTGACCGCGGCGGATAAGCAGCGGCTCGGTGTTGCCCTATCAAATTCCGGTTTCAGCGGGAACTTAACAATTTCAGATATTTCGCACATTTTAGGTGCCATGTACAAGAAATATGACAATGGCGGATTTATTTCCCAATGCCGGAAATTTGGGCTTCCACTGGATAAAAATGTTTCGGATTTTTCCACGGGGATGAAAGCAAAGCTAAAGATCCTCGTGGCTTTAAGCCACCGGGCGGATTTTTTGATCCTGGATGAACCGACGGTCGGACTGGATGTGGTCGCGCGGGATGAACTACTGGATCTTCTGCGGGCCTACATGGAAAAAGATGACTCCCGCTCCATTCTGATCAGTTCCCACATCGCCTCCGACCTTGAGGGCCTGTGCGATGATTTTTACATGATACACGAGGGTAAGATCGCGCTTCACGAGGAAATCGATCTGCTGCTCGGAAGCTACGCGCTTCTCAAGTTGACCCCGGAACAGTTTCAATCCATAGATAAACAATACATCCTGCGATACAGGAAGGAAACCTACGGCTACCGCTGCCTCACGGACCAAAAGCAATTCTATATTGAGAACTACCGTGATACCGTAATCGAAAATGGAAATATTGACGATCTGATCGTTTTAATGACAGGAGGGACTGCTTTATGAAAGGACTACTCATCAAAGATGCTCGGCTGATATGGAAACAGAAAAGATTTCTGGTCATCCTTTTGTTCCTTGCCATCATGCTTAATTTCAATTCCGACGGCACATTTGTCATCGCCTACCTCTCTTTTATCGGTTTTTCTTTTGTGCTCAGCACGATTACCTACGACGAGACCGACAATGGCTACCTGTTCCTGATGACGCTGCCGGTAAGCAGAAAAATGTTTGCGGTAGAAAAATATGTCTTTGGCTTACTACTCGGCAGCTTTACCTGGACCGTGGGATTTTTCATTTCAATCATATTCAAGCTGGCGACAGAGGGGGAGGTTTCTCTCTTTGATTTTTCAGTCGAATCACTCCTACTGATCCCGGTTTTCGCTGTCATGCTTTCTATTTTACTTCCTTTTCAGTTCAAGTTCGGCAGCGAGAAAGGGAGGATCGCTATGTTTTTAGCATTTGCCGTCGCGGTTGTCGCTGCGTATTTAAGCGCAAAGGGACTGAAATCCATCGGCATTGATCTCGAGCAGATTTTAGATACCCTGCCCGCCGTACACGTCGCCCTGGTCGATCTCTTCGCATTTTTAACCGCCGCTGCAGCGGTCGCCGTCTCCTGCGCGGTCAGCGGCCGCATTATGCAGAACAAAGAGTTTTAGAACAAAAACCGGAAAGGAACTCCTATGGATTTTTACCAAATTTACCGCCCGCTGACAACGACGCCCCCTCTCGGGGGCGAAACGTTTCAGGAGTATGAGCCGGATCTCTAAGACTTTAAGCTAAGAGCGCCTTCTCCCATTCGCTTTCACGGAATCCGACGAGTACCGTATCATCTGTGATCACAAGAGGGCGTTTTACCAGCATACCGTCTGAGGAAAGTAATTCATACTGTTCTTCCTCACTCATCGTCGGTAGTTTTTCCTTCAGATTCATTTCTCGGTACAGCATCCCGCTCGTATTGAAAAAGCGTTTGAGTGGAAGTCCGCTTTTCGCGTGCCATTCCTTTAATTCGTCTGCCGACGGATGTTCTTCTTTGATCGGCCGGTCAGCGTACGAGATTCCGTGCTCGTCCAGCCATTTTTTCGCTTTCTTGCATGTACTGCATTTGGCGTATTGTAAAAATATCATTGCGGTGTTCCTCCTAACATTTTTTTCAATGTTTTAAAATCATTTTGAAAGTGATGCGCCTGCATGCCGCATGCCCGGGCGCCCTCTACATTGTTCTTCCTGTCGTCGATAAACAGGCACTCATCCGCTTTTAGCGCATACTTGTCTAATAGAGTCTGGTAGATCCTTACGTCAGGTTTTACGACATGAACTTCGGAAGATATGACAATGCCGTCAAAAAACGCGGGGTCGAAGTATTTTGTAAAATACTGGTAGAACTCTAGGCCGGCATTGGATAGAACATAGATGCCATATCCCTGTTCTTTTACAAAATGACAGAACGGAATGGCGTCTTCTAAGGGGATCATACAAAAATCCCATCCGTCCACGCAGGCCCTCAACCTCTCATGAAGGCGTGCTGGTACTCGTTTACTCACGCCGTCATAACGCTGTTTATTTGTAATATACCCCAGATCGCCCTGAATCCATTCAGGACCGTCGAATAATTCCCGCTGGATGAGTGCTTTGTCTTCTTCCGTTTTAAAGAAACGATCCAAGGCGGCTCTCGGGTTGTAGTCGAGAAGCACATTTCCCATATCGAGTATTACGTGTTTCAGCATTATTTGGAGTCCTCCTCTCATGTCATGGTTTAGATGCTTATTTTCCGATAACCGTTTCTAGGAAACGCCCTTACCGGTGCAACCTCTATTATTTAAAAACCTATAAATATGATATTACTTTTCTGCGAAAATTTCAATATCCAAGATTTTAAAGAATAAACACTACTTGTAAAATAGACATGTGTATGCTTTATTATCTAGAAAAAAGGATAACTGTTATGAAATTAAAATCCTCCGTAGTGGACAGGTTCCGGCTTCCACCTTCTTCTGCCTGGATGAAACCCAAAATCGAATCGTCGGGGCCATAAATATCCGACACGAACTGAACGATTCCCTGCTATTAAACGGAGGGCATATCGGCGATGGGATCCGTCCATCTGAGCGGAATAAAGGCTTTGCCACAAAAATGATCCCCTTAGCACTGGAAGAATACAGACGGAATTTTTTTATTCCCTCCAACGTCATTTATCTGCAGGTAAAAATACAAAGAAAAACCAGTTTTTGCTATACCCTAAACCACTTGACAATATACCTTGAAGGAAGTACCATAGAAATAGTTGAATCAATTACTACCTTATTTACCGTACAAAATTTAGGAGGTACATCTTGAAAGCATACCAACTGAAAATAATGATCAAAAACACACATCCGCCGATATGGAGGCGGTTTATTGTACCGGCCAGACTGACGTTTTCACAACTTAGCTTTATCCTCAATGAAGTGATGGGTTGGTGCGGCGGTCATTTATTTCAGTTTGAATTTTATCACTTGGGGATTGTAGTCGAAGAAGATCCAAAAGACATGGACTGGTATGATAAGGAAGTTCTGGATGCCGCAGAAACGCTGATTGAACCTTTTATGGACAGCAAAGACTGGTTTACCTACCTATATGATTTTGGCGATTACTGGGAACACCGGGTGGAGATCGAGAATATCTTACCAGAGTACGAATGCAATTACCCGGTTGTTATAAAATATAAGGGAAATACACCTTACGAAGATTGCGGCGGTATACATTGTTATCATCATTTGCTTGAAATACTTGAAAACCCAGGCCATAAAGAGTATGAAGAGTTAAAAACATGGGTGGATGAACAACCATATGACGAATACGATCTGAAACAGATCAATAAAACGTTAACAAATTATGCTTTAAGCGAATCCAAGCGTCCACCAATGTCCAGCGAGGATATCTATGAAAGCATTTGGAAAGGAGAACCGTTATATACCATTACATATGGCGATAAATCGCCCGAGAGAAAGGAAGCATCTCTGGAAGAATGGAGACTTTTGTATGAAACAGCGCAGAAATTAAAAGAGTTAAGACCCTGGGAACAGTTTTGGACGATGGATCTGATCGCGCTTCAGGAAGGAGATCACATCGCATTTGCTGTGATACTTGGAAAAGGGGGCGAGTGCTATGGCATTTCCATCTATGAAAATTTGGAAGGGTTCAACGATTTTTTGATGCTGTGTGATCAGAAATCATTAAATGTTACCCAGACGTATGCTGCCATGAACCAAAATAATCTGACCTGTTACTGGGGAAACCGAGATGATCTGTCGAAAGAACAGTACCAGACAATAAAGTCGCTGGGATATAAGTTCCGCGGCAAAAATCAATGGCTATATTTTATCTCTCATAAGACGGGTTATTATCCATACAATATGGATCAGGCAGAAGTTATCCGTATGAATACTTACCTGACACAGCTTCTTCAAGCGATTGAGTATTATAACAAAAATGAACTCACGGTACATTTTGAACATGGCAATATGTTTCTCTATTCCTGGAACGAAAAGACCAAAAAGTGGCAAGGAACCGAGGAACCACTTCCATTTACGACCTTTCTCTATTTGGAACCCGAATTTGCAAATGATAATAACTTCACACAAAAACTTCGCAGGATACCTCGAGAGGATTACGGCATTGATATTAATGTCGAGTGCATTCCTTCACCGGTAGATGATGACAAATACGAACGGCCGGGGGCCGTCCGCCTTCTTCTGCTGGCAGAAACAGATTCCGGCCTTATGCTTGGCGCAGATATGATCACTCCCGAAGGGCTTGAGGGAAATGTGGTGATCAATTGCATTTTAGAGAAAATATTTGACTTTGGACGACCGAAAGAGATTCGAGTATGTAACAATATAATTGCTCATTATTTAAAGGATCTGTGCAAGTTAGGAAACATTAAATTAAAAAAAGTAAAACAGATTCCCGTCTTCCAAAAGTTTCTTGAGGGCCTAACATAAATTTGCAACTGGTGTACCATTTGTATTTTAGATTTTGCAATTTAACCCACCTTCTTTCTTACTCCAGTACTACTTTTTCACTACAGGTATCCATACTTCATATTGTGCATTTTGCGGGTCTGGATTTAAATCGACCTCTACATCAAGCATTTCCATACTCATATCCTGAAATCGGCAGCCATTCTGTTACGATGCGTCGCTCCGATTCTTGGATAGACTGATTTGTACCCTCTCCAGAAAATATCGCCCAAGTAGCCGCCGGCACAATATATTCTTCAAGGTCATTCTTTTCCTGTGAAGTAGATACCGCAATATAATACCTCCACGGTTCTGTGTCATTACAAGTGCTGACACCAAGTACTCCTTTGGGTGATGTGTTCATCATACTAATCAATGTCTGTAATGTTCCATTTGTAGATATTTCCTGCCACTTTGTGGGTATGACTGTAAAAATTTTTTTCAATATCCTTATTCAACGGTACAGATACGCCCTCATTTTTTACAGCAGATGGGGCAATTCCATGAACAGATTGAAACGCTCGATTAAATGCGATGGGGGAATTATATCCGTATTTTCCTGCCACATCAATGATTTTCATGCTTTTACCCTGTAAATCTACGGCGGCAAGCGACATTTTTCTCCTGCGGATATATTCAGATAGGGGAATCCCCGCCATATAAGTGAACATTCTCTGAAAATGATAGGAAGAACAGCAAGCGATTTGCCCAAGCCGTTCATAATCGATTTCCTTTGTTAAATGTTCCTCGATATAACATATTGTTTCATTTAATCTTTCCATCCATTCCATAACAAAAAATCCTCCTGACAGTTTTCAGTATATACTATGATTCCGTTTTTTTCCTCTTAATTATTGCACGAAAAAGAGAGTTTATTTAACATAAAAAAATGCTTCATTAAGCTTTTGTGCCCCTTCCCCTTCTTGTATCTGTATCGGGAGAATCCGTAATTTGCAGCTCACCCTTTCGCAGTTTCATAATCACATCAGCCTGTTTTGCAACCTCATTCGAGTGCGTTACGCTTGCTTTCTTCTTCCGTAATCCTAGCACGATGCAAAATCGGCAACGGCGGCAGTTTTGATGTCAGAGCCACATTTTCCTGAGGCATCAGATAATCAATCAGGTTGTAACTTTGGAAAATGATGGCAACATCTTTTTTCTGTGCTCCGCAAGGCCAATCTTTTCAATATCCTGCCCGTCGAAGAGGGGCTGTCCCAAATGCTATAGTCCAAGAGTTAGTTACCAACCGTGTTTGCCACAAAACCACTTGCAAAGGTGGATAGAAAAAAAGCTAAGACAGCGATGATAAGAACCTCGGGTGCCTTGTTATATTTGATTTAGCTATTCTGCCCTTTCCCATGCCTTAATATGTGTATTCCATTTTACCATATACATAAATGAATTTATCCACTTCCTCAGATGAAACAGCGCATTCGCTTTTCGCTGATAAATATCTTTTACTTAAGAACACTCTATAAGGTTGTTTAGTTCCTTAATTTTATATCCAACATCTTCAGGGCAATGTGCGTCAGATGAAGGAATGATCTTCACATGATTCTTTTTCAATATTCTAAGCAGTTCTTCATCCATACCGAGTGAAGCCGTTTCAGGACATCTTCTAGCGGCTCCACTATTTTGATCCGCATACATATTACTTTTTGAGAGTTCCTAAGCTAAACTCTCATAATAACCTGATAGTGAACATGATGGTCCATGGCCAAATAACCTTATTGCATCTGGATGACCGATGCCGTCAAATATCCTGCTTTTTGCCAATGAAATCGAATCCTCAAAATATCTACCAAATATTTTATCAACATCAAGCCCCGTCCAATGCTCGGCTTTATGATCGAAAGCAAAATCATCCACAAAGTGAATGCTCCCCAATAGAAAATCAAAGCCTTTACCCTTTGTAAGTCCAGAAATGAATCTTTCAAACTCTTTGAAATAGCATATTTCATCAATCTCCATTTCGACTGCTTTACTTACAAATTGATCTATCCAATCAAGTGTGTACGCTCCACGTTCAATATGAATATGTCCATCTAGCATTTCTCTCCCCCTGTACAGATAAAAAATGAAATATGTGACAACTTGTGAGCAAGCTCCCAGTTGTCACATATTTCATTTTTTGCGTTGCTTCATTTTCGTGATATTTCGTCGTGTGGTTAGCTTAGCTTCGCCAATCTGACCGCATACTTTCTTGCACGCCTCCACATCTTCGCGAGTACTCCCAGCAGGAATCGAACCTGCAACTAGCCCTTAGGAGGGGCTTGTTATATCCATTTAACTATGAGAGCAGATAAGGGCCGGCGGGATCATCCGCCGCCAGACATGCCGCACACAAGCCATAAAACCCATGTACCACTGCCGCTACCCTTCTATTCTAATCAAAATCCACTGCGAAGTCAATAAAAATCTACAAATACTTTTTCAAATCCTCCACTTTATCCGTCTTCTCCCACGGCAGATCAAGATCATTCCTTCCGAAATGCCCATAAGAAGCAGTTTCTTTGTAAATTGGTCTGCGCAGGTTCAATTTCTGAATGATACCTGCTGGCCTCAGGTCAAAATTCTCTAAAATAATATCCGCAAGCTTTTCATCGGGAAGTTTGCCTGTTCCAAATGTATCGATCCGAACCGACGTCGGAGATGCGACGCCGATCGCGTAAGAAAGCTGGATCTCTGCCTTCTCGCAAAGACCTGCTGCCACGAGGTTTTTTGCCACATAGCGCGCTGCATAAGATGCGGAACGATCCACCTTCGTCGAATCTTTCCCTGAAAATGCACCGCCGCCATGACGAGCCCATCCGCCATATGTATCTACAATGATCTTCCGGCCGGTTACTCCACTATCTCCAGCTGGACCACCGATCACAAAACGTCCGGTAGGATTTATGTAAATCTTTGTCTCATCATCTAAAAGCTCTTTTGGAAGGATAGGATCGATCACATACTTTTTAATGTCTGCCTTGATCTGCTCCCATGTCACATCCTCGCTGTGCTGGCTGGAAACGACAACCGCATCCAAACGAAGGGGTTTTCCGTCCTTGTCGTACTCGACCGTCACCTGAGATTTCCCATCGGGACGAAGATACGACAGCGTTCCTTCTTTCCTCACCTTACTGAGCTGACGGGTCAGTTTGTGTGCCAGATAAATCGGATACGGCATAAAATCTTCTGTTTCATTTGTAGCATAACCGAACATCAGACCCTGGTCTCCGGCTCCAATCGCTCCAATCTCCGAATCCGTGAGCTTTGCCTCTAACGCCTTATCAACGCCAAGCGCAATATCCGCCGACTGCTTATCAATAGCAATCATAACACCACACGTCGAACAATCGAAACCTTTTTCCGAATCATCATATCCGATTTCTTTGATCGTGTCACGGACAATCTTTTGATAATCCACCGTAGCAGAAGTAGTAATCTCACCCATAACGAGAACAAGACCAGTTGTAATAGCTGTTTCACAAGCAACGCGGCTCATCGGGTCCTGTTCCAGCAAAGCATCCAGTATGGAATCCGAAATCCGGTCACAAATTTTATCCGGATGACCTTCTGTAACGGATTCTGAGGTAAACAGTATTTTACTCATCCTCATTTCCTCCTCAGTCTATATTCAGTCTAATTGTTTCAGTCTGTCTTCGGTCGAAATGTCAATCAGATAAATAAATCCTTTGGCATCTCTACCATCATTAAGAATACAACATCCATGCGCCTTTTGTCAAGATTTTTTAATTCACCGCCATCATTTTACGTGAACCGTTTGATAATCAAATTCAGAAAACACACACTCCCCGCCAGACTCTACCGTACTGTACAGAAACAGCCCCGCACGGCATCCGACAAATTGATCCAGCCTAAAATACAATTTATGGGATCCCCCCAACGGAATCCATGTTCCCTCCGACTCATAAAAAAATGACACTTCATCTTTCATATCTGAAAATTCCGCACACATCCGCAACCTAACCACCGAAGAGCTAAGCGGGATGCGAACGGTTTCCTTCCCAGGAAGAGTATCCTGATCTCCCATGTTCTGTGATATTTCATTAGGATTCCGCTCCACTTGGACCAGATAATACATATCGTTCTGCCTTATTAAACCCGCATACGCATAACATCCCTGTAAAGCTGCCAGCCCGGCAACATCCCCGTTCTTCATTCCCGCCCCATCTACCCTGACCTGAACTTCAGCGGATGGAAACATCAGCCTTTGCGTGAGCGTATTTACCGCCTGCGTAACGTTCACCGACAGCCGGTCTGTTCTGATCGTATATCTTTCCTTATCAAGAGAAAAAAGCGCAGCATCCGGCAGATGATTCCACTGCCACTGGCGTTTCAAATGACCATCCTCACCCATAAGATCACTTGTAAACAATGGTTCATACGAATGATCCTTCCCAGACGAACACCGTTCCGATAAACGCGCATGCGCAGGTATCGCCTCCGCTGCCGCAAACACCGGAAAACGGTGCTCAAAATGAACCGGAATCAACACGGGGATCCTCCCGACAGCGCCGCTATCCTGAAACAGGATGGCAAACCATTCTCCCTCTGGTGTATCGACAATGCCGCCCTGTGCAATACCCTGGCCGTGATACCCCATATCGTCGTTCAACACATCGCGGCCTTCGAATTCACCGCTCAGTGAATCCGAGACAAAACAGGCCTCAGCGCGGCGCGCACCCTCTTCCTTTCCCCAGTGGATCAGAAAGAGGTAATATGTTCCATCAATCTTATAAATGTGGGAGCCCTCATAACCAAGGCGAACATTTCCGGTATCTTTCACTAACAACCGGTGAAGGCCGCCCTCCAGCGGCCGTGTCAGATCCTTCGTCAGTTCGGTTATATATATTTCCGTATTTCCGTAAACGATGAACACCCTCCCCTCATCAAACAGCAGGGAGGCGTCATGATAGAATCCCTCGATTTCCTTCCGTTCCCATGTCCCCTCGATCTGTTCTGTATAAAATAGATACGTCTTATGCGTATCATTCGCCACGAAACAGACATAAAACGTCCCGTCAAAATAACGAAGAGAAGGCGCCCACATCCCCTTCCCATAAATACTTTGTCCGTCCTGAAGACGCGCGCCCGCCGTGTTCTCCAGCACATCATACAGATAATTCACCAGTTCCCAGTGAACAAGATCATAAGATCGGAGAATCGCCCCGCCGGGGAAAAAGTGCATCGTTGTGCTAAGCATATAATAAACATCTCCGACCCGGATCACATCTGGGTCCGGATAATCGCAGTTTAAAATCCTATGGCTCATTCCCTCCTCCTTTCACCATCAAAGCAGGTCAGCTATGCGGTAAATGAGTTTCTCCGTTTTCTCCCAGCCGAGGCACGGATCCGTAATTGACTTCCCGTATATGTGCTCGCCAATCGCCTGCGCGCCATCCTCAATATAACTTTCAATCATAAGTCCCTTCACCATCGACTCGATATCGTTGGAAAAGCGGCGGCTCTCCATCACCTCTTTGGAGATGCGGATCTGTTCATTAAAACGCTTATCGGAATTGTTGTGGTTCGTATCTATGATCACCGCCATATTTTCAAGATTACGCTCACTGTAGATCTCATGGAGGAGAAGCAGTTCTTCATAATGATAATTGGGAAGACTGTTTCCATGCTTATTCACACTGCCTCGTAAAATCGCGTGCGCATAAGGATTTCCCTCCGTCTCCACCTCCTGCTGCCTGTAAATAAAATGATGACGGCTCTGTGCGGCTTCGATCGAATTTAACATGACCGTCAGATATCCGCTCGTCGGGTTCTTCATCCCACACGGAACATCGATCCCGCTTGCCGTCAAACGATGTTGCTGATTTTCCACAGAACGGGCACCGATCGCCACATAGGAAAGAACGTCCGACAAGTAGGCGTAATTTTCCGGATATAACATCTCATCCGCGCATACCATACCCGTCTGCTCCACGACTGCCACATGAGTCTTACGAATCAAATGCAGCCCTTCGAGCATATTTTCTTTCTGTTCCGGGTTAGGCTGGCTTGCCATTCCTTTATATCCCTTACCCGTTGTCCGAGGCTTATTTGTATAGACGCGGGGCACGATAAAAATCTTATCAGAAACTTTCTCCTGAATGTCCGCAAGGCGCGAAGTATAGTCGATCAGAGCCTCTTCGTTATCCGCCGAACAGGGACCGATGATCAACGCAAATAGGTCACTTTTTCCAGTAATGATATCTTTTAAGATCTGATCCTTTTTCTTTTTTATTTCCTTCGCCTTTTCTGAAATTGGAAATTCTTGTTTTACCTCTTCAGGGGTCGGTAAATTTCTTAATATCTTCATATTTTAAACTCACTCCTTCACATTTGTATCTAAATCTAGCACTGAAATACAAAGGTGTCAAGAAAAAAATGAAAAAGAGTGGTTGCATTTTTAGTAGAAATTGAGGTATGATATACTTACCGGCACATATACACATGTTAATTGTACCAAATGTAGACGACCTGTAGACGAACGCTGATAATTGCACAACTAAGGAGAACACGTATGGATAAAATTTTGATAATAGAAGACGAACTAACAACTGCCGAACTTGAAAAAAACTATCTTGAATTGATCGGATATGAGGTAAACGTTGAGTCAAACGGAAATAGCGGGTTACAGCAGGCTTTAAGTGGTAATTATCAGTTGATCATCTTGGACCTGATGCTCCCCGGACTTGACGGGGTCGAAATCTGCAAGCGGATCCGCGAAGTATCAGAGATCCCCATTATTATGATCTCTTCGAAAACAGAAGTAGTTGATAAGATAAGGGGATTTGGCGTTGGTGCAAACGACTATTTAACAAAGCCATTTGATCCGGGTGAACTTGTGGCGAGGGTACGTTCGCACTTAGAGCGATACCAGAACCTGGTCGGCCACTGCGCGCAGACGAAAAATGAAGTGATCACGATCGGCGGACTCAAGATAGACCGGACGGCACGACGCGTTTTTGTGGACGATGTCGAAAAATTCCTGACGACAAAAGAATTTGACTTGCTATATTTCCTCGCCAGCTATCCAAATCATGTATTTTCAAAGGAAGAGCTGTTACAGGAGGTATGGGATTTAAACCCAATCGGGGCAGATATTGCCACCGTGACCGTACATGTGAAAAAAATCAGGGAAAAAATAGAAAAAGACACACAGAATCCAAAATACATTGAGACCGTCTGGGCGGTTGGCTATCGGTTTATCGATTCGGATGTGTAATATTGTTTTTGCTTTTTGCCAATACTAGTTTGACAGGAACAACTTCAAGCATACGGCGAAAGGAGAAACACAAGATGAGTAAAAAATGGAAAAATGTACTGATCATATTAGGAACTGCCGGAGTGGTTTACGTGAGCTTTTATTTTCTTCTCCCTTTGGTAGTTCCCTTTGTTTTTGCATTTGTATTTGCCAAACTTACCCAGCCTGTAGTCCAGAAACTACATAAGAGCTGCCACATCAATGAAAAGATCTGTTCTCTTTTGATCATCCTCTTATTCCTCGGAGCCATCGGAAGCTTTTTATTTTATATCGGATATATCTGTATCGGCCAGCTGACAGAAATATTAAAAAACGCGCCGGCACACGTAGGCACATGCGCCCGTTTTTGTGAACGCGCCTGCGGGGGCGTAGATAACCTGCTGGGACTGCGTTCAGGTGAAACCTATCTCTGGATGGAAAACAGCCTTTCTGATATGGACGGAAGGATCTCGCAGGTATATCTGCCGAAGCTTACGGGATGTATCCCGAAAATGCTCGTGACACTAGGGGAATGGGGCGCCGGCTTTATCGTATTTATCATGGCCACCCTCCTCATTTCCTTTGACCGCGACAGTTCTTTGAAATACCGTAGCCTTATGCCGTACGTGAAACGATTAAAAACCGCAGGATTTGCCTATTTAAAAGCACAGGGGATCATTATTTTTCTTGTAGCCGCCGTAAGCGCCGCCGGTCTTTTCATCATCCGCAACCCTTACGCCATCCTTCTTGGCATTACGATCGGTATCGTGGACGCGTTTCCCATATTCGGGAGCGGCAGCATACTCATCCCTTGGGCCGTGATCGAGCTCGTGCAAAAAAATTTTTTTCACGGAGCCGTGTTGATCACGTTTTACGTCATCACCCTTCTTCTGCGGGAAATCATGGAACCCCGGCTGATGGGAAAAGAGATGGGTCTAAAGCCGCTTTACGTCCTTATTGCTGTCTATGTGGGCATAAAACTGTTCGGACTGGGAGGCATCATCCTTGGGCCGATCGGCCTCACCATTTTAAAAACGGTGGCAGAAACAAAAATCCGGGTCTGACAGGCATAGTTTACCCCCAGCCCTCATAGAATGTAATTGCATGAAGGAGGGGTGTAAGTGGAGGATAAACAGGAAACGGCGATCGCCAGCTATGGCCTGACCGTTCGCAAACGGTACCGTTCCCGCGGAGGCTGGATATTAGAGACAAATACAGGTCCTAAATTGCTGAGGGAATACGAAACCATAGGCAGTCACTTTCAAATAGAAAACCGGGTCAAACAGCATTTGATCCAGCATGGCTTTTCTATGATCAATGATGTCGTGCCAAATAAAGACGGCGAACCGGTTACCGAGTTGGAAACAGGTGAAAAATTTGTACTCTACCATTGGTTCTCTGGAGATGAATGTGACTTAAAGTCCAAAAACTGCCTGACAGCAGCTGGAGAAAACCTGGGTACTCTTCACAAAGCGCTGCGCGGCTTTTCATTACCTGAATCCGGAGCGGGGGAACAAAGTGGTCTTCTGGAACAATTTCACAAACATAATAGGGAATTGAAACGAGTCCATGTTTACATGAAGAATAAAAAACGAAAAAGCGAGTTTGAAATATATGCCATCAATTGTTTTCGTGAGTACTATGAAAAAGCGTGCGAAGCGGCAAACCGCCTGGAACAATGTTCCTATTATCAAAAAATAGCCGGACCGTTAAACGACATATGCCACGGGGATTACAATTATCACAACCTGATCATGACCGGACACGGCACGGCAACGATCGGTTTTGAAAAAACCGGATATGGCATCCCGCTTTTAGACGTAACGTATTTTATGAGAAAAACGTTAGAAAAAAATAGCTGGAACAGACAGGCGGGAGAAGCTGTTCTGGATGGCTATGATCAGGCAAATACGCTTACCGGGGAACAGTTGGAGCTGATCTACATTATACTGGCATATCCCGAAAAATACTGGAAACTGATGAACCACTATATGAATAAAAAGAAATCCTGGCTTTCTGCCAAAAGTTTAGAAAAATTAAAAGACGTAAGAAGCTTGGAAAAACGCAGGGAAGAATTTTTGAGTGGGCGCTAGAAATGGGTGGAAGTTTTTACAATTCCGTGCTATACTAATAATATCTTTTAATAAAGCAGGTGCGGCATGAATCATACGATATACAAATGGGCAGTAGCCATGATTGCGGTGTGCATCCTAGTATCTGGGTGCGGCAAAAAGAACCGTCAGCCTACTGCGACCGACAGTCCAAACGCGTCCCTTACTTATGATAGGGGAAGAGACTTCGTCGGCGTCATAAAAAAAATAGATACACAAAATAAAACGATTAGTTTTTACAACACCGCCTTTGAAGAAGAATCCGTCTGTACGTACAGTGGCGGGACAGAGATTTTGACGAAAAATGGCAAGCAGATTTCGTCGGAATCTCTTGAGATTGGACAAGTTCTAGATGTATACCAGAACCCCGAGACAAAAAAGCTTTCAAAATTACAGTTGAGCGCAGACATATTAGAATATGAGAGGGTCACAGGCCTGGCGGCAGATCCCGACGCCGGAAATCTCGAAGTAAACGGGGTTAAATACCGCTATGGCAGCGGATTTACTGCGTTTTCTGATGGCGAACCAATCCACGTACAGGAAATCTCACCAACCGACGAAGTGACGTTCCGCGGGGTCAAAGGAAAAGCCTATTCCATCGTCGTCACAAAAGGACACGGTTATCTCAAACCGAAGAAATATACTGATTTTATCGGGGGCACGATGACGGTCGGCGGCGTTGCGATTCTTCCTGTCACGGAAAAGATGCTTGTTCCCGTACCAGAAGGTACCTACGAGGTGACGATGAAAAACGGGGATTATACCGGAAGCAGCACCGTAACGATCGAACGAAATAAACAGTTTAAACTAGATATGTCAAAATTCAAGACTCTGGCGCCCCATACAGGACAAGTCGTCTTTGATATCGATCCAGTCGGCGCAGAGTTATATGTAAATGGATCATTAACAGACTATTCCAAGCCTGTATCATTAAAATATGGAAAACATTCCCTCCGGGTTATTCTCGAGGGTTATACGCCGTATATCGGTATCATCGACGTGCAGTCAGCAAGTCCTACGGTGCGGATCAGCCTTACAGACGAAAATACAGATGTAACAGACGATACCGACGACACTACCGTTTCCAGACAGGATTCCGAAAATGACCAGAACGTATCCGACCAGTATGACAACCAGCATACGATCACGGTCAGCGCGCCAATCGGAGCCAGCGTATATATGGACGGCACGTACAAAGGCGTGGCGCCGTGCAGTTTTCCAAAAAAGATCGGCACTGTCACGATCACACTTTCCATGTCTGGACTGCAAACTAAGAGCTATACAATGAAAACCGTAAATGACAGCAAAGACATCGCATGGAGCTTTCCGGATTTAGAAAATTATGCTGTAGGATAGAAATTACCAAATTTAAAATAAAGGAGGAACAAAGATGGATTACATGGAAAATTATAAGGAGTGGCTTGAAAATCCTTATTTCGATGAGGAGACGAAGGAAGAGCTGAAACGTATTGAAGGGGACGAACAAGAGATCAAAGAACGCTTTTACGCGGACCTTGAATTTGGTACGGCCGGCTTACGGGGGATTATTGGCGCTGGAACAAACCGTATGAATATGTATACGGTCAGAAAAGCGACACAGGGACTTGCCAACTACATAATCAAACAGGACGGACAGAAAAAGGGCGTGGCGATTGCCTACGATTCCCGCCGCATGTCTCCAGAATTCGCGGACGAAGCGGCCTGCTGCCTTGCTGCCAACGGCATCAAAGCTTATGTTTTTGAAAGCCTCCGCCCAACGCCGGAACTGTCCTTTGCGGTTCGCGAACTCGGCTGTATTTCAGGCATTAACATTACAGCGAGCCACAACCCACCAGAATACAATGGCTACAAAGTTTACTGGGAGGACGGAGCACAGATCACACCGCCAAATGATACGGGGATCATGGATGAAGTAAAAGCCGTCACCGACTATTCGACCGTAAAGACCATGAGCCGGGAAGACGCGGAAAAAGCCGGTCTGTATGAGACGATCGGCGCTGCCATCGACGACCGCTACATGGAAGAACTGAAGAAGAATGTTCTTCATCCAAATTGTATCAAAGAAGTAGAAAAAGATCTAAGAATCGTATACACGCCGCTTCACGGAACGGGAAATATTCCAGTTCGCCGGGTATTAAAAGAACTCGGTTTTACCAATGTATTTGTCGTACCAGAACAGGAACTTCCAGACGGAGAGTTTCCAACCGTAGGATACCCGAATCCGGAAGCCAAAGAAGCTTTTGAACTCGCCTTAAAACTGGCAAAAGAAAAAGATGCCGACCTCGTGTTAGCGACAGATCCGGATGCCGACCGTCTCGGCGTTTATGTAAAGGACACTAAATCGGGCGATTATATCTGTCTCACAGGAAATATGTCCGGATCCTTCTTAGCTGATTACGAGATCGGACAGCGTCTAGCCTTAAACGGAGAACTTCCCAAAGACGGAATGCTTGTAAAAACGATCGTGACGACCAATCTCGTCGATGCGATCGCTGCCCACTACCATATCAATGTCGTAGAGTGCCTCACCGGGTTTAAGTGGATCGGAAGGGAGATACTGAAGACCGAGAACACAGGTAAAGGTGAGTACTTATTTGGCTTTGAAGAAAGTTACGGCTGCCTGATCGGAACCCATGCCAGGGACAAGGACGGAATCGTAGCTTCGATGGCATTGTGCGAAGCTGCCGCCTATTACAAAAAACGCGGCAAGACGCTGTGGGATGCCATGATTGATATGTACGAAAAATATGGTTATTATAAAGATGAAGTCGTTTCTATTACACATAAGGGGATCGAAGGACTGGCAAAGATCAAATCCACGATGGACGGGCTTCGGGCAGATCCGCCGGCATCGTTTGGAAATTACGAAGTGACCGCTATGAGGGATTACGAAAAAGATGTGATCAAAGACCTTCGCACCGGAGAAGAACGAAAGACCGGACTTCCCGCGTCCAATGTTCTGTATTTTGAACTTACTTCTGATGCTTGGCTCTGCGTACGTCCTTCGGGAACGGAGCCAAAAATAAAAATCTATTTCGGCGTAGTCGGCGACAATATGGACGATGCAGAGAAAAAATCATCCGAACTTGCTGCCGTCGTAAAAGACCTTTTCGCAGACTGACAAAGGAGTATAAGATAAATGAACGAACTTTTAAAAGAGTGGATGAACCCAGCACTGATCGAAGAAATGGACGAAGGCGTTCTAAACGCCCCTCAGGATCTGCTCGGTGTCCACATGTATCTTGATACACAGTTTTTTGTCGTAAGACGACCCGCTGCCCAGACTGTATGGATCACAAATGTCGACGGCGACAAAACATATGAGATGGAAGAGCTGGATCACGAACTAGGATTATTCGGACTGGAGATCAAAACAAAGTCAAAACAACTGAAAGATTATCGGGTCAGAATCCAATATTCTCCGGAAGATGTGATCGAGACGGCTGATCCCTACCAGTTTGAACCTCAGACTTCTGATTTTGACTGCTATATTTTTGGGGAGGGTAAGCATTATAAGATTTTTGATAAAATGGGCGCACATGTAGAAACGATAAACGGTGTGACTGGTACGAGATTTACCGTTTGGGCTCCGGACGCCAGAAGCGTAAGTGTCGTCGGCAGTTTCAACATGTGGGACGGCCGGCTCCACACGATGCGGCTTTTAGGTCCAACTGGCGTCTACGAACTTTTTATACCGGGCGTTACAGAAGGAAGCATTTACAAATATCAGATCACAACCCGCAGCAAAGAACTGATGTATAAAACTGATCCATACGGAAACTATGCGGAAGTACGACCAGGAAATGCCTCAGTCGTAACCTCGCTCGAGGGATATGAATGGGGTGATGCCGATTACATGAAGGATCATGGCACAAAGACACGCGAAGTCCGAGAGCGAAATCCGATGTCCATTTATGAAGTACATCTCGGCTCGTGGAAAAAACGGATAGAAGATGATGATAACGGTTTCTATTCCTACCGTGAACTAGCGGATATGCTCGGTGATTATGTTGTAGAAATGGGTTACACGCACATTGAACTGATGGGAATATCAGAATATCCGTTTGATGGCTCCTGGGGATACCAGGTCGGCTGTTACTACGCACCGACCAGCCGCTACGGGACACCGCACGATTTTATGTATTTTGTCGATGAAATGCACAAACGGGGCATTGAAGTCATTCTCGACTGGGTACCAGCGCATTTTCCTAAAGACGCGCATTGTCTAGGAAACTTTGATGGAAAAGCCGTTTACGAACACCCGGACCGCCGTCGCGGGGAACACCCGGACTGGGGAACTTACATTTTTAATTACGGCAGGCTGGAAGTCCAGAACTTCCTCGTCGCAAATGCGCTGTTCTGGATCGAGAAATTCCATATTGACGGACTTCGTGTCGACGCCGTTGCCTCAATGCTGTATTTGGATTACGGAAAGCAGGATGGAGACTGGCTCCCAAATAAGGACGGCGGCAATGAACACTATGAGGCTGTTGAATTCCTACGCCACCTAAACAGCGTTATGGAACAATCGCATCCAGATGCGTATATCATCGCGGAAGAATCTACGGCATGGCCCGACGTAACGAAGCAGGTAAAAAATGGCGGACTTGGATTCTCCTTTAAGTGGAACATGGGCTGGATGAATGACTTTCTGGAATACATGAAGTTAGACCCCTATTTTAAACAGTTCCACCACGACCAGCTTTGTTTCAGCCTCACCTACCACCTCAGCGAAAAATACATCCTCGTACTCTCCCACGACGAAGTCGTTCATGGCAAATGTTCTCTCCTGAACAAAATGCCGGGGCTGACCGAGGATAAATACGCAGCGCTCAAAGCGGCATTTGGCTTTATGTACGGCCATCCCGGAAAGAAACTCCTCTTTATGGGACAGGAATTTGCCCAGCAGCGGGAATGGAGCGAGATGCGGAGTCTGGACTGGTATCTGCTCGATGAGAAACCTCATCAGGGTATCCAACAGTATATCAAAGACTTCAACCACTTATATCGGGATCACAGCGCCCTCTACTACAACGACAGCGATGTCATGGGATTTGAATGGATGGATTGTTCCCGACCGGAGTCGAGTACGGTCGCATTTGTCCGCAGAGGGAAAACGAAGACAAAGCAGCTTTTATTTATCCTGAACTTCACACCGGTTGCTCACGAAAAGTACCGGGTAAAAGCACCGTGCGGAGGTAAATATACCGAAATTCTCAATTCCGACGATGTAAAATACGGCGGACAGGGCAGGATGAACGCTGATCCGATCACAGCTAAGAAAAAAGGATCCACAAAAAAAGGCAGGAACAGAAAGAAGGCGCAGGGGACAGAATACGAAATCGAATGCTATCTTCCGCCGCTTTCTGTCGTTGTTTTAGAATATGATTACAAATAAATGGCACGAACTGACACATAAAGATGTTCCCTGGCATACGGGGAGCATCTTTTGTACTATGAAGAGGAGTCAACAGCGAAAGTTGCGAATTTCTGCAAATTATGCTATACTGATAAGATAGAAAAATGAATCGGAGATGAAATGCGACATGCAGACAAATGTTTTGGAATATTTGGAGCAGACGGCAGAACGGGTACCAGACAAAATAGCTTTTGCCGATGATACGTCCGCCCTATCTTTTGGTGAAGTCAGCAAGCGCTCGCAACAGATCGGCTGCCATCTCGCATCATATCAGGCAGCTCATGAGCCTGTTTTCGTATACATGAAACGCTCACCCGAGACGCTGACAGCATTTTTCGGCGTCATCTATGCCGGCTGCTATTATGTGCCAATTGATGAGGAAATGCCTAGACGCCGGATCGAACTTATATTGGAAAATACGAAAGCAAAATATCTGATCTATGATGAAAGTACATGTGACAAAGTAAGCGAACTCGATTTCTCAGGAAGATCCTTTTCCTATGAAGAATGTATATCATTCCCGCTGGATCATGAAAAATTGGCACGGATACGAGAAAATTCCCTGGATGAGGATCCCATTTATGTTCTGTTTACATCTGGCTCAACCGGTATACCAAAAGGAGTTGTCGGACACCACCGAGGCGTGATCGACTATATCGAGAGCCTGACGGAAGCCCTTCCATTTAGCAAAGATACCGTATTTGGAAATCAGACGCCGCTCTATCTAGACGCCTGTATGAAAGAAATCTATCCCACCTTAAAATACGGCGCCATGACATGGCTCATTCCCAAAGAACAGTTTGCCATTCCCGTAAAACTGGTGGAATATTTAAATGAACATAAAATAAATACGATCTGCTGGGTCGTATCGGCGCTGACGATGATTTCCACATTCGGAACATTCGACGTTATAAAACCGGAATACTTACATACGATCGCTTTTGGCAGCGAAGTTTTTCCGATCCAGCAGTTTAACCGCTGGAAAGAAACACTTCCCCACGCGAGGTTTTACAATTTATACGGGCCGACAGAGGCCACCGGCATGAGCTGCTATTATTACGCAGACCGCCTCTTTCAGGAGTCGGAATCCATCCCTATTGGAAAACCATTTAAAAATACAAGGGTTTATCTGCTCGATCAAGAGGGAAAAGAAGTACCAAAAGGCGAAAACGGCGAAATATGTATCTCCGGCACATGCCTGACACACGGCTATTACAACAATCCGGAAAAAACAGCAGAAGTATTTACCCAAAACCCATTAACGCCTTTTTATCCACAGCGCATCTATCACACGGGCGACATTGGACGCTGGAATGAGGACGGTAACCTCATGTTCATTTCACGCGAGGACCATCAGATCAAACATATGGGGCACCGCATCGAACTGGGTGAGATCGAAGCCGACGCTGGACGAATTGACGGAGTGACGACATGCTGCTGCCTTTACATAAAAGAAAACAACAAGATCGTACTATTTTATGCAGGCGATACGGACAAAAAGCATCTAACCGCTGCCCTGAAGGAACGGCTGCCTAGATATATGCTGCCAAACGCCATTGTACAGACCGATCAGCTCCCGCTGACTGCGAACGGAAAAATGGATCGGCAAAAAATGCAGGAAATCTATTTGGAACAAAAGAAAAATCGCCGCCCTAAAAAAGGGTAAACAACCTTTTGACCATGGCGTCATACAAATCAGCCGCTGAACGGCAGAATGAGAGGATAAAATGCAAACAGAAGAAATGAGAGAAAGTATTTTAGCTATTTTAGAAGAACTTCACGCAGATGTCGACTTTGAATGCGAAGAAAAACTTGTGGATGATAAAATATTAGATTCGTTCGACCTTGTCACCCTCGTTACAGAACTCAGTGAGGAATTTGATGTGGAAATTACGGCAAGGGATTTTGTCGCGGAAAATTTTAATTCGGTGGAACGGCTTACTGCCATGATCGTCCGCCTGATGGATGAATAAGGAGTGGGGCGATCGTGTTTACATCATATGGATTTGTCGGATTCATTTTACTGCTGTTCTTCCTGTATTATATCATCCCAAAGCGATTTCAGTGGGTTTTGCTGCTTTTGGCCAGTTTCGGCTTCTACTATTCAGCGGGAACTTATTATCCCCTGTTTATCCTGACCACATCCCTCACCGTTTATGCGGCGGGAAGGAAGATCGGAAGTTATGACTGCGAACTCGAGTTATATGAACAGAAAATAAAAAACGGGGAAATCCCGAGACCTTCGAGAGAAGAAAAAAAGTTGTACAAAAAACAGACCAATCAAAAAAAGAAACGATGGATGCTTCTCTGCCTTTTTGTCAATCTCGGAATCCTTGCGATACTAAAATATACAAATTTTACGATTGATAATATAAATGTGATTTTGGAACAGACCGGGTCGAATCCCCTACCCTACGCGGACCTCATATTGCCAATGGGAATTTCCTTTTACACGTTTCAGGCCGTCGGCTATTTACTTGATGTGTATTGGAACAGATGTGAACCACAGAAACACGTATTGCGCTTCTTGTTGTTCGTCTCCTTTTTTCCGCAGCTCATACAGGGACCGATCAGCCGTTATAATGATATCAAAGACACTCTGTACCAGAAGCATTTCTTTGACTGGAAAACCGTGCGTTTCGGATTGGAGCGGATATTATGGGGATACTTTAAAAAACTTGTGATCGCCGACCGCATCAGTGCGGCAGTCGGCATTCTGATGGAGGATCCGGATTACTATACCGGTGCTTTCGTACTGATCGGAATGTTATTTTATGCCATACAGTTATACGCCGATTTTACAGGCGGCATTGATATAACGATCGGAATCGCGCAGGTATTTGGGATCCATTTGGAAGAAAATTTCATCCGGCCTTTCTTCTCTAAAAATATTACTGAATACTGGAGAAGATGGCACATCACGATGGGTACCTGGTTCCGGGATTATGTGTTCTACCCTTTCAGCATAAGCCGCCCGCTAAAAGCAGTTACCTCTTTCTGTAAGAGAAAATATGGCATGGCAGTAGCAAAGCGCGCTGCCGTTTACATATCGACCATGATCGTATGGCTGGCTACCGGTATCTGGCACGGAGCGAACTGGCATTTCGTGGCATGGGGACTGACAAATGGCCTGATCATCCTTATTTCCGGTGAGCTGGTTCCCCTGTACGAACGTTTCCACACCCGCTTTCCATTTTTGGAAAGAAGCACATGTTACCGGGCATTTCAGATCATGCGTACGTTTTTACTGATGAGCTGTATCCGGCTTTTCGACAATTACGGCAGTGTGCGGACATCCATCCGCCAGTTTGTCCATATGTTTACCCGTTTTGACATCGAAGCAGTAACCAAACAAGAATTACTAGATCTCGGACTCACCGTATCTGATTACGCTATTTTAGGCTTCGGCGTGCTTATGATGTTTTCCGTCAGTATGGCGGGACGGAACGGACGCGCTCGTGAAAAGGTGGCAAAATGGCCTTATGTACTGAAATTCACCGCTTATGTGCTCTTATTATTTGCCGTACTACTGTTTGGGAACTACGGCATCGGATTTGACGCAAAGCAGTTTATCTATAATCAATTTTAGGAGAATGTATGAATCAATGGAAAAAAACCGCCGCTGCCATACTGTCCACAGGCATGATCCTTATCCTATTTCTGGCACTGCAGCGGCTCGTAGAACCAAAATATGCTGAGGACATTTTGGAGGGAAACTTCACGTCCGAATATTATGACGAGACGACCTCACACGATGTACTTTTCATCGGCGACTGTGAGGTATACGAAAACTTTGATCCGATTTATTTATGGAAACATTTCGGCATCACCAGTTATATCCGGGGAAATGCCCAGCAGCTCGCGTGGCACTCTTACTATATGTTGGAAGATACACTGCGATATGAAACGCCGAAAGCAGTCATATACAACGTTCAGGCGCTGACCCACGCCGAACCCCAGCGCGAGGAATATAACCGCATGGCGCTCGATGGAATGAAATGGTCAAAGACAAAATTTGACGCCATACGAGCATCCATGTGTAATGGCGAGCACATGCTGGATTACGTGTTTCCACTTCTCCGCTATCACCAGCGGATCTTGGATTTATCCAAAAGTGACCTGACTTATTATTGGAAGGCGAGAAAGGTTACCCATAACGGTTATTATATGCGGATCGATGTGCTCCCGGTCAGTGAGTCTGATGTAGCCGATCCAACATGGCTTCTCGGGGAAAAGGATGCGGATGTTTCGGAAGAAGAGGAAGAGGAGGGCGATCTGATTGAGGATCCCTGGAGCGATATTGAGGGAGCAGACGAAGAAGAAGAGGGCGTAGATGATACAAATGTTCCGGTCATCGACGATCCCAAAGAAGGACAGCCTTTTGGCAGCTATCCGCTCGCATATCTCGATAAGATCCGTACCCTCTGTGAAGAAACAGGCATCCAGCTTATCCTTATAAAAGCCCCGAGCCTCGCGCCGCAGTGGTATCCGTCCGACAACGAACAGGTAACCGCTTATGCAGCGGAACATAATCTTCCCTATCTAAATTTTTATGAACTATTAAAAGAAACCGGCATTGATTACGAGACGGATACATACGACGGCGGACTCCATATGAACCTGAGCGGGGCGAATAAGCTGTCCGCATATTTAGGACAAGTATTAGCCGGTCAATATGGCATCCCGGATCATCGAAATGATTCAAAACTTGCTGCTGCCTATGAGAAAAAAATATCTTTTTACGAAGAGATGAAAAAAGCGCAACAGGAAGAATTGGATAGATTTGGAGAAATCAGAAATTATTAGGAGGAAAAAACGATGAAAACAATGTTACACGCAGGAAAAGGAATGGCAATTTTATTCGTGCTTGTTCTAACTTTTGGGATGATCTGCGCTCCCATCCAGGCAAAGTCAAAGGGCTATGTATTCAAATACAAAAAGGCAAGCGTTACGATGCACAGCAAAGCAAAGAAACTGATCAAAAAGGCTGGAAAACCTTCGGCTATAAAAGTGAAAAAAAGCTGTGCCTATAAAGGAAAAGACCGCACTTATAAATACAAAGACTTTATCCTTTACACATACTCCCATACCGAAGACGGCGACGAATTCGTAAACGGAATCACATTCCTGACATCAAATGTCTCAACGCCGCAAGGTATAAAGATCGGAAGCACCTTAGATCAGATGATCAAAAAATACGGCAAAGTAAAAGATAAATTCGGTGTGTACACGTACAAAAAAGGAAAAACCAAGCTCCAGATCGAAGTAACGGATGGTATCGTATCCAATATCCGCTATATCCCAACAAAAGCATGATCATACGAAAACAAAAAACTAATATAGATCACGCGACAACATGTGCAGAAATGAGGATTCGTATGAAAAAAATGTATCGGATTTGTATGGTAACCCTGCTTTTCATGCTAGCGGTCGGGAGCATCCAACTCAAAAATGATATGATTTCGGCAGCATCGAAAAAAAAGGCTGCCAAGCCAAAATTAACGGTCCCGCTTTCCAAAGTATCATTGGAAGGTGCCAGGCTCCAACGAGACGCCAATGGACGCATGATATATACCGCGTCCGTCCGTAACCGATCGAAAAAAGGAACCATTAAAAAAATTGAATATATCTACTCAGCAAAGGTAGAACAGCCTTCCCCCACCGTAGAAACTGGAGACGTTAGCGTTCGGATCAAACGAAAGAACGTGACATTGACAGCAAAACGGATCAAACCGGGAGAAATATCAAAACCAGTTAGCTGCAGCGGCGATGAATCGGGACAAATTTCCGCCATGAAACTAAAAAAAGTTCGTCTGTATGCTGGAACTGCCATGTATACCTATAACCTGGAAACAAAAAAGGGATGGATCCGCTGGGGTACTAAAGATAAAAAACCCCCTGTCATCAGCGGATGGACTGGAAAAAACAGTTTTTGCGGAAAAGAACCTTTTCTGACCTGCTATTCCGACTGGAAAGACCACTTTGATTTCACGAAATATGTCAAAGCTTCCGACAAGCGGGACGGCCTTGTCAAAGTAAGTGTGGATACGAGCCGGATCAACTGGGAAAAAGACGGTATATATAAAGTAAAATATACGGCTGTAGACAAGGCGGGAAACAAAGCAACCGCCTGGGCAAAGATCCAGATTTTTGTCACTGGGACCGCAGAACAGATCGCTGACAGCGCCTTGGCATCCATCACAGAAAAAAATTGGTCAGATGAGAAAAAGTGCCGGGCGATCTACCAGTACGTCCAGAAACGCTGCACTTACGTGGGAACTGGTCCCCATTCAAACTGGCGGGCAGCGGCGGTAAAAGGTCTGCGGTATCAGTCTGGCGACTGCTATACTTACTATTCCATGGCAAAGCTCCTCTTAACAAGAGCTGGTATCCCAAACATTACCGTAACAAGGTATCCTTCGTATGATGGCTACCGGCATTGGTGGAATTTAACCTGGGTAAAAAACGGCTGGTATCATATCGACACCACACCACGGCCAAATCGTCCCAATTTCTGCCTTATGACAGATGCGCAGCTTCAACATTTTTCCAGCGGCAGTACCTTCCGCTATCAAACAAAACAATATCCAAAACGCGCAACGAAAAAAATCAGTAAAAATCCGCAGAAAAAGGAGTGATCTGCCTTGAAAGCAGTAGGCGTAATAGGTGGTTTAGGGCCAATGGCGACGATCTATTATCTGGAACAGGTTACAAAAATGACCGATGCCAAAAAAGATCAGGAACACCTGAAGATTTTAATGGAGAGCATTCCCGATACCCCTGACCGGACTCATTATATATTAGAAAAAAAAGGGACCAGTCCCCTGCCTTCCCTGATCAAGGCTGGGCAGGAACTTACCCGTTTGGGTGCCGGCTTTCTCGCGATTCCTTGCGTTACTGCACACTACTTTTATGAGCCTCTCTGTGGAGCGCTGCCGATCCCCGTACTTTCCCTCTGCGAGGACACCGCCATCGAAATGTCCGCAAAGAAGATCAAACGAGCAGGTATACTAGCTACCGAGGGAACGATACAAAGTAGAGTATTAGAACAGGTATTTGAGAAATATGGAATCGAGTCTGTCTATCCGGACTCCAGCGCACAACAGCTCGTTATGGAAATGATTTACGGTAAGATCAAGAAAGGAACTTTTCCTGACAGGGAAGATATTCAAATTGTGAAACATTCCCTGCTTGAAAAGGGCGCACAGAAAATAGTTCTCGGATGCACGGAATTATCCCTCTTAAAAAAGGAATATCCCCTGAATACCCTTTATGTGGATATGCTCGAAATCCTCGCCCAAAAAACCGTTCTTTTCAGCGGAGCGCCATTAAAAGAAGCATATAAAAACCTCATTCAATAATAAAGGAGTAAGGAGCATGAAAATCATCAAACCAAGCATAGAAATCGTAGATATGGACAACTATGAATCAATTTTAAAAAAAATAGAGAAGATCGGCCGCGTTTGTTATAAAAGTGAGGAAAGGATCACGGAGGACTCCGCTGAAAAATTTATTCAGAATCTTTTAACGAGACAGCATGAGTCTGTCATTGAGCATGAAAGCGTAACTGTCCGCATAATCTGCGACCGAGGAGTCACACATGAAATCGTACGCCATCGGATCGCAAGCTATAGTCAGGAGAGTACACGCTACTGTAACTATGCCGGAGATAAATTTGACAATCAGATCACTGTTATCGATCTTGCCCGCGGTTTTTCCTATGATCTATCCAATGAAAATGACAAAGCCAAATATGAGGTGTGGACAACTGCCATGAAACAGGCAGAACAAGCTTATTTCCGTATGCTGGAGCTTGGCGCCACCCCGCAGGAGGCACGCGCCGTACTCCCAAATTCTCTCAAAACAGAGATTGTCGTAACGATGAACCTTCGTTCCTGGCGGAATTTCTTCCGTCTTCGCGTGGATTCCCATGCACATCCGCAAATGCGTGAAGTAGCCCAGATTTTGTACAAAGAATTTGCGGACAAACTGCCTGTATTTGTATCTGGATTGGAAATCAGCTAGTATTTACTGCGGCTTATGTGAGTCCATATAACGGTTTAGGACATCAAAGGGAGCAGGGCCGACGGAGAGCACAAATTTATGAAATGCCATTTCCGAAAAACCCTGTCCCCAGCTTTCCTGAGCCGCTTTTTTTAACTTCATAAATTCCATATAACCAATCGTATATTTCAGATACGAACCCGGCTCATCAATAATATTCGTACACAACGATTGAACCGTTTCCTCCTCATACGTCCCATGTTCATTTAAAAACGCCGACACTTCATCCTGTCCCCATCCGTAATAATGGATCCCGATATCGCAAATGCCATAAATACAGAGCGACACGATCATATTGTTACGCAAGATCCCGATCTCATCTTTGGAATAGCCCAGATATTTATAAGAATAAAGTTCGGCATATGTCGCCCACCCTTCCGTATATCCGCTGAAATTCAAAGCATATGAAAGCAGTGGGCCGTTCTGTTGACGATAAAATACATTTTGATACAAATGTCCGGGGTAGCCTTCATGGGCAAGCGTCGTTGACAGATCGGCACCGGCAAAACGCCTGCTGTTATTGATATAGATCGCATTTTCCGTAAACGCATCCAGCGGCGGCGTGAGATAAAAGGCAGGACTCAGAAAATCTTCTAACGATTTATCAACATATGAAACCGTAACATTCACATCAGATACTTTCGGAAAATCCCGTTCTATCGCTTTTGACAAGTTAGCCAGCTGTTCTTCTGGCGTCAATACCCTGCCATTTTCTGTGTTAGCCGTTTTTGTACTAAGCCCGCTAAACAATGCCGGATCTTTTTTCGCATAGGATAACAGTGTCTCTTTTGATTTTTCCAACCGTTGATTCAGTTCTGCATAATACGTTTCCACATCTATGGAAGATCCCGTTTCCGACGCGAAAAGGTATTTATAGTATTCCTTCCCATTTTCATACGACGAAAGCGATCCTGCATCTCCTGCTTTCTGACAAAAGAAATTTAAACCATCGATCAGTTTTTGATAAGCGGGAAGAATACCCGAGGAGATCAATTCCTTATTCTTCTTCTGATAAGCCTTTTGGGTATTTTTGTCCAAAAAGGTACACGACTTGATACGTCTTTTAAATGATTTCTGTAAAATTTGACCACCGTTATTTTGAAGAAAAGAAAAGCACTGACTGACAACATTGTCAATCGTTGACCGACTGGGAAGCATGTTATGCTGCGACTGTTTATCATAAAATGCTAGAACAGAATCAAAATATCCAGGTATACTCGACAGCAGGGAAAAATAATTTTCTATATCGCTTACGGAATCAAAATTATACTCAGCCAATAACACAGGAAGCTGTGCCTGCAATCCAGTGACAGGAGAAACCGGCCTGGAAAAAAATAAAAACGGCTGTGCCTCAATATCTTTTTGCAATGTATAAGTAAGAGAATCATAAAGGATCTGCTGTGGCAGTGTAAGATCCCGCTGATCTATGTCTTCCAACACATGTAGCAGATTTTCTGTCTCTGACAGCGACTGCTCCATTTCCTCTGTAGAAATCGGTTCAAACCCGCTTGCAATCGGTTCAATGCCATACTTTTCGGGATTTGATAATGTGTAATTCAGGGATAACGCGTCCGAAGAAACACTCTCACGGAAAATCGTATCCGTCAGTTCGGCAAATGCTTTACTATCTGACGTTTGAGATACGACATCCCTGCTCGCCGAACGCTCAGAAGAACATGCCTGAAACAGCAGACACAGAGAGAGAAGGACAAAAAGGTAGAGCCGTCTGTATCGTCTGCAGGAACGAATCTGATTCTTTCTGCCATACTTGAATATGTTCATGTAATTAACCCCATAAAAAGAGCAATTACTATAATTATATCGAACTGCACAAAAGATATTCTAAACTTTTTTGAATACTGTTATGGTTTCTCAATTTTCAATACGTTGTTCTATAAAAAAGGAAGTACTATTTCTAGTACTTCCTTTCCATTTCAGCAATGAGGCATCGGGGACTCGAACCCCGGACAACTTGATTAAAAGTCAAGTGCTCTACCACCTGAGCTAAT
>CAJUTR010000017.1 GCA_910589665.1 uncultured Eubacterium sp. | reverse complement strand
TTGTAACAAAAAGAACCCCGTATTTATGCGGGTTCTGGCGTTTCGCAAACGCCTAGGATAATCTATTTCAGAAAGGAGGGGTTCGATGGACCAGATGCTGACAGGGGCATTCATTGCCGCGGAGAGAAAGCGGAAAGGGTATACACAGAAGCAGCTTGCTGAGAAACTGGGGATCAGTGATAAAACGGTATCAAAATGGGAACGGGGCAATGGTTTCCCCGATGTATCCTTACTGCTGCCGTTATGCGGTGAACTAGATATCACGGTAAACGAACTTCTGTGCGGAGAGCGGGTTTCTGAAGAAGATTATTGTAGAAAGGCGGAGGAAAATATGGTGAATTTAGTAAGGGAAGCAAGGGAAAGTAAGAAGATCGTGTTATCGGCCATGGTGGCGATGCTCGTGATCGTCGCCTCGCTGCCGCTTTTTCTAGTGGCGGGCGCGGTCCAGATGGACAATGGGATCCGGGTTCTTTTAGTAGTGACAGGTCTTGTTGTCATTGCGATCGGGATCGCCATCGCCTGTATCCTCGACCGGGAGGCGGGAGCATATGAGTGTCCGTCGTGCAAAACCCGCTTTGTCCCGGAAATGGGGGAGTATATCATGGGGCCGCATACGATCATGAAACGAAAATTAAAGTGTCCGAATTGCGGGGCGCACCGGTATTGTAAGAAGGTGTTGACAAAATAGAATAGGCGGCCGATGTACAGGATATGTTCCTGTTCATTATGGAAGTGGCCAAATACTTTCAAACGGTCGTTGTCACGGCCGGCGAATCCGCGCGGCTTCTGGGGGCCGAGCGCCTGCGGGCGTTTTTGGAACCGGATCTGCCCCCGGTATGGCATGTGGGAGAATGTATAATGTATCGACAACACCCGTTCCAGCGGCATATTCACTGGTGTTGCAGGGGAACTGGGGCATAAGATGTTTGAGCTGCCATTTGCCTTTTCTTCTCCCGAGTGGGGAAATGAAATGTTAGATGCGAAACCTTTCATTGACATTATAACAGAATACCGTTACAATAATGAGGATGTTTTGGTTTGATCATTTGCAGGGAAAAGGAGACTGGTGTGAATACTGGTAAAGAGTTTTTGGAGTTTCTTTTAGAGAGATTCAAAATAGAAAGGGAAAAATTTGACCGTTCTGGTGTATATGCGTATACACAGCGTTTACTTGCCTATAACTCAAATAAGATTGAGGGGAGTACGCTTACTGAGGAACAAACGGCATCGTTATTTGACAACGGGACATTGCCAAAATCAGATGATTATTACAGAGCGAAGGACGTTGAGGAAATGAATGGACACTTTCTCATGTTCAATAAAATGCTGGATACGCTGGATGAACCGTTATCACAGGAACTCATAAAGCAATTCCATTATGAATTGAAATCAGGTGTATTTGAGGATCGCGCGAATGGATATGCTATTGGTGACTATAAAAAACGTCCTAATATGATTGGCATGTATCAGACGGTTAGGCCGGATCAGGTGGGGGAAGAGATGGATCATCTCGCAGGATGGTATTTTAGACAAGAAGTAAATGTTACTGTACTGGCAGAATTTCATGCAAGATATGAAAGTATTCATCCGTTCCAGGACGGAAATGGCAGGACTGGCAGGCTGGTTCTTTTTAGAGAGTGCCTGAAGAATAGGATCGCGCCAGTTGTAATCGAAGATGCAAATAGAAATGAATACTTAAATTCGTTGAAAGAGTACAGGGAAGAAAAATCGATCAATAAATTGGTAAGTTTATTTGAAAAAGAACAGCGGTTTTATTTTGAACAATGTAAATATTTTATGTAGTGTAAAAAAATAAATGTAACAGGATTGTTCATTCCCAACACCCTGTAGTCTTTTTTGATTGAACAGAAAGAGAAAAGCGGGTTATCATATACCTGTCAAACAACAGAAAAATTGGAATTGTCTGGCTTGTGGGGGGGGCGTGCGGCGAAAGTAGATGGGTCCCTGGGTTTGACTTTCAATCGTTGTATCGTAATTATTCAATACCTTTTGACCCCAACATCATTTTATACAAATAATAATGGACTCCACACTTTTGTTATGGTATACTATTTTTAATAACATAACCTTTTCATAACTGGCGATAAAAAGTGTGAAATTACCAACTAGTACAAATCAAGGGGAACCACGATGCGAATTACAGAACAGCTAAGGAAGCCGCTGAAAGAAGCGAATTATCTCAATGTAGAAAATACGGAACGATACCGGCCCATCCTGCGGCTGTTCTATTTAAAATACGAGAGAATGAAATACTGGCTGTATCAGGAAGATGTATACGAGGAACTGCGGCAGGATCCGTTTTTTGCGGATTATACGATGGAGCAGTGCCAGCAGGATCTGACGGCGCTTGAGGGGTGGGGAAACCTCATTACGATCCAGGATTCGAAAAACGTCAAAACGCTGGAAGAGTTTAAAAACAGGAGATACCAGTACCAGTTGTCGGAGTACACGGTGGAGATCGAGCGAATGGTGATCCATCTCGAGAACCTCTTTGTGGAAGGCGCCTCGCTGGAGCCGACGTTACTGGAGCGCATCCGGGAGGAATTGTCGAGACTTTCGGAAATGCAGGAAGCTTCTGTCGATAAAACCTACGGCTGGTGGCAGAATCTCGAGAACGATTTCGTGCGGCTGAACCAGAATTATCAGGATTATATGCGCGCCCTGAACAGCGCAAGGGCGGAAGAACTGATGCGCACGAGGGAATTTCTGGTGTTCAAGGACCATCTGATCGAATACCTCCGCACGTTTGTCAAAGCATTACAGGTTAATGTAACGGTCATCGAAAGTTATATGAACCATGTGACAAAAGAGCAGATTGAGGCAATCGTGGAAAAAATCGTGGCATATGAAATGAATATTCCTCGAATTGAGGTGCAGGCAGATCCGGAACTGATCCGCGAGCGGACCATCGGGAAGTGGACGAGCATCGAGGAATGGTTTGTGGGCCGGGCTAAAACGAAAAATTCAGACACGCCAGATCGGGCGTTTTTGGAAACAGCAGGCCGCGAATCGGAGGCGGTCCGCGTTTTTGACGCGACAAATGAGATCATCCGTAAGATCACGAGATACGCGACGAGGCTCAGTGAGCGGAGCAATATGGGAGCGAACCGGCGGGAGGAATATGATAAGGTGGCGCAGATGTTTGGCAAATGCCAGGATATCCATGCAGCGCACCGGCTGGCGTCGTGTGTGTTCGGGATCGAGACCGCGCTGCACATGAAAGGCGATATGCCGCGGGAGACCGACAGTATCAACAGCGGTGTTTTTGATGAACCGCCGCATTACGTGAAATTGAAACCGCGAGTCAGGAATTACCGCGAGAAGGCGAGCCGTTCGGGGATCATCGACCGGTCGGAGGAGCAGGAGCGGATCCGGCGCGAAATGATGGAGCAGATCGAACGGGAGCGGGAGATGCTGGATGGCTATATCAAGGACGGAACGCTGGATTTTGCCAGCTTGCCAGTAATCGAGCCTCAGATTCGTGATGTGTTCCTGGTCTGGCTGTCAAAAGCGCTCGAGCGCGAGGATGAGACGGCGAAAACCGAAGACGGGAGGACGTATCATCTAGCGGGGAATAGGGAGGAGACCTGTGTGGTAAGGTGTACGGATGGTGATTTCACCATGCCGGCATTTTCTATTTGTTTTGATGATTAGCCGATGGAGAGAGTGAATGAATGTATTGGAAAAACTGCTGTCAAACCGATGGTTTGTCAAGGCGGTAAACCGGGACGAGTATTATCAGATCAAAGACGGGATCAGTGACGTTCAAAATTTTTTAAGTGAAAAACTCGGTTATCATGTGATCGTAAATCCCTATGTGATCAAATTAGAAAAAATTCCCGCGCATCCGGAAAACTGGATGGGCATTATGGAGTTTAGTGAACCGATGGAATATGTAATGTTCTGTCTGACGCTGATGTTTTTAGAAGATAAGGAGATTGATGGACAGTTTATCCTATCCCAGCTCACAGAATTTATACAGAGCGTGTGGAAGCAGAGTGACCTGGACTGGACCGTTTACCAGAACCGGCGCTATCTGGTAAAGGTGTTAAAATATTGTGTGAAGTGCGGCATTTTACAAGTATATGACGGCAGCGAGGATAGTTTTAAAAATGACAGCCAGGCGGACGTGCTGTATTTGAACACCGGCGTTTCCCGCTATTTCATGCGAAATTTTACGAGGGATATTACCGGATTTACGTCACCGCAGGATTTTCTGGGGGAAGAGTGGTTCGGTCTGGATGAAGACAGGGGGATCATCCGCAGGCAGAGGGTGTACCGCAGGCTTCTTATGTCTATGGGCATGGAGCGCACGGAGGAAACAGAGGAAGACTTTGCCTATATCCGGACGTATGGAAAAAAGAATATCGAAAAGGATTTCAGCGGGTATCTGGACTGTGAACTGCAGATTTATAAAAATCAGGCGTTTCTCA
Source organism: uncultured Eubacterium sp. (assembly GCA_910589665.1). Taxonomy (GTDB): domain Bacteria; phylum Bacillota; class Clostridia; order Lachnospirales; family Lachnospiraceae; genus Eubacterium_F. The sequence continues at coordinate 54,015 of CAJUTR010000017.1, read as the reverse complement.
TACTCGGGGAGGAGTGCGGCATGGGAAAATGTTTTCCGGATACGGGAAGCCTTTCGGACATCGCAATCCTGTGCGGCGGCCTGATCCGGGACATGGTGGAGCGGAGGGAACTTGAACCCGATCTGCGCGACAATATTTACATGCGAAAGGAGCAGATGCTTTCTGTGATCGAGCGCTGCAAAAAAGAGTTTCAGGCGGGATTTGCCAAAACATATCGCGATATGACGACAAAGGAATTTTGTCAGGAGGTCATGAAGTATCTGATACAGATGGAACTGATCGAGCAGGTGGAGGATCAGATCCGGATCCGCGCCGTATTGTGCCGGATGGCTGGTTGTTATCCGGCGGATTTTAACAATAGTGAAGTGCAAATGGAGGAAAAACGTGAACAATAGTCGTTGGATGGCCAGCCGCATCGGTTTGGTCGATTTTTGGTATTACGGGGATCAGGAGTATGAATTTCTGGACGGGCGGATGCTTTTGCGTGGGGCGAACGGGTCAGGGAAGTCAGTGACGATGCAGAGTTTTATTCCACTTTTGTTAGATGGAAATATGCGTCCGGAGCGGTTGGATCCGTTTGGTTCCCGCGCCCGTAAAATGGATAATTACCTGTTGGAGGAAGAGGATACGAGGGACGAGAGGACCGGTTATCTTTATATGGAGTTTCGGCGGGAGGCTTCTGAGACGTATCTGACGTTCGGCATGGGGATACGTGCGAGAAAGGGGAAAAAACTGGACACCTGGTATTTTTATATCCATGACGGCCGGAGGGTGGGGCGGGATTTCCTTCTCTACAAAGAGGGGAAGGAAAGACTCGTGCTTACGAAGACCGAGCTGAAAAACCGCATCGGAACCGGCGGAGAGGTGATGGATGCGCAGGGAGAGTATGAGGCGTGCGTGAACCGGCTGCTGTTCGGGTTTGAGACCGTGGATGAGTACCGGGAACTCCTGTCGCTGCTCATACAGCTGAGGACGCCGAAGCTGTCAAAGGATTTTAAGCCGTCCGTTATCAATGAGATTTTAAGTAAGTCGCTGCAGACGCTGTCGGAGGACGATCTGCGCCCGATGTCCGAGGCGATCGAAAATATGGACAGCATAGAAACGAACCTGCGAACGCTGTCCGACTGCGCGAAGGCTGCGAAAGACATCCGGACGGTATATGACAAGTACAACCGGGCGGTCCTGCTCGAAAAGGCAGAGCATTATATCGGGGCAGAACAGGCATATAAAAAAGATGAGAAGGAAACGGCCGCGCTGGAGGAACGCCAGAAAAACAGGGAGCAGGAACTGGCACAGGTGAAGGAGCGGTACGCGGCGCTGGAAAATGAGCAGAGGGTTGTGGAAGAGGAATACCGCAGCTTAAAGGACAGTGACGCGGCAAAGCTGAAAGAACAGGAGCAGGAACTCGTCGCCGAGGAGGCCGAGAAGAGGCAGTTATTACAGGAGAAGGAAGAGAAACTGGAGAGCAAAAAGGGCGATCTGAGGGAGAAGGAGATCCAGTTACAGGAGCACACGGAACAGTCGGAAAATCTGTGGTTTGAGATCGGCCAGTGTTTTGAAGAGATTGCGGCAACGATGGAGGAGAGCGCATTTTCGGAATGGCAGTTCATGGTGCGGGAACTGCAGGAGAACCGGGAGGAATCCTACGATTTTGACTATCAGGCGGGACTACTTAGGGAATATGGCAAACGGATCCGGGAAGGGATCCGCGTACTGGAGAAAGAGGACGATACGAAAAAGAAATACGGAGACGCGCTGCAGGAGATGGACCGGCGGAAAGACGCGAGGGAGAGCCGGGAAAAGGAATGGCAGCAGTATGAGGGACTGGTCCGGGAGCAGAAAGGCGAGCTGGTCGAGGCCATCCATGTGTGGTCGGAACAGAACGAGCAGTTAAAGCTGGATCCTTCCGCGCTGCAGCAGATGGACCGGCGGGTCGAGGCGTTCGAGTATGAGGATGATTACTCGGAGATCCGGGGGCTGGCGGATCAGAAACGGCAGGAGATTCGGAACGGACTGGCGGATCAGAAGAGCGAATCTGAGCGGGAGAGAAGACGGCTGGAAGAGAAACATGACAGGTTCTCGCAGGAGATCCGGGAACTTGAACAGGCGGAAGAAGTAGAGCCGGAACGCCCGGAGGCGGTCGTGAGGAACCGGAAACAGCTGCAGGAACAGGGGATACCCGTGCTGCCGTTTTACAAGACGATCGATTTTGCCGACGGGCTGACGGCGGAGCAGAGCAGCCGTCTGGAGGCGGCGCTGTTTGAGATGGGCATTTTAGATGCGCTCGTCGTCAGTCCGGATGACAGGGAGAGGATCCTGGCGATGGACGAGACGGTGTGTGACCGCTATCTGTTTACGGACGCCAGACATTTGCAGTCAAATCTCATGGAGTTATTTCAGGCGGAACATGCGGAACACGACATCGTTCTCACGATGCAGATCCAGAACCTGTTATCTGGTATCGGATATGGCATAAATGGGGATTCGTCTACATGGATCGATGAAAAGGGCCGCTACCGTATCGGTATCGTAGAGGGAACGGTTTCTTCAGAGTATGAGGCCAAATTTGTCGGGACGACGGCCAGGGAACGGCATCGTCTGGCATGTATCGACGTGCTCTGTCAGGAGAAGCGGGCGGTGGAGCAGGAGATCGACCGCGTGATGGGTGAGATTCGGGAGACCGAGCGGAAGCTGGAACAGCTGCAAAAGGAGTTTGACGCGTTTCCGGCTGTCGCCGATCTGAGGGAGGCGCTAAAAGGGGCCGAGGGAGCCAGGCATTTACTGGAACAGGCAGAAGAAGACGTGCGGCGGCAGCGGGAGGTTCTGCTGGAGTGGGAACAGAAATTAAAGGAAATCCAGATCCAGGTGCAGGAAATCTGTGGAAAGACGGGACTGCCGGAGCGTCTGTCGGCGTATGAGGAAGAGCAGGACAGGGTGGAAGAGTATGGGCAGCAGTTCGGAGCGGTCAAGGAAAAACATGGCCAGTACGTGACGACGCGGATCCTCATGCGCGACAGGCAGGATCAGATCCAAAGCCTGTCTATGGATCTGGACGATCTGATGAGCGAACAGAACCGCCTGCGGTGGCAGCTGGATAAATGCAGGGCGAGCCTGCATTCGGTGAGAGAGCAGATGAAACTCACCAATTATGAAGAAATAAGGGAGCGTCTGGATCATTGTGCCAAACGCCTCAGCACCCGGGACGGCATTCCGAAGGAAAAGGAGGAAGCCAGCCAGAGGCGGGGGGAACTGGAAACGGAGATCAAAAACGGAGCGGCGCAGATGGAGAAGGCGGTCAATGCGCTGCTGCGCTCTGACGCGGTACGAAAACAGTGGAAGCTTGTCTTCTCGGAGGAATATAAGCTCGGTTATGTGGAGTTAGAGTTCGTTCCTAATGAGGATATGTATGATATGGCATGCCAGGTGCAGGCGATGCTGGACGGCCAGCTCGGTACGAAGACCCGGTTTGCCTTGTTTGAAGATCTGCAGGCGGTTTATCATGAGAAGAGGGGGATCCTGACGGAGTACCAGTTGATCATACAAAACAATATGTTTACGGAGTACATCCAGACAGAACTGCCGGAGGATAAAGTGACGCGCATCGATATCCGGGCGAAATACCGGGGCGTGGAGATCCCGTTTTTGAAGCTGGCCTCGAAGCTGCGTGCGGATGTCGAGGAATTGAGCAATATCCTGAGCGAGAAGGACAGGGAACTATTTGAGGATATCCTGTCCAATACGATCAGTAAAAAGATCCGTATCAAGATTCAGGAAAGTAACCGCTGGGTCGATCAGATGAACCGCATGATGGAATCAATGGAGACTTCGAGCGGACTGACGCTGAGCCTGAAGTGGAAGCCGAAGACGGCGGAGCAGGAAGGGCAGCTTGATACGGGAGAATTGGTCGAACTGCTGCGGACCGATGCGGAGATCATGAGGCAGGAGGATATTGATAAAATTTCGGGCCACTTCCGCTCCTGTATCCAGGAAGCCAGAAAGCGTTCCCGGGAAGAGTACAACCTGCAGTCGTTCCACATGATCATGAAGGAGATTCTTGATTACCGGAAATGGTTTGAATTCCAGTTGTACTTCCAGAAGGCGGGGGAGAAGAAAAAGGTCATGACTGACCGCATGTTTTTTACATTCAGCGGAGGCGAGAAAGCGATGTCCATGTACGTCCCCCTCTTTTCCGCGGTGGTTGCGAAATATAAAGGGGCGAATAAGGATGCGCCGCGCATCATTTCGCTCGACGAGGCATTTGCCGGTGTGGATGAAATGAACATCAAGGATATGTTCCGGCTGATGATCCAGTTGGAGCTGAATTTTATCATCAATTCGCAGGTGCTCTGGGGGGATTATGAAACCGTGCCCGGTCTCGCCATTTTCCATTTGATCCGGCCCCAGAACGCAAAGTATGTCACGGTGATGAAATATATATGGAATGGAAAGGTGAAGACGTTAGTCTGATGTGGAGCAATGGAAAAGAACGAGTTAGAGCAGGCAATTTCGTATTTCCGCAAATATAACGTATATGGCCGTTTGTTTGCGTCCATGAGGGAAAAGTATGCCAGTCTCGGACATCTGGGAGGTTCATTTGTCCTGTCCGGTCTGACGGAGGAAGAGCGCGGCGTCCTCTCGGGCTTTGCCGGGGCGGATCTCGGTTCGGAACCGACCGTCCGTCTCTCCTTTTCCCAGTTGAAACGGGCGCTGTCAAAGAGCCGCTTCGGCGCATGCACATGGGAAGAAATCCTGACAGCGTACGAGCGGAAGCCTCTTGTCGTGAAGAAGGAAGAGCGTACGAGACAGAAGGAGGAACGGGATGCGTTCTGGGAGGACTGTCTGTCACAATGCGGGAAAGAGGATGTGCGGGAATGGCTGTCCGTTCTTTTGCGGGAACAGGGGCCGGGGTACCGGCTGGTCCTAAAGCAGTATAAGGCGGATCGGAAAGAGGCGCGGAAGCTTTTAACTGGCGTGATCCATGCGGCGGAGCATTTGCCGGCCGATCGTGGACAACGGCAGTTTCTTCCGGTTTTTGCCTCCGGGATCACAGGTAATCCGCATTCTTTTGACGAGGGGACTTCAGCCGGCCGCCTGCTTTTGCAGTTTGGGAAATATCGTTTTGGGGAGGCCGACGGACAGCTGTCGGGGATCGAGCAAAAGGAGTCCGTGCTGTATCAGATGGGGATTTTGCGCGATGAACTGTCGAATACATGCCTTGCCTATCGCGTGACGGGAAGGAAAAAGGAGGGGGGCGTACATCAGGGGATCCAGGGATTTTATGAGGAGGGGCAGGCGTTTGTGCTGACACTGCACACATTGGGCGGACTTTTGCGACTGGAGCCCTCGCCGGATCATTTCTCCCGCATCTATGTCCTCGAAAATCCGGCAGTGTTTTCCTATTTGATCAAAAAATATCCAGGGCATACGTTTCTCTGCACGAGCGGGCGCCTGACGCTTGCGGGGTATGCGACGATGGATCTGTTTCCCTCCGATACGCAGTTTTATTACGCGGGGGACTTTGATCCAGAGGGATTGCAGATCGCGCAGGGGTTGAAAGAGCGGTATGGGGAGCGGCTTGTTTTCTGGAATTATAAAAGGGAGTTTTATGAGCAGGCCGTCTCGGAGCTGGGATTGGATGATGCGAGGCTGAGGAAACTGGATCGCATTGACTGTCCGGGCCTGCAGGAGATCCGTCAGTGCATGTGGGATTATAGAAGGGCGGCTTATCAGGAGAATATGCTGGGGACTTATGTGGTAAAGGAAAGATGTGGGTCTGAAAAGTCTTTTGATGCGGATCATATGTCGGCATCAGAAATCCATGCAGCGATACAGGCAGGCGTTGATGAAGCAGAGGCCGGGCGAGTAAAGGATGCTTCCGGCGTATTTGAGGATTTTAGGGAGGGTCATACTTTATGAAAAAATATCAGGTAATAGAACTTTTGACAAGAAAACTGGGGTTGGGACAAATGTTAGAAGAGCCGGTCCGGGTTCACGGCGGTCTGCTGCATAACATGTATCATGTAAAAACAATGGCTGGTGAATATGCGGTTAAGCGATTAAATCCTGAAATCATGAAACGTCCTGAAGCGCTAACTAATTTCAAAAATTCAGAAAAAATAGCGAAGGCATTTGAAGCAGCAATTCCGCTCGTATGTGCCATTACGTTTGAGGGAAAACAGATTCAATGTCTGGATAAGGACTATTATCTAGTGTTTCCGTGGATCAACGCAGTTTCCGTCTTTGGACAGGATATTACATTTGAACATTGCAGGGTGATGGGGGAGATTCTGGGGAAAATACATTATAGTAAACGGCAGGTTGAAGGGGTGTTACCGGAAGCGGATCCTTTTGAGATGTTTGAATGGGAGTATTATTTACAGCGGGTTCGTAGTTTTCCGGATGAGAAACAATGGATAATGGAATATAAAAACGCAGTTTCTGACATAAAAAACTGGAATAAGGAGGCGTGCCGTTCCCATGTATATCTGTCGGGGAATCAAGTGATAAGCCATCGTGACCTGGATCCTAAAAATGTTATCTGGGATGAATACAAACCGTATGTAATTGATTGGGAATCTGCGGGATATGTAAATCCATTTCAGGAGTTATTGGAAGTGATCCATTACTGGTGTGGTGATGGGAACGGGGCGCTGGATGAGAAAAAGATCGCGGTATTAGCAGGTGCGTACAGCAAATATGCAGACATGGCAGGTGTTGATTGGAATGCGGTGTTTAGCGGAAGTTATATGGGAATGCTGGGATGGCTTTCGTATAATATAAAAAGAGCGCTGGGAATCGAAGGATCGGACCAGGAAGAAATGGGTTCCGGGGAAGAGCAGGTTATAGGTACGATAAGAGAATTATATTCTTTTCAGAAAAATGCAGGTCAAATTAAGAAGGTGATAGGTTGTGAATAGTATGGAACCTGACAATCATGATGAAAGAATTCGTTATTATGAATTGTTATTGGAACGAGATTTGGAACGATTACCGGATTTTAAACTACCGGAGGGATTCCGTTTTGTTTTTTATCAACCGGGTGATCGCGATAGATGGATCGACATCGAAAAATCAGCGAAAGAATTTACCAGTTATGAGCAGGGGCTGCGGTCATGGAACCGGACGGAACACCCGGTCTTAAGCGATCTGGAACGGGTGTCCGCAGATGAGATTTTGAAAGGAATGGAGGTTTTTATGAATTATGAAATGATCCGGCTGGAAGACCGGCCGGAACTGATGGAACAGGCAGCAGAATGGTTTCATAAAAAGTGGGGCATTCCATTGGCGGCATATCAGGAAAGTATGGAGGAATGCCTGACGGGAGAACATGTGGTGCCTCAGTGGTATGTGACGCTGGAGGGAACCCATATCATTGGCGGGATGGGCGTGATCGAGAATGATTTCCACGATAGGAAAGATCTGGCGCCCAATGTTTGTGCCGTATATACGGAGGAAGATAAACGGGGGCAGGGAGTCGCGGGACAGCTTCTTGATTTTGTGTGCAGGGATATGAGGTCAAGAGGGATTGATACATTGTATCTTGTGACGGACCACACGTCTTTTTATGAACGGTATGGGTGGGAATTTCTCTGTATGGTGCAGGGGGACGGGGAAGCAAATATGAGTAGAATGTATGTGCATACGAGTGATGGGAGGTAAAAACCTATTGAAATGTAATGACAAGTACGATACAATACTAAAAACGAGAAGATGATAAAATAGAAGAAAAGCGACTTGAGCAAAAGAGTCAGGAAAGGAAATACAAGATGGAAATAAGAAATGCAGCATTTGATCATGGAAATCCATTTGACTGGGGGCGTGCCTCGGAAGACTATGCGAAATACCGCGATATTTATCCAAAGGCGTTTTATGAAAAATTAGCAGAACTTTCTTTGGGGATCAAAGGACAGATAGCACTGGATATCGGGACCGGGACCAGCGTGATCCCGAGAAATATGTACGGTTATGGCGCGGACTGGACGGGCGTTGATCTCTCGGAGAATCAGATGCGTACGCGGACAAGCTGAGCCGGGAGGCGGGACAGGATATATGCTACCAGGCGGTAGCTGCGGAGGAGATGGATTTTCCGGATGAGAGTTTTGACGTAGTGACGGCTTGTCCGTGTTTCGGGTATTTTGATCAGGAGGTCATCCTGCCGAACATCCACCGGATGTTGAAGAAAGACGGCCATTTTGCTGTTTTATTTATGGCATGGCTGTCGGAAGAAAGCGAGATCGCCAAAACAAGCGAGGAATTGGTCCTCAAATACAATCCTTCCTGGACGGGGGCGCATATGACGAGGTATTCGCTGGATGTGCCGCCGTGGTGCGGGGAGCTGTTTGAACCGGTGCATATGCTTACGTTTGATCAGCCGGTTACATTTACGAGAGAGAGCTGGCATGGCCGGATCAAGGCGTGCCGGGGGATCGGCGCTTCTTCCCTGAGCCGAGAGGAGATCGCCGCGTGGGAACAGGAACATTTATCGTATTTGCAGACGGTGCCGGAATTGTTTGATATCCTTCATTGTGTTTCTATACTAGATGTGAAGAAAAGGGGATAAGCGCATATGATATTGAGCGTCAGTCGAAGAACAGACATTCCGAATTACTATTCCGATTGGTTTTTGAACCGTCTGAAAGAAGGGTATTTGTACGTGAGGAATCCGATGAATGCGCATCAGATCAGCGAGATCAGCCTTTCGCCGGATGTGGTGGACTGCATCGTGTTTTGGACGAAAAATCCGGCACCGATGATCGGGAGGCTGGATGAGTTAGGGGAGTATCCCTTTTATTTCCAATTTACGCTTACGGGTTATGGGGCGGACATTGAGAGTGGTGTGCCGCATAAAAAGAATGTGATGATCCCGGTTTTTCAAAAGTTGGCGGAGAAAATAGGAAGGGAGAGGGTGATCTGGAGGTACGATCCGATCTTTTTTAACCACCGGTATACACCAAAATACCACAGGCGCGCTTTTTCGCAGATCGCGCACGCCCTGAGCGGATATACGGAACGGTGCGTGATCAGTTTTGTGGATGTTTACGCCAAAAATAAAACGAAGTTAGAAGCACTGCAGATGTCTGATATAGAGGACGGGGAGAAGCTGGCGTTTGCAGCAGGGATTAGGCGGGACGCGGAAGAAAATGGTATGGAAATGGTGTGCTGCGCGGAGGAGATGGATTTGGCACAGTGCGGCATCCGGCGCGGCAGTTGTATCGACAGGGAATTGATCGAGAAATTGACGGGCTGCCGCATCCGGGCGGGGAAGGACAGGAACCAGCGGGAACAATGTGGGTGTATCGAGAGTGTTGAGGTCGGCACATATGACACCTGCCGCAACGGCTGCCAGTATTGCTATGCAGTCGACGGCCGGTGCGGCGGGGCGCGTCAGGCGGTTTTGTATGATCCGGATTCTCCCCTGCTCTGCGGAAAAGTGATGAAAGGGGAGCGGATCAGTAAGAGGAAAGTGGCATCGTTAAAGGAAAAGGAAACATAAGAGAAAGGACGGGAAGAGAATGGACGGAAAGAGAAAGGGGCTAATATGGATGGAACATTAAGAAATATGGCGTCGGTATACATTTCAAAAGGAGACAGGATGCTGCTTCTTTACCGGCAGGGCGGAAGAGTGTCATACGGATATGATCTATGCCGGGGCTGCGTATGGTGAAAAGGTGGTATTTACGCAATTACCGGAATTTTAAAAGAGAGAATAATAAAGATAAGGACATTTCCACATGAAAGAAGTAAGATTTTATGAAGAGACGGAGGATGAACTGCTTGATTTTGCGGTGATCATAGCTGAGGCGGAGGGGAAACTTGTTTTTTGCAAGCACAGGGAACATTCCCGGCGGACACAGGGAAGAGGGAGAAGCGATCGAAGAGGCGGCGAGACGGGAATTATATGAAGAGACAGGGGCGGTCGAGTACAGCCTTTTGCCGGTATGCGTGTATTCTGTGACAGATCCGTGCCGTTTTGGCGGGCGGGAATCATTTGGCATGCTTTATCATGCGGAAATTTTTAAATTTGAACAAATGCTGGAGCATGAAATTGAAAAAATCATTTTCGTGGATGAATTGGAAGGAGAATGGACATATCCTGAAATACAGCCCAAATTGATAAAGGAGGCAGAGAGAAGAGGATACATGAAAAGGTGAAATGAGCGCGAGGAATATTATGATTTCTTTTGGGAAACCTGATAGTAAATCAATATCATATTTATCGAGGAGGTTTTCTAATGGGCAGAGTATTGGATGCGATCGTTCTTACGATCAGTATAATCGGAGCCATCAACTGGGGGCTCATTGGTTTTTTTAATTTTAATCTGGTTGGTTTTATCTTTGGTGCAGAGCTGATGTCACGGATCATTTACGCCATCGTGGGTCTGTGTGGGATTTATTTGCTTACCTTTTATGGTAAAACGAGACAGATGGGAAATGCCAGTGCCTGATCATTGTTAGTGTCTGGCAAGTGGTCATGGAGAGTTGGATTTTCAGAAGGGGAGCTGTCGTGCTAAGGAATTGGTGCGCAGTTCCTTTATTGTGTGAAGAACAACTTTTGGATAGAAAAAAATCAAAAGACTTCAATTCCAATTATTTATTTTTTATGAGAGATATGATACAATAATCCTAAAAGTGTTGCAGGTAGGAACAGTAGATTTGTCCTTTCCAGAGTTTTGGAAAGTGGTTTCTGGTCAACTCTATTATACCATATCCAGCGAGGGCAGCGTTTCGCAAACGCCTATATGTATTTACTTTGTGAGGAGAGAGTATGATATGAAAAGAGTTTCATTAAAAAAGTTTTTTTAGGTATGATACGATTTACCTGTGTGTTGTATATATCCAATTGCAATGTTATTGTTGTTTCGGCAAGATCCTATGATTTGAAAAAGGGAGAAGTGACACCACATGAAGTTTAGAAACTGTTCAAATAAAGTGATTAGGATGCAATCATCGGATGAGATCGCGGTGGATTCTGATTATACCGCGTATGACCGCAAGGTGAAGCTGGCGCGGACGGTCAGCATAAAACCGGGAAAGGTTAAGATACTTGCATTTAAGGTTGTTGGCAATATAACATGGAATAATGTAGATGATTTTTGTATTAATTATACGATTTCTTTTAATGGAAAAGAATATAGGATGGCATCGGATCATGAAACAACATGGATAAGAAAGGGAAATGGAAAGAATTGCTTACCTTTGATCATATTGGAACTTTTTAGATGATAAGGATTTACATGATATAAGGGAGGATAAATATGGATGGCAGAGAAGAGGAGCTTCTACCGTTTTTTCAAAGCGTGATCGAGCAGGATCAGTCAGCGGTCGTCATATGCAGTTTGGATCATCGGATTCTTTATATGAATCCGGCGGCAGTTTCGAGATATGAGAGAAGGGGCAGCAGTCTTGTGGGGACGAGCCTTTTGGAGTGTCATAATGCACGATCACGGGAAATGATCCAAAAAGTAGTTTCCTGGTTTGCAGAGGCGAGAGAGAATAATAAGATTTATACATTTTACAATGAGAAAGAAAATAAGGACGTGTATATGGTGGCGCTGCGGGATCAAGAGGGTGAGTTGATCGGTTATTATGAAAAGCACGAATATCGCAATTTGGAAACCGAAGCATTTTATCATTTTTAATTTTGACCTAGATGCTGTTGGGACTTTTACAATAGCTTATATGGATAAAAACAAATGGAAATGGAGGAAAACGTATGGAAAACAAGGAGGAGGAATTTAAGCCGTATATTCCGGCGGACAAAGTGACGCCAGAGTTTACGGTGACATCGATTGTCACCGGAGTACTGCTGGCTGTCATTTTTGGTGCGGCGAATGCTTATTTGGGACTTCGTGTGGGCATGACAGTGTCGGCATCCATTCCGGCGGCGGTTATTTCGATGGGAGTCATCCGAGTGATCATGAAGAAAGATTCAATCCTGGAAAGTAATATGGTGCAGACGATCGGTTCGGCTGGAGAATCACTGGCGGCCGGAGCGATATTTACATTGCCGGCTCTGTATTTATGGGCTTCCGAAGGGAAGACAGAAGCGCCAAGCCTTTTGACGATTTCGCTGATCGCTTTATGCGGCGGTGTGCTCGGCGTTTTATTTATGGTGCCTCTCCGCAATGCCTTGATCGTGAAGGAACACGGTGTCCTGCCTTATCCGGAGGGAACGGCATGCGCGGAAGTACTTTTGGCGGGAGAGGAAGGCGGATCTAGTGCGAGAACAGTATTCTGGGGCATGGGACTGGCGGCTGTCTTTAAGTTTATTGTCGATGGGATCAAGGTGGTCCCGACAGCCATATCGGCTCCCATCCGCGCGCTGAAAACAGAGTTTTCCGCCCAGGTTTATCCGGCGTTGATCGGCGTCGGATATATCTGCGGCATTAAAATTGCATCCTATATGTTTGCTGGCGCGGTTCTCGGCTGGTTTGTGATCATTCCTGCTATCGTGACTTTTGGTGGATCCACTGTGTTGTATCCGGGGACGGATACGATTGCGCAAATGTATGCCGAAGGCGGGGCTTCTGCAATTTGGGGAAGCTATATCCGATATATCGGCGCCGGTGCTGTGGCAGCCGGTGGTATTATCAGTCTGATCAAATCCCTTCCGCTCATCGCCGCCACATTTCGTGACGCGGTGAAGGGAATGAAGGAAAGAACGAATGGAGGAAATCTGCGTACGGAACAGGACATGGATACGCGAGCTGTCATTGGAGGAATTGTCGTTTTAGTTGTCATGATCTGGCTTCTTCCAGCGATTCCGGTTTCTCTTCTTGGCGCAGTTCTTGTCGTCGTGTTTGGTTTCTTCTTTGCCACGGTGTCCTCCCGTATGGTTGGTCTGGTGGGAAGCAGCAATAACCCGGTATCTGGTATGGCGATCGCCACGCTTTTGTTTTCCACAATGGTGATCAAGATGTCGGGTGACACAGGGATGAGCGGTATGGTCGGCGCGATTGCCATTGGTTCCGTCATCTGTATCATAGCGGCGATGGCCGGTGATACGTCACAGGATTTAAAGACCGGTTATATTCTCGGAGCCACGCCAAAGAAGCAGCAGATCGGCGAACTGATCGGTTCAGTTGTATCGGCTTTTACGATCGGCGGCGTCCTGCTTCTTTTGAACCGTGCCTGGGAATTTGGCAGCGAGGCGTTATCAGCGCCGCAGGCTACGCTTATGAAAATGATAACCGAAGGCGTAATGAATGGAAATCTTCCGTGGTCGCTTGTATTTATCGGCGTGTTTATCGGCATCGCCATCGAGATCCTTGGTATTCCTATCCTTCCGGTAGCCATCGGCCTGTATCTGCCGCTAGAACTGTCGGCAACGATCATGGTCGGCGGCGTGGTCCGCTGGTTTGTGGATAAGAGATCTTCGGAAAAAGAGAAAAAGAACGAGGCGAGCGGCGGGATCCTGTTTTGCTCCGGACTGATTGCCGGAGAGGGACTTGTTGGTATTTTACTGGCTATTTTAGCGGTGGTCGGCGTCTCCGATGCGCTTGACCTGTCCGGCACAATGAATCTGGGATTGGCAGGAGCAGTCGTGCTGCTTGTGGGCATGGTGCTGTGTGTTTTCAGATTTGCTATGAATAAAAAGAAATCGGTGTAACATTAAAATAGAAACATACAGCTGGTTTTAGGGGAGGTTGGAATGAAAAAAGCGACCGTATCGGGGAATTGTCTTGATCTTATTCCGGTTCACAGCGAGTCGTGCCAGTATCGTAGGGGCGATAAAGGGGAAGTGACCATTTTGGTGGAAAACAAAGGTGTCTTTCACTGGATTGCCCAAAAGGTATTTCACCGCCCGCGCATTTCACAGATTCATTTGGACGAGATGGGGAATTTTATCTGGCCGCTGATAGATGGGGAGCGGACGGTGTATGATATTGCCATGCTGGTTCGGGAAGAATTTGGAGAGAAGGCGGAACCTCTTTTCGAACGACTGGTTCAGTATGTGAAGGTTCTGGAGAGTTATGGTTTTTTGGATCTGGCGGCTCCTGACGTGAGTACTCCTGAAGGAAAGGAAGAAATTAGGTAGTTGACAAAGTAAACCTAATCCGCTATACTGTAATAGTAATGAACAATTAGAAAAGGACGGTTAAGGATGACAGAAGAGTAACGGCATTTACAAGGGCACTTTATTCTGTCGCATACGTTCGGGAATGGAGGATATCATGAACAAATTAGCAAAACACATTGCGATTGTGCTGTCTGCCGCAATGGTGCTGACCAGTGTGCAAGGCAGTACAGCGGGGGCGGCGAAGAAAGCGAAGATCAGCAATAGCAAGCTGACTTTAGAGGTGGGTCAGACTAGAAAACTTTCTGTTAAAAATCTCACAAAGAAGCAGAGTAAGAAAGTAAAATGGTCCAGCAATCCCAAAAAGATTGCTCAGGTTAGCAGGACTGGAAAGGTAACGGCTAAGAAAAAGGGGGTTGCTAAGGTTATCGCTAAGGTCGGAAAGAAGAAATATACCTGTAAGGTAACAGTGACAGAAAAATCCAAAAACGCAACTCCAACACCAACAATGACGCCGACGCCAAAAACGAAAGAACAGCTGGCAAAAGAGGATCGTGAAAATCTGGATGTCATGGTGAAAAGGTTAGTGGCAGATGGAGCAAATATTAGTACGAACTTAGACGACACACAGTTTTACTTATGGAATGAGGAAGGCAGGCTCACTACCTTACGGATTGCCGATATAGAATCTACCAATGATTTTGGAGTAAAGGGAGTGATCGACGTAAGCTGCTTTACAGCTTTGGAAAAACTCGAACTGGACAACAACCGGGGCGTGACAGAAGTCAATGTAAGAGGCCTTACAACGTTAAAACATTTGGGGATTGGCTATACTTCGGTGAAAACCGTCGATGTATCCACGAATCCAAATCTTGAAAGGATATATTGTAATAAGGATACGCAGGTGATCGGAGCAAGTAGTACAGTGAGTATCGGCAGATGGTAAAGGGAACTGCCGTTTAGATGGAAACCACAAACCAGCAGGAGTAGTTTTATGATGGCTTGTGGTTTTTTCTTTTCTATTCAATGGTCAGATAATCAAGGGTAAAAGAAGCTTTGGTGAACATCCAGTCG
The DNA here is from genome assembly GCA_910589665.1 of uncultured Eubacterium sp. Classification (GTDB taxonomy): domain Bacteria; phylum Bacillota; class Clostridia; order Lachnospirales; family Lachnospiraceae; genus Eubacterium_F. The sequence continues at coordinate 38,924 of CAJUTR010000017.1, read as the reverse complement.
TGATAGCCTTTCATTCCGATCCTCAGCCACCATCCGTTTTCTACGTGTACGATCACTGAGCCGTTTGAGATTCCTTCCGCCGTTTCCAAAATGGTATCACCCGATGAATCCCAGTGCTGCAGCATGATTGATATTTGTATCCAGTATGGAAACGGCGCTTTCATCCCTCCATGCCGTATACCCGTTCTCATCTGTCCTTCATACTTTATTAGCATTTCCGCTGCCTCTTGCGACATATCCCTCTGGATCTTTGGTATTGGCTTTCCAAGTATTATTGTCAGTTGTCTTGAAACCGCTGTCGTTTGTTAATTGTGATATTTTTGTTGGGATACCTGATTTGTTCTTTATGAAAGCATCGCTTGCGGTATTCGTTACATTTTTATCTGCCTGAACATTTGCTTCGGCACCGGGTGCTATATTCTTAAGTTTATTTTTATCCTCAATAGTATAATCATTTGAGGATAAGGCTTTTCCGGGTATTTTATCAACGTTATCCCCTAAAATCCTTGTGACATGTGTAATGAGATGATTCAGGATCTTTCCCTGATTTGCAGACAGTGCTTTGTTTGCGGCCGTGGAAGTCAGTGAATCCACGATATCCAGCGCTTGCAAAATCTCGTGGCTGTCAAGTTTGTTTTGCAGGTCGTTGGTTTTTTGTTCGTCCTTATAATAGATGGGGACTTCTGTCTTAATACAAGAATCATCTAACTCAAAACATGTTTCGGGATGATCACTGTATGGATTCATCTCGCATTTGATGTTTCTGCCGCTGATGGAAGTCATATACTCAGATCGGTGGTTCGGCCCGCCAGTTCCATAGAATGTTCTGCATTTTACACACCCATCGGAAACGATGGACGTATTCGTAACGGGTATATCTAATTCAGATCGTGATGTACTGGTGGACTTTAAACATACATCTTTCGAGTTTAATTCTAAAATCTGTCCGATGCCGTCGTGAAAAGCAGTCGTGGCAGAAATTTTTGAATCTTCAATAAACCAGTTGGCGATATTTCCTTCCTTACATTTGATATTTCCGGCAAAATATCCATTTCCTTTCGTATCAACGCTTAGGATCCGTGAGTCGTTCACTTTGTTTCGGATACAGAATAAATATCCGTCTAGAGTTCTGTCGCCGCCACTGTGTGAAGGATCGATCTCTACCGCATGATCTTCATTGGATATGTATAAATAACCGCCGGCGATCTTAGGGGAGATCACATGATCCTGACTGATGTCAGTGGTGGGATTTCCCGTTAGGGAAGTGATAACTTTGTTTTGGAAATCTCTGATTTCTGTTTTGTAATCCGATAGCTGCTGAGCGGCTTCATCTGCTTTCTGTAATCGGGTGATTAACCCTTCTACATCCGCTTCCTGCAGTTTTTTCTTCCATCAGATGGAACCGCCGTCCAGTGTGATACCGTCTTTATCAATGACGACGCTGTGATTGCCATTTACTATTTTCAACTCTTTGCCTACGAGGAGGTCGCCGACGAGAAGGTTCGCCCAGACGCCGTATAATCGTTTATCTCCGTACCGGCCGAGGCCGATCGCCAACTTGGCGTGTTTCCAGTTGTCTTCGGTCATGACAATGTTTCGATTGATCAGTTTCATATGGTATCTGTCAAATTGTTCGAGATCGGGATCGTACTCTCGCAGTGTGATGCCGTTTTCTGTTATTTGAATGTCCTGATTTCTAGCGTTCAGGACATTGACTAGCGCGGAAAAAAGGCCCTCATTTTTTATGGTATCGAGCAATTCGTTTGCTGTCTCGCCCTGTTCGGCTTGTCTCTTCACACAATCGAATGAGGAGGCCAGATTCCCTACCTGCGCAATCAGGGTTTCGATATCCTGGATCGAATGATCGGAAGAGCGGACGATATCCGTAAATTCGACGTTCAGTGAAACTTCATGATCTTCCCAGGAAAACTCTTCTGCACAGAGGCGCAGTTTGTAGATCGTGCCGTGTTGTGAAATATAGTGCATAAAGTTTCCGAGTGTGAATTTGTCATAGGCGTTTGGAATCGGAAAGTCTTTGCTGTTTAGTGTGCGGTATGCCGCGAATGAATAAACGTTTCTAGTCAGTGTGTGCTGGGGAAGCATGCCTGCGCCAGCTCATGTTCGGCTTTCTGCAGGAGTTCTTTTGCGTGGTGAATTCGCTTTGAATTATTGGTTTCCATCCCGTCGGAGACAGAATTACTGTTCGTGTAAACATCCTCCCGGATATGGGAATACCGTTCTTTGTATAAACGATCGCCTAAAAATGTTTTTAGATCTAGTAAGTTGTGGATATACGTCCGCTGTGTCAGGAGATTTGCGTTCTTATTTTTGCAGTGGAGGTAGACGGACTGAGCAATTTCAAAGTACGTGACAGCGGGGGAGCCGCAGGTATTGCATTTGTGATCTGTTATATTTGTGGAACCGCAAGAGGAACAGTATAAGGAATAGTCGGTGATGCGACATAGCTGCATATTAATACTGCTGAATAACCCGTCTGGCTATAGCAGAACCTCTTTTGGACATTTGAATTTTGGTACCTTCAAATTTGCAGATTGTTTTACAGCTGGATCAAGACCAAAGTAAGCAAAAAGTTGTTTTGGTTTTGAAAATGCAGAAAAATCACCAATCTCTCCCATGAGGGATACGGCAGATAAGAAACCGGCGCCTTTGAATGTTTCTATTAAGTGGATCTGCTTCACAAAATCGGTATCTTCATTAGCATTTACGAGTCCGTGCATGGATTCCAGGATGCTGCTGATTTCTTCATCATATTTGCGGATGAAACTGATATAGAGTCGAATCCGCTTGATGTTGCTGTCAATGATGTAACCGAACTCCTTTGCTTCATTTGCAGCCTGGATAATGGCATGATACTTGTCCTGAGCATAGGTAAGTCCAAAGCGGGCAGTTGATTTAATGATGTCAATTATCTCTTCTCCATCTGCTTTAAGAAAAGCAGATGGAGAAGTATAAGTTTCCAATAAGGTAAGAGGTGTATGGGTTGTAACCTTGGAAAAAATGCCAAGATACTGTGGAAAGGGCATACGCAGTTCACCTTGGAGTTTATTCACATAAGCACTGTGGTTATGGACAGAGTGAAAAAGAAAAGGCAACAATAGTTAAAATAATTGAAGAATTCAAAGATAATATTAAAGACAATATTTGGATGGATAATTTTTTGCAATGTGATATGTATGAGAAGAATTAGGAAGAAAAATTGCAAATCTTGTTAAAGTTATTGGACAAGATGAACTGATCAGGAGAACGGGAGGAAGTACAAGGACGATAGAATTCAAGTTACAACAAGATATGAAAAAAATAGATTGATAATATAGTCATATTGAGATATAATATGACTAACGAATGATCTACAGGAGGGATTCATATGGAATCAATTAGACCATCATCAGATTTGCGAAACCATTATAGCGAAATATCAAGACAATGCCATGAAGAGAGAAATACGGTAATTATTACAGTCAATGGACATGGAGATACCGCAATTTTAGGATTACAGGATTATTACCAAATGAAGTCAGAACTGGAATTGTTGCGGGTACTGGCGGAAGCGGAAGAAGATGTTGCAAATGGAAGAGTGGCATCAATACAAGATACATTTGTGGATATAAGAAGATCTCTGACAGAGAGGAAAGCAAATGAAGTATAAAATTATTAGGACTGATAAAGCAGATGAGCAGCTACGGCAAATAATTTTTTATATTGCAGATGATTCAGGGAGTATTGATATAGCATTGAATTATTTGGGAAAAATAGAAATGGCGATCAAGCGTTTAGAAGATTTTCCAATGTCAGGAAGCGTCCCTAAATATTCAATATTGCGGAAGCAAGGTTACAGAGTCCTTATTGTGGAGCGGCATCTTGTATTTTATAAAGTAAATAGTGATGCGGGAATTATAACTATATATGCGGTTGTGGATAGTAGGCAGCAGTATAAGAATTTGCTATAGCGGGCGAAGAATTTGTTTGGAAGTCTATTTTTTATATGTGACCAAACACAATCGAACCAAGCCATTTTCTGTCCTGAAAATTACAGAAACCGCCGAAAAATAGCCGTTTCTTTATAGGAACCACATGAGAAGTACTGATTTTACTGGATTTCTCATAACAAAATAGCTGTAAATATATGATATGGAAGAAGAAGTGCTCGAGCGAAATGGGGAAAGTTACAGCGAGCGGATGCTGAAATATTTAAACAGGCTTTCCAGGGAACAGAAGAGGATATTGTTGCTGAAAGCAGACGGTTATAAGCCGCAGGAAATACGAAAATATATGCAGTTAACAAAAAAGCAGTATGCGGAACATCATGCGGCAATCTATTCGGAGCGTAATGTTTCGGTTTTGATTTAGTAAAATGAAGGAATGAGGAAAACATGACAAAACTACGAAGACAGACGGATACACTGGAGACATATTTACGAAAGATAAGGGAAAATCTTATTCGAAAGGACGCGGATGCGGCGAGATATTTTGTCTGGAACAGTGAACAGATCAGCGAACTGATCGTAACGATCCTGACAGGGGGCTATATTCCGCCAATTATTTTAGGGGAACAAAAAGGAAACGGTTTATGGATCGTGGATGGGGGACAGAGGAGCGCGGCGTTGAATAAATAAGTTCGGATATGAGAAAATGAAAGACCGTCAAAATATTTTTGCGCAGTCGGATACGGCGGAGCAGAATATGACATACATATTTTCTATATCAAAGTATCGAGGCGAGACAGGCTAATCCGGATGTTCCAGCGGGGGGATGATATTGACGAGGTATTCGACCGGGACCGGACGGATATGAAACGGTACAGGAATATAGAAAAAGAAGTAGATTTTGTACTTCTTAACCAAAAAAATTTTAGTGACCCGGAAAATATGGCTTATTGGGTAACCGAATGTGTAAATGGCAATTTTTTTAAGGTTCCAAATCGTTGACAGATTTATGCAAATATGCTACTGTAAGTAATCATATGATGTTAAGATCAAATGGTTCAAAACTTGAGATCTGCAGCACCAAGCATATAACAAAGGAGTGTATGGAGCAATGAACAAGTGGAAAAGGCGAGTGTTTGCCTCATTATTGGTGATGGCAATGATATTATCTCCGCTGTCAGGATCAGGATTTCATCTGGCGGCTGCCGCTTCAGGAGAAAGCGCGGAGACAGGCACAAATGAGGTTACGACAACTGCAGTAATGGTAGAAAATGAGTTTGGGGATGTTGAACTAGAGCAGACGAACGTAAATGCAACGGATCTGACACTCCGGATTGCAGGAAATGATGCCATACTGGCAGATGGACGGGCGGACTCTGTAAAAATTACGGCAAATATGTATTATGGTAATACTGTCACTCAAAATGTAACGAAAACAATCCCATTAGAGACTGGAAAGACTGAGTATTCGATGGATTTTGAGAACTTTGGAAAATTCAGCGTCAAAGTGGAATATACTAAGTCTGGTTCGATGGTGAGTGCGTCGGAGACGGCCACAGTTGGGATTGTGGCGGAGCAGTACAATCTGGCGTTGGTGAGTGCTACATTTCCTGCAGTTTTATTTTCCCTTTCCCTGTGGGATGGCGCAGAGAATCAAACGACAAATGAAAACTACTGTATAACGAAGGATGCGGATGGAGATCCAATCCCTACTATTACCATGTTTCACAGACTGGCAGCATGGAACTGGGATGAACTCCCAGAAAATGTGTATAAGTTGCCAACGGCACCAAAGGGAGCTTATGATCAAACATTTGCAGACTGGCTGGGAGCAAGAAATCAAATGTCGGCATATGTAAAAGATCTGTATGAGATGAATCCAAATTCCACATTTACTCTTTATTCGACAGATAATTATATCGAACATATGCTGGTACTTTTTGAGGCAAATCGGATACCAGAGTCACAATACCGCACGGTATTTCTATCAGATGGGAGTGGAACATATTACATCTATAATAATATGTTCCAAGAGGATACAGATGGTTCGTTATATGAAGATATGCGCAAAGACTGGCAGAGATTGAAGGAGAGATCCCGAGAAGAAGGAAGGTTTGATGCGTCATGGGCTAAGTATTTGGGAAATAATGGAAATCTGTATTATCAGGCGCTTGAAAAATATGCGGCTGTTGCAGCAGAAGATTCGAACGTAGAATGGTGGGTTGGAAGAAAAAATAATTTTAGTTCTGGAAATGCAGAGGTTCTGCAAAAAGTGAAGGAAAATGCTTCCAACAAAAATATTGCCCAAATGCTCTCAGCTGTACAGAATGTAAGTAAGGATACGGCTTTTAAGAAATTGTATCATTTTAATGATGATATGTTTAGCGAAGCAAATAAATCGGGAAAACCTGTTATGGTAATTTTGGGCACTACTGTTACGACTGAGGAGGATTTTAAAGATTACGCAAAAATGGTGATAGAATACTATGGTGATTCTTATGAGTATTATTATAAGGGACACCCTGGAACGCCAACGATAAGTTTTCCAAGTAAGCAGGCAGATCTAGATGAATTAGGAATAACGGATATAGACTCGGCAATTCCGGCAGAACTGATTCTGTTCTTTTTTCCAGAGATTTCTATGTGTGGATATAGTTCCTCTACCTTTTTAAGCGTGGAGTCGGATGAGATGGCATGTGGGATTTTCAATATGACAAAAGAGGATGGGTTAAACGAAAAGAGTTTTGACGGCAGCATGTTTGACTATTTTGCCAGCAGGACTTCATCAGAAGATCCGGTGTATGGAACTCTCTGCAAACCGGAAGGGCAGTCATATCTGTTAGAGTTCAATGATACGAAACAGTTTGATATCGCAATCTATCATGCTGCGGAAGGGGCGTTTACGTATTATAAAAATGTAGCAGAGTCCGGTTGCGAATGGAGCGACCAGGTGATGCGCAATGCCGTGGTAGCAGACATTGCCCCGCAGGATTACAATGGACAGCGCATCAAGCCGGAAGTCACAGTGACACTTGGCGGGGAGGAACTGCGCAAAGGAATTGATTATTCTGTATCGTATGGCAGTAACGTATTACCAGGACAGGGAAGTGTAACGGTCAAAGGCCGGGGAGATTACGCGGCGTATGGCTCCACAAAGAAGTATTTTGTGATCAATAAAGTAGAGAATCCGTTGCAGGTGATCTGTAAAGATACGGTCTATGGTGAGGATATTGAACCAGAGGTGATCAATCCGTCATTAGGAAACCTGACGTATGAATATAAAAAGAAAAATGCAGAGGACTCAGAGTATACTGCCAGTGTACCGAAAGAGCCTGGTGATTATACGTTGCGTGTGACGAGCGGCGCCACGGTTTGCTATAAGAGTGCCGAAGCAGTTGTAGATTTTACGATCGTGAAGGCATTGCCAAGTATCTGCGTCGTGCCAGAAGCAGGTAAGATCGTAGAAGGTCAGAGTTTGAGTGAATCGCAGATCAAGCACGGATCCGCAGATGTAGAGGGAATATTCTCTTGGAAACAGCCGGAAATCAAGCCTTCTGTATCAGACAGCGGGAAAACGAAATATCTAGTACTGTTTACTCCGGTAGATACCGAGCATTATGGGATATTGGAAATCGGGATCGTTGTTACGGTTGATCCGGTGTACAGTCCGACACCTACACCGGGTGAACCGGATGAGATGAATAAACCGGCACCGTCTGAATCACAAAAACCGTCAGTTCCGCCGACTGGCACAATCCAGCCTTCCGTGCCGACGGTTTCGCCTTCTGCCGCGCCGGCACCGGCTGCCCTGAAGCAGGGTCAGAAGGTTACAGTGGGCAAAAATAAATATGTTGCGAAAGCAGTATCGGGAAAAGTCACCCTGACGTATGCGGGAACGACGAACAAGAAAAGTAAGACCGTTTCAATCCCAGCGAAAGTGACATATCAGGGAACAACTTATCCGGTAACAGAAATTGCATCAAAAGCGCTGGCAAATAACAAATATGTGAAAAACGTTACGATCAGTGCAGCGGTTACGAAGATTGGCGCCAAGGCGTTTTATAAATGTAAGGAATTGAAAAAGGTTGTGATCAAGGGGAAGAAGATCTCAGCGGTTGATAAGAATGCGTTTAAAGGCATTTCCAAAAAGGCGAAGTTTAAACTTCCTGCTGCGAAAGCAAAAGACTATAAGAAAAAAATAAAGAAAGCTGGATTTACTGTAAAATGATCTGGCGATGAAAAAAGGACTGCCGTGCTAGAACAATCGAAGGGGCTTATCGAGAAACTAGTGTGGCAGTCCTTTGTTTCCGTATTTATTTTTCAAACAGATAAAATTTTTCCTCCAGACGGATCGGTTTATAAGAAAGCTTCGCTTTTCTTAAATTCTCCTGTCCGAGATCGTCTTCCCGATTGACATAACGCGCCTCCGGAAATTCGTGCAGGAGGAATTGTTGGTTGATGTAGTTATACAATCCCTTGATATCCGTTTTTGCTTTCTCGATATGGATAAATGCGCACTGGATCGACGGACAGTAGCTGCCGATCGAATAGGCGACGAGGTTGCCGTCCATGCGGATGCCACCCATATGGCAGTCTACGCTCCTGCAGTTGCCGAGCAGACGGTAAACGCCTTCCTCTTCGTTATCTATACAGTTATACTTGTCATCGACGCGCCGCTCGTCCAGCCATTGCTCATGGAATTCCTTCACCTCTTCAATATTACGGCAGCCGAGTGTTTCGTAGGAAAAACGCCCCTCGTATTCGCGTTGGAACGCGTTGACGAGATTTTTTTTCTTGTGTAGGGCGCGCCCGCTCAGACTTTTTAGCTTTTCTGCCTCGTAAATGTAGTCCGCGCTGTCACGGTCTTCGTGGATGGTATAGCCGGACAGCAGGCCGGCGCTCTCCCATACGTCTTTTGTCAGCGTGTCGATCAGGAATACGTTCATTTTCACACCCCATACATCGTGGAACTGGCGCTGCATGCGCCGGAACGCTTCCGCCAGGTGATCAACGGGGCACAGAGGGCAAAAAGCGCCTTTTTTCCCGTCTTTTTCAAAAAACAAGTACAGCGCGGTGTCGTCATGAGCAAATTTGGTTTGATAGTAATTTTCCCATAAAAACTGATTCAGGAAATGTCCCTCGCTCATAAAGCAGGGCCTCATGCTTTCATATTTCTGAAAGATATTTTGTACAAATGGGCTGATCGGTTTTAATTCCATATTATCCTCCATATTAGCGATTGCGATAAGCATAAGTCATTGCGATAAGCGGTCAAGTCGCGTTGCGTTTGGAACGGTAGCGCTCGGTTCCGTCCAGAATCTTCTTGCGGATGCGCAGATGTTCGGGTGTGATCTCGAGCAGTTCATCGGTGTCGATAAATTCGATCGCTTCCTCCAGGCTCAGCTCTTTTTTCGGTGAGAGGCGGAGCGCGTCATCCGAGCCGGACGCTCTAGTGTTCGTCAGCTGCTTTTTCCGGCATACATTTACTTCGATATCATCAGTTTTGCCATTTTGCCCGACGACCATACCACCGTAAACTTTTTCTCCGGGGCCGACAAACAGAGTGCCGCGTTCCTGTGCGCCAAACAGGCCATAGGTAACGGTCTCCCCGGTCTCATACGCGATGAGGGAACCCTGCTTCCGGTAGGCGATGTCGCCTTTGTACGAACCATAGCCATAAAATTCGGTGTTGATGATGCCGTTTCCTTTTGTATCTGTCATAAATTCTCCGCGGTAGCCGATCAGGCCGCGGGATGGAATGAGAAATTCCAGCCTTGTCGTGCCGGCGCCGTGAGGAGTCATCGCCTGAAGCTCGCCTTTGCGTTGGCTGAGTTTGTCGATGACGGTGCCGGTAAATTCGTCAGGCACGTCCACGTAGGCACGCTCCATCGGTTCTAACTTCTTTCCGTGCTCATCGGTTTTATATAAAACTTCCGGTTTGCTAACTGCGAATTCATATCCTTCACGCCTCATATTCTCGATGAGAACAGACAGATGGAGTTCGCCGCGGCCGGATACTTTGAACGCTTCTGTTGTATCGGTATCTTCGACGCGCAGGCTGACATCGGTATTCAGCATACGGTAAAGGCGGTCGCGCAGGTGACGGGATGTGACATATTTTCCTTCCTGTCCGGCGAGCGGACTGTCATTTACGATAAAATCCATCGAAATCGTTGGTTCGGAAATCCGTTGGAACGGGATTGGCTGAGGATCTTCCGGAGAACAGAGGGTGTCGCCGATATGGATGTCGGAAATGCCTGAGATCGCAACGATGGAACCAATGCCGGCTTCCTTCACCTCGACACGGTTCAATCCCTCAAATTCGTAGAGTTTGCTTATTTTTACTTTCTTGTATTTTTCAGGATCATGTGCGTTCACGATCGCAACGTCCTGGTTGACACGAACGGAGCCGTTATCTACTTTTCCCACACCGATCCGTCCGACATATTCATTGTAATCGATCGTGCTGATGAGCACCTGCGTATCGGTGTCCGGGTCTCCCTCCGGCGCGGGGATATAGTCGATGATCGCGTCAAAAAGCGGCTTCATATCTGTTCCCGCTTCTTCTAGCGAAGCAGAAGCGGTACCCTCCTTTGCGGAAGCAAAGATAAACGGGCAGTCAAGCTGCGATTCATCGGCATCAAGGTCAATGAATAATTCAAGGATCTCATCGACGACTTCTTCAGGGCGGGCTTCGGGGCGGTCGATCTTATTGATGCACGCAACGACGGGGAGCGAGAGTTCCAGCGCTTTTTTCAGCACGAATTTTGTCTGCGGCATCGCCCCTTCAAACGCGTCCACCACGAGAATGACGCCATTTACCATTTTCAGTACGCGCTCCACTTCCCCGCCGAAGTCTGCATGGCCCGGCGTATCAATGATATTTATTTTTACGTCCCCGTAGTGAATGGCCGTGTTCTTGGATAAGATCGTAATGCCGCGTTCCCGTTCGATGTCGTTTGAGTCCATGACACGCTCGGCAACTTCCTGGTTCGCGCGGAACACGCCGCTCTGCTTCAATAGTTCATCTACGATCGTCGTCTTGCCGTGGTCTACGTGTGCGATGATCGCAATATTTCTTATGTCATTTCTTTTCGTAAACATTTGCAAAGATACCCTTTCATGTGTTATTATAGTAAGTAAAGTATAACCTCTACCGCCTTACATATTGTAGCACAATAAAAAAAATTAAGCAAATTGAATTATTTTGGTTCTAAAGAGGGGGATATGAGCATATCATTATTAAGGTAACGATAAAAAATCCATGACGGGGTACTCATGGAAAAATAAACAAAGGGGGTCATATGATGACAGATAAGGTTTTAGGAAACAATCAGGTAAATGTGTATGGAGAGGTAGTGAGCGAATTCTCTTTCAGTCACGAAGTGTACGGGGAAGGTTTTTATATGGTGCATCTTTCTGTGAGAAGGCTCAGTAACGTGTACGACACGATCCCTCTCATGGTTTCAGAGAGACTTGTGGATGTGTCAAAGGATTATAGGGGGAAATATTTTGAAGTAAGCGGACAGTTCCGGTCGTACAACCGGCATGAGGAGAGCAGAAACCGTCTGATCCTTTCGGTTTTTGTGAGAGATTTGAGAGTGGATGAGGTGGAAATCGGCAGTGAAAAACCGAATTACATATTTTTAGACGGGTATATCTGTAAAGCGCCTGTGTATCGTAAGACGCCGCTGGGACGTGAGATCGCTGACCTTTTGCTGGCGGTAAACCGTCCGTATGGGAAATCCGATTACATTCCGTGTATCTGCTGGGGAAGGAATGCGAGATTTGCCGATGGTTTCCAGGTTGGGGAGCATATCCAGATCTGGGGAAGGATCCAGAGCCGCGAATATCAAAAGAAGCTGGATGAAGAAACGTTTGAGACGAGGGTGGCGTATGAGATTTCCGTGAGCAAGCTGGAGCATATCGAGGAGATGTCGGCGATCGTTGCCGCATCAGAGGAACCGGCGGAAGAGCCGCTGGACGAGGAAGAGTTCTGAAAATCGGGCGGTGAAGGAACTTGACAAATGTTTTTCTTGCCATAAGACAGATTTTGTGGTAAATTATCCCCATGTAGGTGAACATCTGCATGTAATGATATGTTTGTAACAAAAGAGAGGTGTTTAAGACGATGGAAACAGGAATTGTGCAGGTATTTTATGGAGACGGAAAGGGAAAGACGTCGGCGGCAGCCGGACAGGCGCTACGTGAACTGCAGGAAGGACAGCGCCTTACGATGATCCAGTTTCTAAAGGGAAAAGTGGCAAATGAGTTCCATGTACTGGAGCGTTTGGAACCAGATGTAAAGATTTTCCGTTTTGATAAAAGCGAATGCAATTACTGCGATCTGACCGACGAGGCGAAAGAAGAGGAAAAGCACAATCTCTTAAACGGGTTTAATTTTGCAAAAAAGGTGATAGAGACAGGAGAGTGTGATGTTATCATTTTGGATGAGGTATTGGGCCTGATTGATCTTGATATACTGACGGCGGATGATGTAGAAGACCTGCTCCGGATTCAGGGAGATTACCAAAAGCTGATCCTGACGGGAAATAAACTCCCAGATCAAATACGGGTTTATGTCGATGAGGTTTCGGAAATCTCGTGATGACAGGAATGGGTTGACATGAGGATGGATCATGGACGGAGAAAGAACAGATCTTGCGTCTGTGATCCATTTTCAAAACGAAAGGAAAAGAGAGGATTAGGAGACGAATGGGAAAAAGAAAGAATTGGAATAAAGAGAAGGCAGTTATTATTGATGTCGGGATCATAACAGCGATCATTAGCGTGATCGTACTGGTTGCCTATCAGGTCAATGGGATTTATCCGTTTGGGAATGAGACGATCGCCCGCGGAGACATGGTGCAGCAGACGATACCGGCAGGAATGTACTACGTATGGGATATCCTACATGGAAATGCGAGTCCGTTTTTTACATGGAATTCGGCTTTTGGCATTAATATTTCTGGCGCTTCGTCACTCGGGGCGTTCCTTAGTCCACTCAATCTATTTTTGTATTTTTCTACGAGGGACAATCTGGTAAATTTCGTGAACATCCTTCTTATATTGAAAATGATCGCCATCGCGTGCGCGATGTACTTTTATCTGAAAAAATATGAAATAAAACATGTGGCGCGGATCATGGGCGGCGTCCTTTATGCGTTTGGTGCGGCGTCACTGATCCATTTTCAGATTATATTTGTCATGGATGCGGCGTTTTTGCTTCCGCTGCTTATGATCGGGATCGACCGCATATGGAATAAAAAGGGGTGCGTTTTCTTTATCGTTGTGTTTGCCCTGACGATGATCACAAATGTTTATACGGGATGTATCACCTTGATCTTTCTTTTTCTGTCGTGCGGGTCAAAGTTGTTCTTTGAGAATACAGACAGGGGAGAAAAATACAGGTGTTCGCTGCATTTAGGGGTATCGGTCGGAACGGCAGTTTTACTTAGCGCCGCAGTGAGTATTCCCGCCTTTCTCTGCATCTCGAATACGTCGAGGAGCGGAGACGGCAATTTTCTGAATACGTATCTGACTGCGATCCAGAACGGATGGAGTATCAGCGAATGGAATACGGTTGAGCGGATGCTTGTCAATATGGCGCTGCCATGTGCCGCGATCTTGTTCTTTCTCTGGAAGGGGAACGAACGTGGCCGGGAATTCAGGGAAAAGTACCGAAGCCATATTGTTTTGGTCGTATTTATGATTCTTTCGGTTGTCGTTTCTGGAACGGAACTGCTCTGGCACGGCGGAACAAGAGCGCTGTGGCCGATTCGGTTTATCTATGTGATCTCTTTCGTGCTGATCGATTTTGCGGCCGTACTGTATAAAGAAAATAAGCAGGTTGTGCAGGGGATCGGAAATTGGCTGAAAGGCAAGATCGTATATGGGATCGCGGGGGCGGCAGCGCTCCTTTCCGGCTGGATCTTTTATAAAATCTATGATGCGTTTTGTAAAAATGGGGCTTACGCACAGCTGGGTGACGGTTTTTTGTGTATTTTTATCGAACTGTTCTGTGCTGCCCTTTACTGGTGCTTTTTCAAAGGAAAGAAAAGAGAACTGATCCTCGTGCTGCTTTGTGTGCAGATGACGTGTACTTCCATCATCAGTTTTGCGCCGAATAAAGATAATATCACGGTATTCTCGCCAGAGCATCTGAAGGCGGCAAGTGAAGTGGCTACGAGTATGGAGACAGAGATCGGGGATTTTGAGAGGATCAAAAATACAGATTATAAGGTGGATCACATTGAGTACTCGCTTGTTTTGGGAGCAGAGGCGATTTCGAATTACTGGCACGTTATCCCCACGGAACTCCAGTCGAATTTCGCGGCGCTTGGATATTCGATCAACTGGACACAGCTATTGGATACAGGCGGAACTGTCTTTACTGACACGCTGTTCCAAATGAAATATTTTCTCAGCCAGTACGAGTTGCCGGAAGAGTTATATGAATACTGCGAGGCGGTAAACGGATACGGCGATGATGTTCTGCATCTGTATGAGAACAAGTTTGAGCTGCCTTTTGCCATCGGTACGGATGTGTCTACACTGCTGCAGAGCGGGGAGAAGTTCCAGACACAAAATAACTTGTTTGCGGCGATTACCGGCGCACAGGATCGGCTCATACAGGACGTCTCACAGCAGGTGTCTGGCAGCCGGTTTGACATGGAAGTAGGAAATGATAAAAAGCTGTTCTATTTTTACGGAACGAATTCCAGCAGTGATCCAGTCAGCATTTTGGTGAATGGTACATCCGTCATGGTGCCATCGTCTTCTGTGCCGATGAACCAGCAGTACCCAGCTGATTTTGGCAATGGTCTTGTTTATCTCGGAGGTTTTCAGAATGAACATGTCAGCATTCAGTTTAACGGTGGTGGAAATTCGTCAAACATCCATCTGGGCATACTGGACTATAATACGTTTGTAAACGGCATCGAGGCTGTGAAAAATCAGAATCCGGAGATCAAGTCATTGAAGAAAAAGAATTCTGGATTGAAGATTGAACTGGATCAAGTGACGAAGCCATACGTGTTCCTGCCGGTTTCGTATGATGAAGGATGGGTGTGCAAGGTAAATGGCGAGAAAGTATCGGAGATCGGTTATATAGATGGGATGTTGTCCATACCGGTAGAGCAGGGAGCGAACGAGATTGTATTGAGTTATGTGCCAGACGGACAAAAAATGGGCACGGTCATTTCGAGCATAGTCCTGATCCTGCTGGCAGCGGTTATCGTTCTCCGGAAAAAAACGAACATCTTTGCGGGAAAGCCGGAAGGGGCATCGTTTGAAGAGAGTAAGCCTGTCCGCATACTGGGTCAGATAGCTTATGTAATATTTGCGGCATTGTTTATCGTGGTGGTTATTCTATTATTCGCAATCCCAGCACTTTATCGGCTCCGCGATGTATGGATTGGATCGGAATAGGTCAAAATAGTAAAAACATGATTTTACTATTGACCGCATGAGTAAGAAGTGCTATTATAAATTTTAAGTAAACAAAGAGTAGAGGCGCGGACTTTATGAGTAGTCTACCGGATATGCAGGTACATATGTGATGGTATATGAAAGGAAAGTCTGCCGAAGGGGAGCGTTGCCTGAAGCGGTCTGCCTGGGCATATGTTGAAGAAGCATATGACTGTCATCGTCTGGATGGAGTGCTACGGAGTTTGAGAGGGATCGTTAACGGCATTTTCCATTCGGAAAATGCCGTTTTTGGGATAGGAAATGCGCACCGTATGACACAAAGATTTGCTATGCGTAAAAAGCCACGGAACTGAAGGACCACGGAACTGAAGTTCCGCGCAGAAAAGAGGATTATTATGTCAATATTTACAGGAGCTGGCGTAGCTCTCATTACGCCGATGAATGCCGACGGATCGGTTAATTACACGAAAATGGAAGAAATCATAGAGTTTCAGATCGCGAACCACACAGATGCTATCATTATCTGTGGGACGACGGGAGAGGCTTCGACACTTTCGAATGAGGAACATCTGGAATGTATCCGCATCTGCTGTAAGGTGACAAACGGGAGGATCCCAGTCATTGCTGGTACCGGTTCAAATTGCACGGCTTCGGCTGTCTATCTGTCAAAAGAAGCAGAGGCGGCAGGGGCGGACGGACTGCTTGTTGTGACGCCGTATTATAATAAATGTACACAAAATGGCTTGAAGGCGCATTTTACAAAAATTGCGGAAGCGGTCGATATTCCAATCCTTCTGTATAATATCCCTGGGAGAACTGGTGTGAAGATCATGCCGGAGACCGTCGTGGCGCTGTGCCGTGATACGAAGAATATCGTAGGCGTAAAAGACGCGACCGGGGATCTGTCTGAGGTGGCGCAGGTACTCAGCCTTGCGAAAAAAGAGAACACAGAAGTGGATCTGTATTCGGGCAATGACGATCAGATCATACCCGTGCTGTCGCTGGGCGGGAAGGGCGTGATCTCCGTGCTATCGAACATTCTCCCACAGGAGACGCACGATATGACAGCGTCCTATCTCAGCGGAGATCTAAAGAAGGGGACGGAGTTGCAGCTTACCTATTTCGACCTGATCAAAGCGCTGTTTTGTGAGGTGAATCCGATTCCTGTGAAAAAGGCGATGAACCTGATGGATATGAATGTCGGTTCCCTGCGAGCCCCGTTGACTGAAATGGAGGATGGCAATGCTGCCAGGTTGGCGGACGAGATGAAAAAACTCGGGATCGTGTAAAAAACAGTTAGGAGAAAGGAAGTACAGAGATGACAAACATTATTTTATGCGGATGCAGCGGCGTAATGGGAAGAACGATCACAGAACTAGTAAAAAACGACGATGAAGCGCAGATCGTCGCTGGGATTGACCTGACAGACGATGGAAGAACGGAATATCCAGTGTTTTCGTCCATAGCGGCTTGTGACGTGGATGCGGATGCTCTCATTGACTTTTCCAGTCCGAAGATTTTAGATGATATTTTGGCCTACTGTGCCGAGAAGAAGCTGCCAGCTGTACTTTGCGCGACTGGATATGAGGAATATCAGCTCGATGCGATCGAAGAGGCGGCAGAGCGATCGGCGATCCTCCGGTCAGCGAACATGTCACTCGGTATCAACACGCTTATGAATCTCGTACAGCAGGCTGTAAACGTGCTGGCATTGGAAGGATACGATGTAGAGATCGTGGAGAAGCACCATAACCAGAAACTGGATGCCCCTTCGGGAACGGCGCTCGCGCTGGCCGATTCCGTCAATGAGGCAGCAGGAGGATGTTTTGAATATGTGTACGACCGCTCGCAGAGGAAGCAGAAAAGAGAGCGGAAAGAACTCGGGATCAGCGCGGTGCGCGGCGGAACGATCGTGGGAGATCACGACGTGATATTTGCCGGGCCGGATGAAGTGGTCACTCTTTCCCATTCCGCTTACAGCAAAGCGGTCTTTGGGAAAGGAGCGGTAGCGGCGGCGAAGTATTTAAAGGGAAAAGGCGCAGGGCGCTATGATATGTCGGATGTTATAAAGGCGAAATAAATAAGATAGAGGATAGAGTATGGTTCCGATTAGTGTAAAAGAAGTTTTGGATGCGACAGACGGCACATTGCTGTGTGGGGATATGGATGCGGTCATCACGGATGTGGCGACCGATTCGCGGAGCGCAAAAGAGGGCACGCTGTTTGTGCCAGTGATAGGAGAGCGGGTGGACGCCCACCGGTTTATCCCGGATGTGATGGCAGCGGGGGCAGCGGCTTCGTTTACCTCGGATCCGGATATCATGGCTGAGAAGCCGGATGTAATGGGCGAAGATGCGGATCATGTGCCAGAATGGGGCGCCTGTATTTATGTCAAAGATACGATAGAGGCGCTGCAAAAGCTGGCGGCTGCGTACCGGGCTCGGTTTGACATTCCGGTGATCGGCGTGACGGGAAGTGTCGGAAAGACGACGACAAAGGAAATGATAGGCGCCGTGCTTTCAAAGAAGTATCGTGTATTGAAAACGATCGGAAATCTGAACAGTCAGATCGGGACGGCACTGATGATGTTTCACATCGACGATCAGACGGAACTTGGCGTCTTTGAAATGGGGATCAGCCTTCCTGGGGAAATGGCGCGTCTCGTTGAAATTGTAAAGCCGCAGACAGCAGTGATGACGAACATCGGTGTATCCCATATCGGGAATTTGGGGAGCCGTGAGGCAATTACATATGAGAAGGGTCATATTATCAAATATGTCGGCGGCGGAGAGGGCGGCGGGATGTATGTTTGCGGAAATGGCGATCTCCGGCAGCTTTCAAGAGACAATCTCCCCTGGGGCGAGGGGATATCTGCCAGCGACATTGTTTACTATGGGACAGAACCAGACTGTGGCAGGCGGGCCGATGGCATTCAGGTAACGGAGAGCGGACAGCGTTTTGTATATCACGGGCAGGGGGCTTGTGAGGTAGAACTGTCGGTGATGGGAGCGCATAACGTAAACAATGCGGTGGTCGCCCTGGCGCTGGCGGAGCAGTTTGGCGTGGATCTGACGGCGGCCTCTGCCGCGCTGGCGGAGTACCGGCCGTTTTCGATGCGCGGTGAGCGGAAGGACTGCCACGGCTACCATATCATAGACGATACGTATAACGCCAGTCCGGATTCGATCAACAGTAACATCGACGCGCTGTTTGACTATGGGGAGGACGGCCGTAAGATCGCGGTTCTCGGTGATGTTCTAGAACTCGGTGAACAGAGGGAAGAACTACACCGGGGGATCGGGACATTTATTTTGAAAGAAGCGGCGGAAGGAAAGAAACTTTCTTGCTTAGTAACGGTAGGAGAGGGAGCAGGTTTTATTGCGGAGCAGGTACGGGAGCATTCGGATATCCGGACGAAGAAATGTGCCAGTACCGGGGAGGCGGCGGCATATATCAGACAGGAGGCACAGCCAGGTGACTGGATCCTCGTCAAAGGTTCCCGGGGGATGCACATGGATGAAGTCGTGGAAAAGGTTGTGATGTCGTGTATGCAGATGTGATCGTAGATATCCAGGTGGAGGCACTGGACCGGACATATCAGTACCGCGTTCCAAAAGAACTGGAACAGGAAATCTCGACTGGTACGCCGGTCAGGATCCCATTTGGCAGGGGAAACCGCCTGATGCACGGCTTTGTCATCGGACTTACGGAAACGCCGGCCTTTGATGTGAGCCGGATCAAAGATATCCTCGGTATCGAAAAAAAGCATATATCCGTGGAGGGACAGCTTCTTCAGATTGCCGTATTTTTGCGGGAACAGTATGGCTGTACGATGAACGAGGCATTGAAGACGGTGCTTCCGGTGCGGAAAAAGATTAAGTCAGTGGAGGAGTACTGGCTTACTTTTAAGGTGACCGTTCAGGAGGCAGCCGATCTGCTTCATGAGTATGAGAGAAAGCACTATAAAGCAAAGGCCAGGCTCCTGAACGGCATGTTAGCCGAGGGCGGTGTGCTGACAAAGCGGATGGCAGATGTGAAATATAAGGTGAAAAAGCCTGTGATCGACAGCCTTGTCAAAGACGGGATCATCGCCGTGACAAGGGAGAGAAAATACCGGAACCCAGCAGAAGAGATGGAGCAGGAAAATGTCCAGGCTCATACGCTGAATGAAGAGCAGCAAAATATCGTTACCGATTTCGCGGAGGAATATGGGGCGGGCGTGCGCCGGAATTATCTTTTATATGGTATTACAGGAAGCGGAAAAACTGAGGTTTATATCCATCTTTTGAAGACGGTCATCGCGGGCGGCTGTCAGGCGATCGTTCTTATACCGGAGATTTCCCTCACTTTTCAGACCGTATCCCGTTTCCGCACTGCGTTTGGGGAGCGGGTGGCCGTCATGCACTCGCGGTTGTCTGACGGTGAGCGTTATGATCAGTATGAGCGGGCCCAAAACGGCGAGGTGGATATTATGGTCGGGCCTCGTTCCGCGCTGTTTGCGCCGTTTGAAAAACTGGGGATCATTATCGTGGACGAAGAGCACGAAAATAGTTACATCAGCGAGGGGGCGCCGCGTTATCACAGCGACGAGGTCGCGAAATACCGCGCCGGACTGGCGGAGGCCAGTGTCGTGTTTGGCTCGGCAACGCCGTCCGTGAAAAGTTATCTGGCGGCAAAGGACGGGCGTTATAAGGAATACCGTCTGACGAAACGGACGGGTGACGCCGGGCTGCCGACGATACACACCGTGGATCTGCGGGAAGAGATGCGGGCAAAGAACCGCTCGGTGTTCAGCCGGATCCTGCAGGAAAAAATGGAAGAACGCCTGCGAAAAGGCGAGCAGAGCATGCTTTTTATCAACCGGAGGGGGTATGCCGGTTTTGTTTCTTGTAGAAATTGTGGAAATGTGATACAATGTCCTCATTGTGATGTGTCAATGACGGCGCATAAAAACCATACTGGGGATGTCGATACGCTCATGTGCCATTACTGCGGCCACGCCGTGCGGATGCCGGAGAGGTGCCCGGCGTGCGGTTCGCCCTATATCGCGGCATTCGGGCTTGGCACGCAGAAGGTGGAAGAAATGCTTGGCAGGCGGTTTCCGACGGCCAGGATCCTGCGGATGGACGCGGATACGACAGCGGGAAAACATGGGCACGAACACATTTTATCAGAGTTCCGCGCAGGAAATGCCGATATTCTCATTGGGACACAGATGATCGTCAAAGGGCACGATTTTCCGAATGTAACGCTGGTTGCGGCGCTGGCTGCGGATATGAGCATGTTTGACAATGACTTCCGCAGCAGTGAGAGAACGTTCCAGCTTTTGATGCAGGCGAGCGGCCGCGCCGGACGGGGAGAAAAATCCGGGGAGGTCGTCATCCAGACGTATCAGCCGGAGCATTATGTGATCGCGAGTGTCGCTGCGCAGGATGCAGAGCTGTTTTACGACAATGAGCTTGCCTACCGGCGCATGATGGAATACCCGCCATATGGTGAAATGCTCGCTGTCAGCGTTTCGGCGGATACGCTGGAAGCGGGTCAGTCATGTCTGGCCAGGCTGGCAAAAAGGCTGCAGGCTGCGTTTGGCGGACAGATCAAATTGATCGGCCCGGCGCCCGCCGCCGTCAAGCGGGTCAAAGACCGATTCCGGCTGGGACTTTACGTTAAGACGCAGACCGTTCGGCAGATGGAGCAGGTCAGATTGGGGATTGAGGAGTGGAAGTCGGAAGAAGACGATTCCAACTATATGCAGTATGAAGTGTTTTAGCAGTAAAATGAAAAAAGTTTGAACAGAAATGAGGAGAACCAATGGCACTGAGGAATATTCGGACGATTGGCGATGATATTTTGAATAAGACCGCCAAAGAAGTGAAAGAAATGACTGGTAAGACAAGACAATTAGTAGATGATCTGCTGGAGACGATGTATGAAGCAGAGGGCGTTGGCCTGGCAGCGCCGCAGGTTGGCATCCTGAAGAGGATCGCAGTAATTGATATTACGGAGGAGCGTGACAGTCCGATCGTTTTAGTCAACCCGGTGATCACGTATACAGAAGGCGAGCAGCGCGGTAACGAGGGATGTCTGAGCGTACCCGGAAAGGCGGGCGTTGTTACGAGACCGAACATCGTACGGGTACGGGCGTTTGATCAGGATATGAATGAATACGAGATCGAGGGGGAGGAGCTTTTGGCGCGCGCCCTGATCCATGAGATCGAACATTTGGACGGGCATCTGTATGTAGAAAAAGTCGAAGGGGAACTAAAGGACGTAGAGGAAGAGTGTGAATGAAACTGCGGATTCTCCGCTATAAAAAAGGAGGGTTTTGATGAACGTGATTTTTATGGGAACGCCGGATTTTGCCGTTCCGGTGTTACAGGCTCTTTTGGATGCGGACGAACACCGTGTGACGGCAGTCATCACACAGCCGGATAAGGCGCGGGGGAGAAGTGGAAAGCTGGTTTTTACCCCGGTCAAGGAGGAGGCTGTCGCACACGGTGTTCCAGTTTATACGCCTGAGCGGGTCAAAGATCCGGCGTTTATCGAGACGCTCCGGGGGATTCTGTGCGACGTCATTGTTGTGGCGGCGTTTGGACAGATTTTATCGAAAGAAATTTTGGAACTGCCAAAATACGGCTGTATCAATGTCCATGCGTCGCTACTGCCGAGATGGAGGGGGGCGGCACCGATCCAGTGGGCAATCCTGGCAGGAGATCATACGACGGGCATCACGACGATGCAGATGGATGAAGGGCTGGATACCGGCGATATGCTTCTCAAGAAAGAGATCGTGATCCGTGAGGACGAGACGGGCGAGAGTTTGTTTAGCCGGCTCTCAAAGCTTGGCGGGCCGCTGTTGATCGAGACGCTTTTGCAGGCGGAACAGGGGACACTGAGGCGCGTAAAACAGGATGACGCAGAAAGTACGTATGCCAGGATGTTAAGGAAAGAATTGGGGAAATTGGATTTTTCGAAAGATGCGGCTGAGCTGGAACGGTTTGTGCGCGGATTGAATTCCTGGCCGAGTGCGTACACGTATTTTCGCGGAAAGATGATGAAAATATGGCGGGCGTCTGTTATTGACCAGAATACGGAACTGCCGTGCGGGGCGGTAGTCCAGGTGGAAAAAGATGGATTCTGTGTCCAGACGGGGAACGGACTGTTAAAAGTGCTGGAAGTGCAGTTAGAAGGGAAGAAGCGGATGAAGAGCGCAGATTTTTTGAGAGGGAACGACGTTGCGGACGATAGCTTTTGAAATCATATTCGGGGTGATGGAGCAAAAGGAACACAGCGATGAGCGGTTTCATCTGTTGGCAGAACAGGGAAGGAAGTCGGATGGCCGGGCATTTACCAGACAGGAAAAGAGCTTCTTACGCCGTCTTTCGTATGGCACGATCGAGCGCGCGCTTTTTTTGGATGCGGTGATCGAACTATTTTCTAAAATCCCTGTCCTGAAAATGAAACCGGCGATCCGCACGATCTTACGTATGGGGACATATGAGATCCTGTATATGGATGCGGTTCCGGCGTCAGCGACGTGCAATGAAATGGTGAAATTGGCGAGAAAGAAAAGGTGGGACAACCTGAGTGGATTTGTCAATGGTATTCTGCGAAATATGGCACGGGAAGAAAAGCAGATGCTGTGCCAAAGGGTCTGTCAGGGAGCAGCCTCGCCGGAAAAACGATTATCTGTGCTCTACTCGGTGCCGGAAGAACTGGCGCATATGCTCGTAGGAGCGTACGGGAAGAAGACGGCGGAAAAGATCTTTGCCTCGTTTTATGAGAACCGGCCTGTCACGATCCGGGTGCAGACGATGAACGCGTCGGTCGAGCAGGTCAGGGAAGGGCTGGCGCAGGCCGGCGTAAGTGCAGATGACGGGATGTATATGGATACGAGCCTTACCATCCGGGATTTTGACCGGATTGATTCGCTGCCCGGATTTGCCGAGGGATATTTTGTCGTTCAGGATGAGAGTTCCATGCTTCCGGTGCTCGTATCAGGTATCCGTCCAGGCGATACCGTTCTAGATGTCTGTGCTAGTCCCGGCGGAAAAACATTTCATGCGGCTGATCTTCTGAAAGGTGACGGAATGGTGCTGGCGAGGGATGTTTCGCAAAAGAAACTGTGCCGTCTCCGGGAAAATGCAAAAAGGCTGCGAGCGGAGCAGGTTATGATCGAGCAGTGGGACGCCGTGGACATAGATGAAAAATGGAGCGGGCGCGTCGACGTCGTACTGGCGGATGTTCCGTGTTCCGGTATCGGTGTCATCGGCAGAAAGCCAGAGATCCGATACCATGCGATGGAGCATGCAGGAGATCTTCCGGAACTTCAAAAAAGGATAGCGGCTGGGGCAGCTGCGGCGCTGCGGCCGGGCGGGACGATGGTTTATAGTACCTGTACGGTTCATCCTCGCGAAAATGAAGAGGTGGCGGAGTGGATCGAGCAGCATCTGCCGCTCAAACGGGTCTCTTTGGATGAATATTTACCCGGATCGCTGCAAAACGGTATGACGGCGCGGGGAATGATCCAGACCTTGCCGGGGATCCAGACGTGTGACGGCTTTTTTGCCGCCAAATTTGTAAAGGATGCGGCTTTGTAAAGGATGCGGTGAACATAATGAATGAGAACAAAAAGGTAGATCTGCGGAGCATGGAGGAACAGCAGATGGTGGACCTGGCCGTGGAATATGGTGAAAAGCCGTTTCGGGGCCGGCAGATGTTCGAGTGGATCCATAGGAAACAAGTGAAGGATCTAGGCGAAATGTCAAATGTGCCGAAGGCGTTTTTAGATAACTTATCGGAAAGGTACATGGTTTCCGGCGTCCGGATCGTGGAAAAGCAGGTGTCGGCGAGAAAGGATGCGGCAAAGTATTTATTTTCGCTGGCGGATGAAAGCTTGGTCGAGAGTGTCTGGATGAAGTACCATCACGGGAACAGCGTCTGCGTCTCCTCACAGGTGGGCTGCCGGATGGGCTGCACATTTTGTGCTTCGACGCTGACCGGCCTGGTGAGGAACCTGACGGCTGGTGAAATGCTTTCGCAGATTTATGAGATCCAGCGAGAGACTGGGCAGCGGGTTTCTAACGTGATCGTCATGGGGATGGGAGAGCCGCTGGATAACTTTGACAATCTGCTGTCTTTTATACGGCTGCTGTCAAATGAAAAGGGGATTCGGATCAGCCAGCGAAACATCACGGTCTCGACGTGCGGACTTGTCGAACAGATCCGCCGGCTGTTGGAGGAAAAACTGCAGGTTACGCTGGCGATCAGCCTTCATGCGCCAAACGATGAGATCCGCAGGAAAACGATGCCGGTAGCGAAAAAGTATGCGATGGAAGAAATATTTTTAGCATGTCAGGATTATATCGCATATACTGGAAGAAGAGTCACATTTGAATACAGTATGATCCGTGGGGTGAATGATGGGAAGGCCCATGCGGTAGAGCTTGCCCGCCGGTTAAAGGGAATGAACTGTCATGTTAATCTCATCCCGCTCAATGAAGTTAAGGAACGAACAACGAGGCGGTCGAAGGAAGAAAACATAAGAGATTTTAAAATAATACTTGAAAAGAACGGGATAAATGTTACAATAAGAAGAGAGATGGGGAGCGATATTGATGCTGCCTGCGGCCAGCTTAGAAATCGTTTTATGCAGAAGGGACAATAGCAGCGCCATCGGAACGCTCTGACTAAGGAGGTCAAACTGTGCAAACATTTTCTATAACAGATACGGGGCGCACAAGAGACGTAAATCAGGACTATGTGTTCTGCCAGGAATATGCGGTTGGAAGTTTCCCGAATCTGTTTATTGTGGCTGACGGAATGGGTGGTCACAATGCAGGAGATACCGCCTCGCGGATGTGTGTGGAGGAAGTTGTCTCACAGATTGAAAAAAGTACAAAAGTAACGCCAATCGGAATATTGGAACAGGCAGTGGCCGTTGCCAATGAAACGGTGTACGATGCTTCGCTGGAAAACGTAGCATTGTACGGGATGGGAACAACGATCGTTGCCGCCGTGGTGTTAGGGGATACGGTTTACGTAATCAATGTGGGGGATTCGCGGCTGTATGTATGTAAAGATACGTTAAAGCAGGTGACAGTGGATCATTCGCTCGTAGAAGAGATGGTTCAGTCTGGTAAGATCCAAAAAGAAGATATGCGTACGCATCCCAATAAGAATATCATTACACGAGCTCTTGGAACAGACAGCATGGTAAAAGCGGATTGCTTTGAAATTGAAGTGGAAGAAGGGGACGTGCTCTTGTTGTGTTCGGACGGATTGACGAACATGCTCGAAGATGACAGGATCGAGACGATTTTGAAGCAGAATCGAGATGATATGAGCCGAGTGGGGGAATTGTTGGTGAAAGAGGCAAACGAAGCCGGTGGAAAGGATAATATCAGTGTTGTCTTAGTTCGGATATAGTTTCAGTATTGACAGAATGGAGGAATTTGTTTTGGTAAGTATAGGAACCATTATTGGTGACCGGTATGAGATATTGGAAAAGGTCGGCAGCGGCGGTATGGCGGACGTGTTTCGTGCCAAATGCCACCGGTTGAACCGATTTGTCGCGATCAAGATATTAAAACAGGAGTATAGTGAGGATACGAAATTTGTTGCCAAGTTCCGCGGAGAGGCGCAGGCGATCGCCAGCATGTCCCACCCGAATATTGTTGGCATTTATGATGTGGGTGAGGAAGACGGACTGTATTATATCGTGATGGAATTAGTGGATGGGATCACGTTAAAAAAATATATCGAGGAGAAGGGGAAACTTTCTGTCAAGGAGGCGGTAGGGATTTCCCTTCAGATCGCAAATGGTTTGGACGCGGCGCACCGGAACAACATCGTGCACCGCGACGTGAAGCCGCAGAATATATTGATCGCCAGAGATGGTACGGCGAAAGTGTCGGATTTTGGTATCGCGAAGGCGGCAAGTTCAAATACGATCACCGCAAATGCGATGGGTTCAGTGCATTACATTTCCCCAGAGCAGGCGCGCGGCGGGTACAGCGATGAAAAGAGTGATATTTATTCGCTCGGTGTCACGATGTATGAGATGCTGATCGGGGATCTTCCGTTTACCGGAGAGAGTGCGGTGGCGATCGCCCTCGCCCATATTCAGGAGGACGCGGTGCCTCTTGCCGCGCAGGATGCGTCGATCCCGAAAGGACTCAGCAATATTGTGAATAAATGTATGCAGAAAAAAACGGAACTGCGTTATCTGTCGGCGGTGGACCTGATCGCTGATTTAAAGGGATTTCTTCAGGAACCCGATGGCGAGTACGGGGTGATCGGAAATCTGTATGGAAATGGCGGGACGATCCTCATGTCAAAAGATGATGTGAATACGCTGAAACATGCTTCGCGCAACGGTCATATCCAGACGGCGGACGAAGAGGAGCCGATTGATGGGCGCGAGGAAGAGGAAGATAAGTCCGATGTCGATCCAAAACTGGAGAAAGCGCTTGTCTTTGGAAGTATCGCGGTGGCGATCATCATCGGTCTCGTTGTCATTTATATGTTAGGGCGTTTTATCGGCCTTTGGGGTATACCAAACGATGCTGATGAGGGCGGTGACGACGGAAATAAGGCGACTGTGACTGAGTCAGCGGCGCCGGGGGCGACAGCAGACAGCGAAACGTTTACACTCCCAGACTATGAGGACCGCTTAAAAGATGACGTGGCTACGGATCTCGGAAATCATGATTTTGAAGTCACATATGTGGAAGAAGCTTCGGATGACATCGACAAAGGAAGGGTCATCCGCACGAATCCAGCGGCGGGGACGGCGATGAAAGACGGCGATCAGGTAGAGGTCGTTGTCAGCACTGGCAAAGAACAGATTTCCGTACCGGATACGACGGGAAAGACGATTACCGATGCGATCAACGCGCTTCAGGAAAAAGGATTTACTGTGACTCAGGGAGATGACGTATACAGTAGCCAGCCAGTCGGAAGGGTGGCGTACACGAAACCAGCGGCAGGTAAAAAGACGGATAATGGAGATGAGATCACGATCTATCCGAGTAAGGGCGAGGAAAAGAAGTACGCAAAAGTGCCGAACCTGATCGGACTGACCCGTAGTCAGGCCAGACGGGAACTTAAAAAGGTAGGATTGGAGCTTGGATCGGAGTCAACCAGCTATTCGGCGGTACAGAAAAACCGGGTATGCGTACAGAGTGTATCGAAAAATACACAGGTGGAACAGGGAACGACGGTAGATATAACGCTCAGTCTCGGGGAAGAACAGACGTATACGTATGAGGGATCGGTGACGATCAATAATCCGTTTGATTATCCGGAGGATCCGGCGGAAGAGTTTGAATTTGTTCTGACGCAGGACGGTAAGGATACGTCGATCAAGAAAGTGACACTCGGGCCGAACCAGTTCCCATATTTGCTTGAGGTGACGGGAAAGAGTGCCAATACCGGGAAGATCAGTGTGTACCGGAGCGGGACGGTTGTGGATACGTATTCCATCTCATTTAAGAGGGTTGTCGGCTGATGGAGCGGACAGGTAAGATTGTAAAAGGAATCGGTGGTTTTTACTATGTGGACTGTGCATCTGACGGCAGCAGCTGGTTGTATGAATGTAAAGCAAAGGGGTTGTTCCGTAAAGATAAGGTAAAGCCTCTCGTCGGCGATGATGTGAGGATCCAGGTCATTTCGGACGAACAGAAGTGGGGAAATATAGAGGAGATCCTGCCGCGGAAGAACGTTCTCATCCGTCCGGAGGTCGCCAATGTAGATCAGGCACTGGTCCTGTTTGCGATGGCCGATCCGATGCCGAATCTGAATCTGCTCGACCGATTTTTAGTCATGATGGGCATACAGGGGATAGAAACGGTGATCTGTTTTAATAAGCTGGATATTGTTTCTAAGGATGAAGAGACTCGTCTGATGAAGGTGTATGAAAAGTGTGCGAACGAAGTCCTTTTCGTGAGCAGCAAAGAGAGGATCGGTTTGGACGGACTGCGCCGGCGGCTGGAAGGCAGGACGACGGTTCTGGCCGGACCGTCTGGCGTCGGCAAATCGAGCATCCTCAATGAAATTTATCCGGAAGCGGCGTCGAAGACCGGGACGGTCAGTGAGAAGATTGGCCGAGGACGGCATACAACGAGGCATTCCGAGCTGTTTTGTATCGGAAAAAAGACCTATTTGTTTGATACGCCGGGATTTAGTTCCCTACGTATCCCCGATATGGAAAAAGAAGAACTGAGACATTATTTTACAGAATTTGTGCCTTACGAGGGCCAGTGCCGGTTTATGGGGTGCTCACATACCCATGAACCAGGCTGCAAGGTGAAGGAGGCACTCGATCAGGGATTGTTAAATCCGGTGCGGTATGAAAATTATGTCCAGCTGTTCGGGGAATTGAAAGAGTGGGAAGAGAGGAAATATACCTGATCAGAGGATCTGATGTGCAGAAAAAGAAAAGAGGGGAATCTATGGATTACAAATTATCGCCGTCAATCCTTGCGGCAGACGTGTCCCGGCTCGGAGACGAACTGGCAGCTGTGAGCGAGGCGGGAGCCGATTACATACACATTGATATTATGGATGGCATGTTTGTACCGAACATTTCGTTTGGCGTGCCGGTTGTGGCTGGTATCCGCAAATGCGTGGATACGTTTTTTGATGTACATTTGATGGTGGAGGAGCCAATCCGCTATGTGAAGTCTTTTGCCGAGGCGGGGGCAGACGGGATCACGGTTCATGTGGAAGCGTGCGCGGATCTGAATAAGACAATTGATGAAATTATAAGTTTGGGAAAAAAAGCGGCGGTTTCCATAAAGCCGGAGACGGATCTGACGGATGTCCTGCCGTTGCTTCCTAAGTTGTATATGGTGCTGATCATGACGGTAGAGCCGGGGTATGGCGGGCAGAAGATCCGCCGGGATACGTTTGATAAGATCCGGCAGCTCCGGGACTATATTGAGGAAAAAAGGTATGTGGTCGATATCGAGGTGGACGGCGGCGTGAATTTTGAAACGCTGGTCGAGGTGCTCGACGCCGGCGCCAATGTCGCCGTGGCGGGGACGAAGGTGTTCCGCGGAGATATTACCGAAAACGTGAAGCGGTTTAAGGGGATTTTGGGGGAGTATGAGGAGAAATAAATGGATCTCATAAATCCAAAAACTCCCTAAAATCATAGCGGTCTTTTAAAATGAGATCGACCGCTTCCCGCACCGGCGCATGACCGGACGGTTTTGTAAGAATGATATCAATAAAAGGTTTGAGGCTTTCCGCGCAGTCTGCCGGGGCAAAGGTAACCCCGGCGGCTTTGACCGCGCTCAGATCGTTCATATCATCGCCGATATAGGCAACCTGTTCTGCGGTGAGTCCATATTGATCCATGAGTTCCGCGAGTTTCGCGGCTTTATTTTTCACACCCTGATGAAATTCCGTCAGTCCGATTTCGCGACACCGATTTTTTACGATATTCGACTGTCTTCCGGTGATGATCGCTGGAATGATCCCATAGTGTTTTAACAGTTTGATGCCGAGACCGTCGTGAACGTGGAATGCTTTGAACATTTCCCCGTCATTTCCCATATAAATATGGCCGTCGGTAAGTGTTCCGTCCACGTCCATCGCAAACAGTTTGATCTGCTTCAGGTCGATTGTTTTTTTCATATGTGTCCTCCTGAACTATTTATTGATTTCAAAGCGGGACGGCGTGAGGAAATGGATCGGGCAGTCGGACTGCCTTGTGTTAATGTAGTCCTCGAGCATACTCTGCACGTCCCGGTTCGCGTCATCGGCATTTAAAGTGTTTCTCGTCTTTTCCATCTCTTTGTGCATGTAGTTTGTACTGCTGGAATCGTGGCTGTAACCGTCGAATCCGGCCATCGCGATTGAAGCGACATCCAGTTCATCCAAAAGGCGCAGAAGCAGTATGCCGGAATTGTCAAGCTGATCCCAGCCGCATTTGATCAGGCGGGTGAAATCAATGATCAATTGGTTCTTTTCTTCGATATTCGTCACATTTGATGTGACGATTTTTTTGTACTCATCAAAACGGTTTGCGCTTTTCCAGTAGTTGTACCGTTTTTTATTGCTGAAATAGACGTAATTGATCGGATAGTCGTGAGAGAGCAGGTTGACGCTGATCACGATCGGTTTTTTTTCTGCGCAGTACGCCAGGATTTCTTTTTTATGCGAGACGATGCTGTGGCCTGGGAGGAGCATGAGGATGTCTTTTCCGTGCAGCGTCTCTTTCAGGGTGGCGACCTCTTTCGCGTCGTCTTTGATCGTTCCGTTGTATTCGAGATATGCCTTTTCGAGCAGGTCGTAATCGTACCGCTTTCTCGCCTCGCTGCCGATGCGGTTCAAAAGATAGTTGATATCGCGGCTGGATATACCGGCTTTTGCCGTCAGGTAGGAGATATTGTTGACATGGGCGCTGTACGAACCGGCCAGGAAATAGGCGGTCGAATACCCCCAGCTGCAGGTGTTCCGTATGCCGTCGATGTAGTTGTCGATCAGGTCGAGGACGATATCAATATCATATCCGACATTGTACTTGCGGTTCATATACTGCATAACGAGTTCGGTATTTGTGTTGCCGGCGCCCCGTCCCATACCGGCCATCGTCGCGTCGATCACGACTTTCCGCAGTCCCTGTGTCATATCGACGAACTCCTGTGACAGCGAAAAGGACATCTGAAGATTGTTATGCGAATGGAAACCGATGCGCGATACCGCATTTAAGTTGCGGTCGATGAGGTAAAAGACGCGCCGCAGGTCTTCTTTGTACATCGAGCCAAAGGTATCGACGATCGAAAACGCATACGGCTCCAGCGGATTGATGAGTTCAAGCAGTTCGAGCAGTTCCGAGTCGGTGTAACCTAGGATGTCGACCGGCTGTACGTATAATTTATAGCCTTTTTCCACGATCTCTTTACAAAAATCAATGACATCATAGCGTTCGTTTTTAAAGAAACAGGCGCGCACGCCGTCAATCGAAGTGCCGTCAAACGGCTCCAGATTGGAAATGGTGTAGCGGCTGTAGTCCGCGAGGCAGACAAACGAAGCCTGTCTGCGGTCTTCTGGTAAAAACGGGCGCAGCTGCGCGGCGTTATTAAAAATCGTACTTCCTTTCGTGTGCGGCTCGTCTTTTAAAAAACCGCATTCCACCACGTCGATGCCGCTGTCGGTCAGGCCTTTGATCATTCCTTTGATCACGGTATTTCCAAATTGTGCATCTACGAGATAACCGCCGTCTCGCAGCGTGCAGTCCAGTAATTGTACGCGTTTCATCTTTTTTCCCTCATTTCTCTGTTATACGGTATACGGGCAATTAGTCCAATGTATCGATCCCTTTGATCACCCGCTCCACTTTTTCCACATGTTCCGGCAGATCGACGCCGATCGAAGAGTGCTTCGTTTCCTTGAGGCGCATTTTATAACCGCGTTCCATCGCGCGGAGCGGCTCGATCCCCTCACCGAGTTCTAGTTCAGTCTGGGACATTTGGGAAAAAGCTTGCAAAAAATCACGTTTATACGCGTAGATCCCGACGTGGCGGAATACGCGTGCCAGGCTGCCGTCTTTTATATTTGACGGGATGACGGAGCGCGAAAAATACATCGCGTCTCCTTTTTGGTCGGTTACTACTTTTACCGTGCTTGTCGCTTTGATTTCTTCTGGGTCCGTGATTTCTTTTTTCAGGCTTCCGAATGTGACGGTCTCATCTTCGAAAAAGATGGAGATGACTTCCCGGATCATGTCGGGATTGATCACAGGTTCGTCTCCCTGTATGTTGATAAACAGGTCGCCTTCGACTTTTGAGGCTACTTCAGCTACGCGGTCCGAACCGGTCTGATGGCGATCGGAAGTCATGACTACGTTCATATTATGTTCCTCACAGGCTGCTTTGATACGCTCGTCGTCAGTCGCGATGTATACGGCATCAAATTCCGTGACTTTCATCGCCTGCTGGTATACCCACCAGATCATCGGTTTGCCGCATATATCTACTAATGGTTTTCCCGGAAAACGGCTCGATTTGTATCTGGCGGGGATGACTCCTATTATTTTCATGATTTTCCTCATTTCTGCGCGGAACTTCAGTTCCGTGGCTTTTTTGCGAATAACAAATAATACTTGAACCGTGTGAATAGGCAGCTCTGCTGCCGTAGATCTTCTTAGCTTTCGTTTTTTGAAAGCTTAGTCGTTCTATTCACACTATGCCCGTCCGAGGCAAGGACGTCCTCCAGCGCCACCCGCGGAAAGATCTCCAAATTTCCGCCGCGCGTCGCGTTGTAAATACGGATCCCGTGTTTGTCCGCGTACTGTTTCAGGAGCTGGTATACGACGAGTGAGCGGTCGATGATATGCTCGCCGATCTGCTCAGTCGTGACATTTTCCTGTTTCATACGTGTCTTAATACGGGATATATCGGTCTGGGCGATTTCTTTTGTCGTGTAATTTTCTGTAAAATGACCGCCCGCCGCGTGAGGATTCGTACAGTCCACGCCGAGCAGATAGATCTCGGAAAATCCCATGTGGAAGGCAAATTCTGCTGCCAGTGAAAGCACGGTCGCTTTTACCATACAGTAGGCGAACAGATTTCCTTTGACTTTATACCTCTCGCTGGCGATCGTGTGGACGTATGTCGTATCAAGTGTCCGTTTCGTCATTTTATGATAGGTCTTTTCGATCGTAAACAATGGGGATTTGATATTATTATATATTTCATCCCTTAGTTTGGTTGCGTAAATACTGTCCGATACACAGTGGAAACTGGGACGCCAGTCGGTCTTGTCAAAAATTTTGTAGACCATATTTGTCGCGAAAGTATATTCGTCTTTTAACAAATTCAGGTCATCCGGTGAAAGGCTGGGGCCGTTGCCGATGAGGAAACAGCGCTCTCCTTTGTGGGAGTCTTTCATATCCATGAGCCGCCGTCCGTTGTTGTTCAAAAACAATCCTTGCTTGTTAAAAAAGCCTGTGATGTTATAGCGGACGATCGTATACAGGATATGGACACGGTTCGCGATTTTTTTATAGTTTAGGACAAAACGTTCCCAAAGTCCTTTTTTGTGGGGAGCGATCGTGATGCACCGCTCGATGGCGCGGTGGGCAGCCTGTCCGTCCTCCCATTTGTTAAATGTTTCATGAAAGGTCTGATACGTCTCATCGGAAGCGTAGTCGAACGAGGATAATTGCCGGCTGATGGCCTGCGCCAGTTCTTCCTCGGTTTTTGTGATCGGGCCGGGCAGCAGGGAAAGATCGAAATAAAATCCCCGGATCTTTTCCTCGTATTCTTCCCGGTCATACATGTGAAAGACCATCGGACGTTTGAGGTTGCTGAAATCAAACATCGTAGAAGAGTAGTCGGTCACCATCAGGTCGCTGATGATATACAATTCGTTGATATCATCCACGTTTGTGACGTCGATGATCCGGTCAGAACTCTCGATCACTTCCGCCAGGCCGTTTTGGTGGTGTGCCCGGAATAAAAGCACGCAGTCTGGAGGGATATTTTCGACTACTTTTTTCAGGTTGACCGGATGTTTGTATTGGAACCCCTGTTCCGGGCTGTAGTCGGTGTCACGCCAGGTAGGGGTGTACAAAATGACTTTTTTTCCTTCGGGGATGCCGAGTGTTTCACGTATGCGCGTGACATCCTCCGCGGTGTAGTGAAAGAGCGCGTCGTTTCGCGGATAGCCCGTGTTGACAAATATTTTTTTGTTTTTCTTTCGCAGCCCGAACGCGGTTGCCATCCGCTCGCTGTAGTACGGGGAGGGGGAGAGGAAGCGGGTGACTTTCTTTCCTTTGATCCGGTAACGCCTGTGCATGCGCTTTTTTGACTGTCTCGGGTCGCTGTCTGTCTCAATGTCACAGCCGAGCCGCTTGAGCGGGGTGCCGTGCCATGTTTCGATATATACTTGGCCTTTTCCCGGTATGAGGAAATCCGGGATGCTCACGTTATTGATCCAAAAGCGGCAGGCGGCATAATAGCGGAAATAATCGGTTGATCCCTTTTTGACAAGGATCGTGTGCGGATTGTCCAAAAGATCCCTGTGGGCGTCCGGATCCGTAAAGGCCCACACAAATGTGTAGTCGCGGAACGCTTCGTCGAACACCATCGCGTCGTAGATCGCTTTTACGCTGTCCCCGCACCGTTTTCCGTGGAAGGATTCAAACATGACCATTTTGTCCTGCGTCATGTAGATCATCCGGCAGCATTTGAATTTGATTCTGTTTTTTATACAGGATAAGTCCTGTCTCAGTTTATAGTTTAAGCGTTCATTCATATTCCATTCTCTCTAAATAATCAAACAACAATCTCTCACCTTAGTTCATAGATTCTATTTTACCACATTTGGACAGTATGTCAATTATAGGAAAGGATTTCAGGAAATAAAATTTGACACGGAATCGGTCATGATATAAAATAGTTGATATAACGAAGTGCTGGCGCACTTATTGATAAGCTGCTAAAACTAGTGAAGGGAAGATACAGTATGAGGGAGAAACAGATTTTATATTTGGTAGTGCCCTGTTATAACGAAGAGGAAGTACTCGACGAGACGGCAAAGCAGCTCAGTGCGAAAGTCGAGGCACTGATCGGCGCTGGAAAGATCAGCGCTGCCAGCCGGATCTTATTTGTCAATGACGGTTCGAAAGATCAGACGTGGATGATCATCAGCCGCCTTTATGAGGAGTACGCGCATGTGAGCGGACTGAACCTATCCCGGAACCGTGGACATCAAAATGCGGTGCTGGCGGGACTGATGTACGCGAAAGAACATGCGGATGTGGCGATTTCGCTCGACGCGGATCTGCAGGACGATGTCAATGCGATTGATGAGATGATCGCGAAATACGATGAGGGAAACGATGTCGTGTACGGTGTGCGGAGCAGCCG
Organism: uncultured Eubacterium sp.; assembly: GCA_910589665.1. Lineage (GTDB taxonomy): Bacteria > Bacillota > Clostridia > Lachnospirales > Lachnospiraceae > Eubacterium_F. Next base: position 3,667 of record CAJUTR010000017.1, on the reverse strand, counting down.
GAAAAAGGATACTTTTTTTAAGAAGGCGACCGCGGAAGGGTTTTATAAGTTCATGGCGTGGATGGGTGTCGATATCGTGTTTAACCATGCGGATTACCGTCTGATGAGTAAACGCGTGCTCGACCAGCTTGAGAACTATAAGGAAGTACATTTGTTTTTGCGGGGGATGATCCCGCTGATCGGCTATCCGTCGGATAAGGTTTATTATGAGCGGCATGAGCGGTTTGCGGGGGAGAGCAAATATCCGCTGAAAAAAATGCTCGCGCTTGCGTTTGACGGCATTTCTTCATTCAGCGTCAAACCGATCCGGTTTATCGTGGGGCTGGGCTTTGTGATCTTTTTTATCAGTATATTGATGCTCGCCTACTCGATCTGGCAGTTCGCAATCGGGGATACGGTGCCTGGCTGGAGCAGCCTGATCGTATCGATCTGGGCGCTCGGCGGCCTGCAGCTGCTGGCCATCGGCGTCGTGGGGGAATACATCGGCAAGGTGTATATGGAGACAAAGGCGAGGCCGAAATACGCGGTTCAGGATATTTTGGACACGACGGAGGATTCAATTGGCGAATAGGAGGAACAGGGGGAAATGGCACATATACTTGTAGTGGAAGATGAGGAAACGATACGATCAATGCAGTTCGGCAGCAGACGGCTGGGAGGCGAAAAAAGTGCTGGAAGACGGGGGATTTGATCTCGTCTTGCTCATTTCCTATTCTCATAATATGGCTGAAGAAAAGACACGTATGATCGGGGAAAATGAGGTGATCCGGCGGTCGCTGGAGAATGATATTGCCGCTTTTGGAAAAAAGGCGCCGGGAGAGAAGGAGTTTTTTTCAATCATGCAGGAGTATGAGAGGATGTTCCGCGAGAACAGCCTTTCGTTCGTGTTATGGCAGAATGATACGAAGGTGTTTGCCAGCGAGGGAGTGCAGATGGAGGATGATCTGCCGGAGGATGTCATAACGATCCGGCGCCGGGAGGGGATACAGACCGCCTATGTGATCTCGGTGTTTACGATCAATGATATGACGTACCGCCTGGCGGCGGTCCGCTCCCTTACTGGACTGACGAAACTGTGGGACAAGCTGCAGATGATTTTTTTACTGCTCAGCGGAGTCCTGTCCGCCGTGCTGGCGGTCGTGCTCTACATTATGATGCGCAGGCTGACGAGGCCCCTTGACCGCCTGTCACAGAAGGCGAGGGAGGTTGCGGATGGCAATTATGAGTGGATTCCGGTGCATGGGACGGACGAGATCGCGCAGCTTGGCACGGACTTTAATATCATGACGGCAGCCGTGCAGAATAAGATTGAGTCACAGCAGCGGTTTGTGGCAAATCTGGCACATGAACTCCGCACGCCGCTCACATCGATCGGCGGTTATTCGGAATATCTGCTCCGAGGAAATGCAGACCCGGACAGGCAGATCCAAGCACTAAGTTACATCCACAGCGAAAGCCGCCGTATGCAGCAGATGTCAAGTCAGTTACTGCTTCTAGCCAGGGTGCAGGAAGAGGAGGTGCAGATGGCGGAGGTGTCTGTCAGCGAATGCCTGCGGGAGGCGTATGAAAGCTGTGAGCCTCTCATTGAGGAAAAAGGACTGGCAGTCGTTTCGCACGGAACTGATTTTTCGGTGCAGGGCGTCAGGGAACTTCTGGTTTGTCTTTGGATTCATTCGTGGATGGCTGGAACAGAAACTATTGTGTGCTGCCGGGAGATAAAAAAATTGTGTACACCAAAGAAAAGCTTAAAAATGGCGAGTGGTATCAGGAAGTAAACGAATGTGATTACAACGGGCGAAATCAACGGCTGATCTGCAGGATTGAAGGTATGGACAAAAGTGTAGGTAAGGTAAATCGGATTGCAGAACTGGCTGTATCCCAGCACGAAAAAACCTTGTTTTTTACCGGCATGTACTTTAAAACAAATGATGAAGATGAGACAAGTTTGCCTTGCTTCGGCGAAATCAACCGTGATACCGGGAAAGTGGTCTCTGTACAGGAAGAAAAGAATTTTGGGCATTTGATGGGCAATAAAATGTTGTTTGTTGACGGACTCCGTGAAAAAGGAGTTTCCTCTTCGGGGTATATTACCTGTCTGGATGACAATGGGGTCAAGGAGAACTACATATTTCAGAAGAAAGACGAAAGTCAGGAAGTTATCGTTTCAGATGAAGGGAACTTTTACCTCAGCTATGAGAGGATGGATAACGAGAGCAGGACTAAAATTTCCTGTTATTCTTTTCAACAGAGCAAATTTCAATGGAAGAAGGAAATTCCGCAATACGTATCGGAGATATGGTATTTTGAACAGGAGGATATGGATCAATGACGGATAACAAAAAAATGTACAGGATCGCTCTGATCCTGTTTGCGGCAATCTGTTTTTTGGGGTGTCAGAGAGAGTCGGAAAAAGGTTATGAGGCAGTTGGGGAAGAGGGGCAGGACGAACCGTATTTTGATCTGGAAGAAATAGAAGAAAATGAGCCAAATGAGCAGGTGGGTTTTAGTTTTGGAGTAGATAATTACGAGGAAGAAAAAGGGCAGATTCCCTATGACGGAGGAGTATTGCAGGTGGACTTTGAGGTGGATCCCCAGCATTGCAGTTTTGAATGTGCGGTACTGATCTATATAGATGGAATTTTACAAGAATACGCGTTGGAACCACAGGGGATACCAGCCGAGCAGCATACGGTTAAAGTCGAAGATAAGAAAACGATTCTTTCTGTTTTTTTTATACCGAAAATAGATGAAAAGAAACAAAAGCACCGGATCCACTTTTTGTGTATGTATGATCCGGGACGCCAGCCAGAGAACGGAAGTGGATCTTATGGCAATTCGCATAAAATTTCCCAGGTCATGCCGTGGGAACTGGTTCTTACCGGGACGTGTGAGAAAACAAAGGAGAAGATCGTTCCTGAAAAAATGGATACGATTTCAAAAGAAAAAAGAAAGGAATACGAACACGGAAATGAAAATGGCAAAAGTGATAATGAATTAGATGAAGGGATTCGATTTGAAACAGAGCGGGGTCAAAAAGAGAAAGAAATCACGTTTTGCATTCTCGGCGGAATGGCCGCTGAATACCGGGTCAGCGCGTACATTGGGCATAAGCCTGTCAATTTTTCCAACGGTGCGAAATATATAGACCTTTCTCTTGACGGTAAACATATGTATGAGGGTAGTCTTTTTACGGAAATGCGGTCAGATCAGGATTATGACACGTTATATTTTATGGCAGTCCCGATCAGCCATTTGGGAACAGCGATGGTGGAGAAGAGTAGTTCCATGTGCCTGTATCAGGGAGGGCTTCAGGATGCTGCAAATAAGTGATGTAAGTAAACGTTTTAAGAAGAAACAGGTGCTGTCCGGCATAAACATACAGCTGGAGCAGGGGATCTATGCCCTGTTAGGTGTAAAAGGTGCATAGATTTATAGACAACTTTGCCTAAAGATTTGATACCAACACGCCGCTAATCGTTACACGGCGTTGTTGGACTTTATCAGTTCAAGGTTATGTTGGTTGTTTTCGATAAACTCAACAATACGCTTGTGTTGGTCGGCAAAGTTAAATTGAATTGTAATCTCGTTGTTTTCGTGGACGTATATAGTATTAATACAGATATATATAAGGGAATACCGATTGAGAAGGAGTTGGAGGTGCTTAAAA
>CAJUTR010000016.1 GCA_910589665.1 uncultured Eubacterium sp. | reverse complement strand
ATTCAGTTGTCAATATGCAAATCTAAGCTAGCTCTTATGAAGCCGAGAGGCTATTCCCCTTACCCCTTAAATCTTTCTATGATCTTTGAAATCAAAAACCTCGCCACCTCTTCACTGTCCTCCAGGTGAACTGCTTTCATCAATTCTACCCCAAACGCCTCTCGCACTTTAGCGATCAATTCATCTGTATAATAAAGAATGCCGTCACGGATATGCTCAATTCCATCTAGATAAATAGAATCCCTGTTTTTCTCCCTCATAGTGGAAATCCCAAATTTCTCTTCGTCAATAAATGCCCTGACTGCGCTTCCCGTTCCGTCTAAAATAACAGGATAACCTCCGATTTCACCAAAAACCCCCGGACAATGCAGTCTCACTCTCTTATTGTCCCGGACAACAGACAAAATTCCCTGAATGATCTGAAAATTACTGGAAGCATTCATCATATTCCGCTTACCATCGACGGGCATGGCTATTTTGCATTGTTCAAACATCTTATCAAAATCAACCTTTTGGTCCTCTCCATGATACTGTATGGAAATCAATTGCTCCACTCCCTCAACCTGTCCCTCTTTACTGATCACGACATCATGAAAATGACTGGTAGCATACGTAACCTCTATATTCCAATAATCCGGAATCCCAATTTGACCCGCGGCCGCAAACTGGATCCGCGGGATCAGATGGTTTATATTTCCGCTGCCAAAATCCGGGTATGGTTTCCCCGCGGACTTCAGCCAGGGAATTACTGCATCGGAATACGATGTGTTGATAACCAAGGCCTGACATTCGGCCTCCTCATACGCCTGCATGATATTCTTCATATATTTAACCGCTAAGGGAGCCCAGATCCCATACGCGCGAACATGATTCCATGAAATGCTGCCGTACTTAAGGCCAGAATAAACCCTGCTGCTATTTATGACAATATCCGGCTTAACCGTGATAAGACATTTACAAATAGATGGCACGACATCAAAATCCACATCACTGATGATCTTAATATCTGTATGATTTTGACAACGTATCAACGAGGCAACACGAATAATGTTTACATCGGACATCATCTTTTGTTCATTCCGTCCAACCACATAAATCTCCATCGCCTGATCTCCCAATGACATGAGATAATCCAGCAGATACATCCCCACACTCCCCAGTCCCATAATCATGATCTTTACGTTTCTGTTTGGAATTTCTTCCTTTAACCGCGTCAGCTTATTCTCAAGAGTGTTCATGATCTTCCTCCCCTCATTCACTCATCTGCCTGAAATCAGACACCGTATTACAATTGATCCACGTATCAAACAGAACCATCTCATACTCCGTGTCGGACAGTCCTTCAAAATACTTTTGGATAAACGTTAAATTTGTTCCAGACCAGTCAGATTTCCCCATAGAATCAAACACATCCATCAATCGCTCCTTCTGATAAAATTTCCATATCTGTCCCGAATTAAAAATGCCCAAAAAGGGTTCGCGGATTTCCAATGATTGATGATCGGTATCATATATATAATGGATCCCATAGTGGACATCATAATAAAATGCCACCGCTTTACTGGCAAGGATACTTTCTTTATTATAAGTAATAACATTTCTTTTGGCACGATACACCTGCTCAAAACCCGCTCTATCCACAAACAAGTCGCCTTCCGCAAAAAGCACCTCATCACATTTCAACTGGATTGCTCTTTCTAATCCGGTAAATAGACTGTAGCCTGAGCCATACCTGGCAAAATCTTTATTTTCCAGCAATATGATACGATCACGGATCTTTTCAAAATGCTGTTCTACGAACTGTTCTAACCTTTCATACTGAAATCCGCCAACGATAATATAATAATCAAAATGAACCGGATGGCTGATCATTCGGTATAGCAGGGACTCTTTGTAACTATTTTCAAAATACAGGCATTTTAAACATGATCTGCCCAAAGACTCGCTAAACCGGCTGGATGCCCCTGCTGCCGTAATCAGTAATGCGTTCATGATCTCATCCCTTCCACACACATCTCAATTCCTCTTGCCAGTGTAATCCGAGGTTTCCAACCTGTCCGATCTCGAAGTTTTTTGGTACTCAGAAGTCTGCGTTCCGGATCCGATTCACGAAAACCCTTAAACGAGATTTCCGGATCCTTGATTCCCAGTTTCTCCGCGCAAAGTTTTACCAGATCAACAATTGATATTTCTTCATCTGTAGCAACATTGTATATCGACCCATCCAGCGCTTCATCCGAATCACATAATGCGATCACAGCAGAACAACTGTCTTCATTGTGTAAAAATGTCCGTCGGTTTACTCTTGAATTTTCCAATAATTCAACTTTTCCATTCTCGTTTAATTGTGTTAATATGTGAGGAATGATGTGCTTCGGATATAACTCGTTTTTACTATAAACATTAGCAAAACGGATGGAACATCCTTTAATCTTATTCTCGATCACCGCATCCTTCATAAAAAATTCTGTCAATAACTTCCCCGTAGCATAACTGGTTCTCTGGCTATGCTCTGCATTCGCTAACGTTATAAAATCCGATTCGGAAACCCCGCCATCCTCATTCCATGAATCCATGGAATACACTTCAGAAGTGGAACAATTGATATAAATATCCGCATGTAACGAAACTGCCTGATCTAAAAACTTTTTCATTCCGATCACATTTGTCTCAAACGTACGATTCACATAATAAAAATGCTCTGTGTGAACAACCGCTGCACAATTTACATAGATCAGCCTGTCAAACGCCGGATTCAAAGCTGACACTTCCTGGCGTAATTCTTCCATTTGTTTTTCTGAATTTACATCATATTCATGGAAACAAAATGCTTCCTGCTCGATCAGATCACTTACTGTCTGAATCGAAGAAGCAAAAAAGTTATCAAATCCGATCACCGTATTTCCCGCCCTCACAAGCTGACGAGCAAGTTCATTTCCCGTCATTCCAGTTACACCACTGATCACATATAAGTCCATCAAATACCAAACTCCAATCTCTTTTTATAAAAATCATCTACCTGTCCCAAATACGACTTCTGTTCATTCTTTATATTATAACATATTTTTTTGAAAAGGACATCTTCATTTTCAAAATCATATATGACAAATTGTGCATGATTATTTAGATTTCTAGGCTGTCCCACAGAACCCGGATTGATAAAAACAGTTTTTTTCTTGTTTCTTCTACTCGGATCATCGGTTTCAAAAAATTTCTCGATATAATGTGGCTTATGTGAATGACCAGAAAACACATAATCATATTCCCGGTATTCAGATAACTCCTGTTCGGACTGCAAACAATTCCAATATGGATCTTTTAAACAACCGTGAACAGCCAGACATTTCTTCCCTTCTATCTGAAATTCACAGTATCCCGCCGGCGTCATCTCCTTCTTTATATAACATATCGAATCCGCGTTCAAAATTTCTTTTGTATACCGGGCGCACTGTCGTCCCCTTTCCGAAGAAAAGCGTGCGTAATCGTCCATCATGATCGCATGCTCATGATTTCCCCATATATTACAAAGAACGCGTACCGGGAAAGACTTTATCCGTTCCACTACCTCATTTGAATTCATACCGTAATCGATAACATCACCCAGTAAAATGCAGGCTTCCACTTCGGGCATTTGTTCTAAACTCTCAATAACTGCCTGCAATGCAGTTACGTTTCCATGAATATCAGACAAGACGATTACTTTCATGGCTGATCACCTCCTAAACCGTTAAAATCATAATAGGAAACCGGAGCATGGGCAACCCTGTCCGTTTCTGGCGGCAGGCTCATATAATCGCCATATACATATTTCAAATATGCGTCATATTCTTTTATTCCCCAAAAACGTACTCCCTCAAACTCATACTCGACGTAGTGCCTATACCATTCTTTTGGCATACTATACCGTTCACGAATGGGATTGGTAACATCATAATATTTTCCATTAGAGGGCAATAATAATATCCGAACACGATTTTCTGAATTATTTCGGCTCTTCTTCTCAATCATACCACTTAAAGAGAATACTACTTTGGGACTGATCTTAGAAAGCAGAAAGTATCCAAATCGCTTCCATCTGTTGGTTTCCTTATACTTCCCAACTTCCGACCACAAAATTTTTCTCAAGCAAAAACAAAAAAAGTCCAACATCATCTGACCAGCCAGACTTTTCGGCACATCATCCAGCGGAAATATATCAATAAAAACCCCGGTCTTACAGTTGATATGTTCCTGCCCTGCGCGAATAAATACCGTTCCTGTCCGCCTTAGCTTCCCATACCCCCATCGGTATGCCGGATCTGTCTCATGATCCTGAAAGAAGCAGATCTCAGGATCAAACTCATTGACAACCGTTTTTAGCTTCTCATAATCTTCCCGTAACATCGCAATATCTATATCATCATCCCACGGTATAAACCCCTTATGGCGTACCGCTCCTAACAACGTGCCGCCATCTATTGAATAGTGGATATTATTTTTTCTGCACACTCTGTCAAATTCAATCAACATCTGGAATTGGATCATTTGAAGCGTTCGAAATTCTTTCCCCTGAATCTCTTTTACTTTACTCATACTACTCATATCCTTCTTTTTAACATTAACCAATCACAACTCATTGATCAATGTTATAATATCGTTTATCGGCATGAGCCTCTCATCTACCTCTAACGCTCGGTGATACTTCAATATATCTTTCGCTGTCTGTTCCATAGCTGGAAACGCACTTCTAGTCAGCTGGTTCGCATAAATCACAATGTTGACATTATGCTTCTTGAGTTCTTCTTCTGTTACTGAATTGTAAGAAGTAGGAACAACGATCAACGGCGAGTTACGATCATTTACCCGAAATCGATCGCAAAACTCGATTATTTCATCCGGTTCTTTCTTTCGACTATGGATCATGATACCATCCGCACCTGCCTGGACAAAAGCATGCGCACGTTTTAGCGCATCCTCCATTCCTTTTTCTAATATTAAACTTTCAATTCTGGCAATGATCATAAAATCATCCGTGAGCTGCACCTTTTTCCCGGCAGCTATCTTAGCGCTAAAATCCTCGATCGCCGCCTGCTTTTGCTCTGCCTCAATACCCAAAAGTGAATTTCTTTTTAACCCAATCTTGTCTTCGATAATAACTGCCGAAACACCCATTCGCTCCAATGTTCTAACCATATAAACAAAATGTTCTGCAATACCGCCGGTATCGCCGTCAAAAATAATCGGCTTGGTTGTGACTTCCATTACATCGTCGATCGTGCGGTACCGGGACGTCATATCTACCAGTTCTATATCGGGTTTCCCCTTCGCCGTACTATCACACAAAGAAGACACCCACATCGCATCAAACTGATCAAATTCGCCTTCATTTTCCACAACTGTCTTTTCTACGATCAACCCAGTCAGTCCACTATGTACTTCAAGCGCTTTTACGAGCGAGCGAATGTCAATGAGCTGACGCAGGCGCTTTCTTCGGTATTCCGGCATAGCAAGTTTTTCTTTTATCCTGTCATCGATCCGTTTCACATTGTCATTATAAGTATAGGGCAATTCGATCAATTCCCCACCGTACCGTTCTACAAGGGAAATCACATTGTTCCGGATAGCAGACTCCGGGCCAATTTTCCAATTATCTCCATGAACCACATAATCCGGACGTATTCTAGATATTATCTGATCATACATGATATCTTCCTGCACGATCACACGATCTACCCCATCCAGCTCCCGAACGAGCTGCATACGCTCTTCAAAACTCAGAGTAGGAAAACGATTATAACGAATCATCGCCTCATCGCTTAAAACGCCGACTGTCACCTCTCCGTATTTGCGTGCGTTCTCGATAATATTTCGATGTCCTTCATGTATAACACTAGTACAGAAACAAGTATAAACTTTTTTCATAAGACTTCTACCTATCCTTTTCTATTGATCTCTATCCTCAATTCACCGCTGCATACTTTTTGGCAAAACTCCTCTACTGTCCCTCTAAAACCAGTCGCTCGTATATTGTTGATCAAATTTTTTTCTTTCGACCGATAAAAAGGATACTGATGGCTTCTGTATGACTGATCCGGTGTCTTATAATCTCCAAACTTTGCTGTCAAAACCTCATGATATGCACAGGGCACAGCTATTTCTGTCTGTTCAAAGGGTAACATAACGGCATTGTTATACCATTCCTTTTTAGACGGCTTTTCACTCCCCGATATAAAATACTGGTATTCCACAATTTCATCCGCCTCATCTGCGCGATAAATTGTTTTTATGGAATCCATTATCTTCCATAAATAAATCTTTGTAGTATCGTTCCTTGGAATCGTTGTATTACATAATTGTTCCATATATTGTAATCGGTGTTCCAATTCTCCCTTTTCCTCGTATTCACTCCAATTTTGCAATATAGCAGCCCCATAAAGAAGGATTACTTCCTGCAACTCGATCAATTCCTTATCCAAAGGCATATAATCCAGCGGAAATATATCAACCCCTATCCTCTGATACGGAAAACCATGAAAGCGTTTCATATAATCATTGATATCCCATGTATCATCAGCAATCACTTTCAGGAACCCGCAAAGCTCCCTTAGCTGATCGGTCTCTGCAAAAATGCCTCCCATTGCAAATCCTTTCGGCAATTCCTGAGGCAGGATACGGATCAATTCCATATACTCTTCTCTTTTTAAACAAATATCTATATCATCATCCCACGGGATGAATCCCTGGTGTCTCACCGCTCCCAATAGCGTCCCCCAATCAGCAAAATACTGAAGACCTCTTCTCTCACAGATCTCTGCAACAACCTGTAACACCTCGAGTTCAGCTGCCCATGCCCGTTTCATCATCTCCGAAATTTCGAAACCACATCTTACTTCCTTATGAAAAAACTCTGGTTCAAATTCCAATTCACATATCCCTCCTTCTTTAAACCCTCCATTTACCACTGGAAACCTGCTGGCAGAATTCTTCCACCGTTCCCATAAACCCGACAGCACGTATCTGTTCTATCAACGCTTCCTCCATTGAACCATAAAAAGGATATCCATGTCCCCGAAAATCCATGTCAGGTATTGAATAATCACCAAACTGTGCCGTTAAAACTTCATGATAAAAAAGAGGGGCAGCGATCTCAATTGATTCAAAAGGTAATAACACTCCATTTTGATACCATTCTTTTCTCATAGGTTTGCTAGATCCTGTTACATAATACTGATATTCTACCAATTCATCCGCTTCATTTTCATGATATAAAGCTGCAACCGAATCCACTAACTTTCTTATAAAATTATCAGTCCCCACATCCCGCGGAATAGAAACAGAACACAACTCTTCCAGATTAGCTAAGTGTGCATCCAGTTCTCCATTCTCCTGATACACATCCCAATACTGTAGGATCATCCTGCCATAAACAATCATTTGCGTCTGTATTTCCAATAATTCCTTGTCGACCGGCATATAGTCCAATGGAAAAATATCAATGCCAATACGCTGATATGGAAAACCATGAAACCGCTTCATATAATCATTAAAATCCCACTGTTCTTCGTCCGCGATCACTCGTACATTCAAGCATAATGCTGCCTGTCGCAACCGTTCGGTTTCCGCATACATGCCTGCCATCACAAAACCATATGGCAATTCTCTTGGCAAGATCCGGATCAATTCCATATAATCTTCCCGTTTTAAGCAAATATCAATATCATCATCCCACGGAATGAATCCCTGATGTCTCACCGCTCCCAATAACGTTCCCCAATCCGCATAATATTGTAAACCATTTCGATCGCATATTTCTGTCACAACTTGTAGAACCTCTAACTCTGCTGCCCATGCTCGTTTCATCATCGGTGATATTTCAAAACCACATCTGATTTCCTTTTCAAAAAATTGCTGCACAAATTCCATCTCCACTATCCTTTCCCTTCCTCTGAGAGTGCGGCCTCGATCAGATATTGATAAACCTCAAATTCCAATCTCTCTGCGATACCCTCTATTTGGTACAGTTGTTCTATGATCCTCTCATTCTCCCGCGTGTTTTCTAATATTCCCTCCCTGAAATTCCTCACCTGGATATCTGTCAGGATATAACCAGCTTCCTCAAACATGCGCCGGATTTCTCGCAATGTAAAAAAATGTATATGCGTACGGTCTAAAATCCCCTCGTTCCGGTACGTAAAATTCCCCTTCAAAAGGGACACGATCACTTCAATATTCATCAAATTAGGAATACTCGCCAATAATCTGCCATCCGGTCTTAAATACTTCTTTATCCGCTGTACGACCCGCTCCGGCTGCCGCAAGTGTTCCAACACATCGCCAAAAATAATGTAATCGAATTCATGCCTCTCATACGGCAGATCCATCACCTCGATATCTCCCACCAAAATATCTGCCATATATGTTCCATATACGGCCACTTCCTCCACCAGTTCAATTCCACAAACATGTGCATTTGGGTAACGGCGGCGGATTGCAGCCAACGTGGCACCACACCCGCAGCCTACTTCCAGCACCCGAATTTCATCCTTTTGCGGTCTCATGATCTTTTCCAAAATATCCGTACGGCTGGTAGAATAATAAGAAGGAGCAAATTTCCATTTACATACTAGACGATCGAAATCCTCCTGAACCAGGGAATTTATGCGATCCATACTCGTCGAATAAATAAAGCTGTTATAACATAATACAGCTTCATACTCTGCTCTAGCTAGTTTCATGCCAAAATCAATACACGAATAAAGATGTCCAGCCGCCCCGCTTTCAAAAAGCCCCACATCGTCAATCGCCTTTCTCTTTATCAGTAATGACAGACCATCCAGCCATAGTTTATTCTCATATACACAATTGCCTGGAACATTTATCTTCCGTGCTTCCACAGCATATTCGTTCACTGTCTGGCACGGAAGCACAAGACTCTGCCAGCCTCTCGCATTGGATACTCCACCAGCTGCACCAACGGTCCTCCTCTCATACAGACACATACGAAGCCAAAACAGAGCATTCGGCATAAGAAGCGCATCATCCGTCAGCAGATATATATCATTCCCGATGCCTGAAGACTTTACACCGATATTGACACTTTCCGCAAAATCAGCCTCCCTCTCACAAGTAATCACTTTTGTATATTCAAATTGTTCCACCCACGCAATTTCCTGTCCTAAACACAGATTGTCTACCACTAAAGTCTCATATGAAATCCCTGAAAGGTGTTCATTGATACATCCCAAGCATTCATGCAATACTGAACCACCGGACTGAACCGAAATGATTACCGACACCGGATTTACACAAAACTCAGGCTGACTTGCCGCAACTTTCATATTCTCCCGAATCAGGATCACATCTGACGGATCTTCACAAAAATGCCCCGCCTGTTCAAAGCAAAGAAACGCTAGATTACTCTTTTGATGGCCTAAATAGTAATTTCCCAGCATAAAATATAACTCATGATTCAGAGGATACTTCTGAAGCCCGCAGATTATATGTTCGTACTCCATCAAATCCTCGCCAAACACTCCGCAGATCGTCGCAAACAATATAAAAAATGTCTCCGACTCCTCTCCCTGCCTTCTTAACTGCTCCCCAAGTTCTCTTGCCTCTTCCCAGCGCTCTTCGGTCGCAAATTTCAATAGTTGTTCCAACATTTCTCATATTCTCCTTACTCTTCTTATTGTTCAGACCAATCATCAAATAATGTTATAAATGCAAGCGAACAAGACAACATTAACTATTTGATCAACTCATATTTCTCTAAAAAGAACTTTATTTTCTCTACAGAATTAAACATGAGCATATCAATAATAGAAAGATTAGGAATAAATGAATTGGCAAATTGCTGATACGTTATTTCAGACATTTTGGGTGACAAAAAGTAGAGATCCATATGCTCTCTTTGAAAACGTTCCTGCGAATATAACTCATATCCCCCACACGGATTGATATAAGTATCTGCACCGAGTACCCTGCATATTTCTAGGATCCTTTCCTGCGCTCTCAACTTATTATTTTTCTTCAGTTCCATCGACCTGCATATCTCTGTTTCAATAAATAGATACTCGCATATTTTCTGAATGCTGTAAATGATAAACTCCGTTACATCCTGAGTATCATGGTTTATAATCATTTCTAAAACCGGATACACCTTTTCAAACTCTGGCGCCTTTTTATACGCCATGAAAATCATCTTTAAAAACTTTTCCCTCTCCTGTTTCGTAAAGCACAACTCACTTTCACAAATCAGCTTATTTTGTGAACATTTTCTGACCGGAATTGAAAATTTGTATTCCATACCATTTACCAAAATGGAATTCCGGTTAATATATCCTCTGGTAATAAAATTAACATCATCTAAAACCACAAATATATCAACAGCATGTATCAGCTGCCAGTAACCGATATATGAAAAAATATAAGGCTGCATTATTCCTACTTTCTTCATGATTCTTCTCCATATCCCAACAAACGAGCCTCGTCAAACTCTTGTAAGTCCTGATAAATCTTTGCTTTAATTTTCTCTGACAGAACAAGTTTCCTCTCCCTCTTTTCAGACTTTACCCGATATACACTGTAAGCATGATCCACGGTTCTGCTTTGGGAATTTATAATAAACTCTTCTGTCTGTCTGTCAAAAGGCATACTTGCAAATGAAAACAATTCCTTTGTTTTCGCTATCGAATTTTCGAATAAATCCTCATAACGAACAATCATAAAGTTATCAGGGTATTCATTCTGCATATCCCAAAACATTTTTATACATTCTTTCCACTTGACATAACCATAATAATTTTCTGGTCGATATTCATTTTTACTCTGAGCAAACTTCCACTCTTCATCAATCTTCCAAAAATCTTTATATTCGGAAGGGGCATTCATCCAGGATTCCAGCACATGAATGGGATTTCTCACAATACCTATTACCTTAATATCATCAAATAACTTTAACAAAAGGGGGATCGAATACAGATAACGGACTTCTTTATATACCAAAATATCCCCTTCCTGATCTTTATTCTCGAAGATTGGACAAAGTCCCATTTTCCGCTGTTCTGTCTGGTTCAAAAAAGCATCATCGCATTCCAGATACAATTCTTCAAAAAACTTTGTAATCTCTTCCTTGGAATCCTCCATTTTTATTCTGTTCTTAAACCGATAGGAAAACAAGGGCTGATATCGATATACCACCTCCGGACAACTATCAAAAATCTGTCCCAACCAGGTAGTTCCCGTTCTTGGCACCCCATATAATGTAATCAGGTTCTTATACATACCATAGCCTCCATCTTTCATGAAATTCCAGTCATCCGTCTATCCGTTATGTCACATTTATATCCTCTAACTCATTTATAACATCCTTCATCAGAAAGAAACCTGTTTTTCCCTCTATAAATTCCGCTGCAAGTATTGCGCCATTGGCGAAGGCCTGCCGGGATAATGATTCATGACAAAGAGTGATTCGTTCGATTCCATCTGTTATTGTAACTTCATGAAACCCAATATATCCATCCATGCGTATTGAGTGGATCTCTGTTCGATCTTTTCCTATCATTTGTGCAAGCATCATCGCTGTCTCTGTTGGTTTCTTTTTATCTTAATGAAAGCGTTTCTTTTTTCACCACTCCCCCCAAAGAGTACTTCACGATTAATGAACTTATATCTATTCCTGTAGCCAAAGGTATCATATCAGAAGATAAACGGATCCCTCCTCCTCTCGCTGCCACTTCAACCAAATACACTTTCCCATCTTTGGGACAGAAAATATATTCTCCGTGTGTCGGACCGTAGGGTAATCCTAAGGCCTCCACTGTCATTTTATGAGCCTCCAGCAATTTTTTCTCAATTTCCGTATTACAATGCAAAGCATCCTGAATAATAACAGCTTTGGATACAAACTTGTCTTTTAATTTAAAATGCTTTTTATGAGCAACATCCGTACTAATACACTCTCCATCTACAGAAAACCCATCCACAATATATTCCTGTCCCTCTATAAAACCCTCTATAATAACTCCAAAGTCATTCAAAGAAAATGAGACGCTTTCATCAAACTTCCTCTCAATCTCTTCCATACGATCTACACGAATGACTCCTTTCGAGGAATTTCCATCTATCGGCTTCATAACTAGTGGAAATCCCTCCTTGTTAGCAAAAGCAATCGCTTCTTCTTTCGTTTTTACCCACTTAAATGATGGAACAGGCACACCGCCCGCTTGTGCCCTCTCTCTCATGAGAGCCTTATTCGTAAAACCACGTGCAATATCATAACCGATACCCGGTAAATCAAGTTGTTCTGCTAACCAAGCCGTAGATTCCACCGCAATGCTTACAACATTAGATGCAACAGCGATAATATTTTCCTTCCTCGCTATTTTGAGCAGTTCACTTTTATCTCGTATATCTACATCATAAAAATGATCGGCAATTCTGCTGCATGGAAATTGCGCACCTGCACCAGCAACGAGTACCTTGTATCCTTTCTCCTGAAATTTCTTAACAAGAGGAACTTCATCCCCCAAAGCCCCCAATACCAAAACTTTTTGGTTTTTACCTTCTTCTTTCACAATAACGCGTACCCTCTTTCCAGCATAATTTCCCAAAACATCTTTACCGTAAAAGAATATTGATCCGCAAAACACTCCCTCACAGCCTCATCATCATATACCTCCTGAAAAAACCTGATGGCATTCGCCTGCATCCACCATCTTCCACTCCCGATCATCAAGAAAAATTTTTCACAGGTGATCGCCGGCTCCTCTTTCGCTTCGGGATGTATCATCTTATCATGAAATGCCTTCGAAAAGAATTCGCCATCCATCTTGCGGATGACTGAATTCCAGCATCCGTCTAACTCAATCATATGTCTCAGACCATTCTTGTCTGTATTTAAACTCGTATTGTCCGCTTTATCGTTCATAAATCTAGTCATCTTGACTAACATTTTTGGTATAATATGGATATCCGCATGTTGTACCAGTTCCATCCACATATACATATCTGGTATTTGGCGATAGCCATTGCCTACATCAATGAGCTGGATATACTCTTCTCTTCGGATCAGTATAGAAGGATGGCACAGGACATTATCATTCTCCCAAAAATAACTCATCCACTCATAGCGTGTTCTGTTTTTTTGTATAAATCTCTTTTCGTTTAACTCACACTTATTTTCATCCACATAAGAACACCAGGTAAAGCAGGCAGCAACATCGTCATGTTTTTCCAAATAATCGACTTGAAGCGCCAGCTTATCCGGTTCCCAGAAATCATCTGAACTTGCTAGTGCAATATATTTACCAGTAGCCTTTTTCCTCAAAAATCGTCCTCTTGCCCCTGCATTTTCAGTAAAATAAAATTCTCCGGCAAGATGTTCCGAATACCTCTTTATGATCTCCGCCGTGTGATCCGTGGAAGCATCATCCGCCACCAGAAATTCAATATTTTGATAGGTCTGGTTCAACACACTCTCGATTGCATCCGCTACAAACTCTTCATGATTGTATGCGGGAAGAATGACACTGACAAGCGGACCTTCTGTCAGGAGTTTTTCATCGACCGTATACTCAAAACTCAAATCCAGCTTCACGCTCTTGTCTTTCGTAAGTACGTACAGCGTACTCGTATTGATCAAAGATAGCTGTTCAAATACTTCTTCTCCAAAATAATCTTTCCCAAGAGCATTCACATAAAAACCCTGCTCTTCCAAGCGTTCCATAAGACCCTTTTTTCCATATCGCCTGCAATGGTCTCCCTGACCGAAGCGTCTCCAGTTCTCCTCTTCCGGCAGTCCCCATTCCTCATCAATCTCTTCCATATCCAGACTGATCGGAACGAGAAATACGACAAGTCCATTCGGTTTCAATACCCGTTTTAGTTCACGCATCGCCTTTCTGTCATCCTGCACGTGCTCCAGCACATGCGAACAGATCACTAGATCATAGGTCTCATCCTCAACCATGTGCATATCCGTGATATCTGACTGAAATGTCACGCCATCCATGTACAGATCCGTCGTCTCATAATCCACATGAGGACAGTATGTCTGGATCCATGATTCAATGGTTGCCGCCGGCGCGATCTGCAGCACTTTCATGTGTTCTTCTGCCTGGGGCAATCCTGCCTTCTGTAAAAAGGAAATGATCATACGGTCTCGATCGCTGCTGCCACAAACCGGACAGAGATATTCCGCCTCGTTTAACGTCTCAAGCTGGTGCGTCTGTGCACCGTATCTTTTTGACATCTCATTATAATGCTCCGCCAGCGGACTGTAAATTACTTCCTTCCCGCAGCAAGAACACTTACGCTTGTTGTCTTTATACCCGTCACAAAGCGTCTTGACACTTTGGATGAACAGCTCCAGCACAGAAAGAAATAACTCCATATTCGTCTGCATAAAATTCATATCACCGCATGCCCCGCACATGTCATAGAACGTATCAAACACCTCTCTCTGACTTTCATATTCATACGGAAACAGCATGCCCCTTAAATTTTGTACAAATTCCTGCATGTCTCCTGTACCACCATGAATTTCAGTAATTCCCATCGTTCCATCATAGAAACCCTCTCTCAAACCAGTACAGTACTCATAAACCAGCTGTAGATATTCCACTCTCAAATTTCTTTCCTTTTCCATACCCATCCTCCAATTCTAATTATCACTCTCAGCTATCTGCATATATAATGCCGCCCGTATCGACTGCTTCCCTTCATACATTTCAAACAATCTGGCCATATTCAGACAAAACTCTTTTTTGTAAAAAACATGCTCCTGGAATATCTGAAAGATCAAATAATCCGATACACTTGTTTGCATAATATAATCATAAATTTCCTGCCAGCATTCAGCCGGCAGAGAAAATTCCAGCCGCCTCAGATAAAGTTTCAAATGCTCATAATGCGACATCAACCCGTCGGCATCCTGAGTCAAATCAAAAACCGTCGGCGCAACTCCTCTCTCTGCCTCAGCTTGGAAAACCTGAATCAAGCTCAATAATATATTTCCCATTTTCCCACGTGGTTCTTTATCCAGCTGCGACAACAAAAACTGCACATTACGTAAGTCACCCTGTAGCAAAAAGGAACGGATCGCAGCCTCATACTGGGTATGGAGCTGGCGCCAAAGTTTTTTTGAATCGCAGACACAAGCAGACGTCATTACCTGAAGCATCTTCATTGTAATGTTCCCCATACACAACTTTTCCTGTACGGTTTGCCAAACTGAAAAATCCTGAAATAAATACATCCTGCGTAAAAGAAATTTCACTTCATCATACACAATTGTAAAATATTTAAAATAGTATGCTTCTGGAAAGCAACTACATCCCGTTTTACTTAATTCCTCTTGCCTTACCACTAAAAAAAGTGCAATATAACACAATTTCTCGTCAAAATACTTTTCATCGAAACACTTCAAATATTTACTTGCCATTTCGAAGCGTCCACTTTCAAACACCTCCAAAATATACTGCTTCTTTCCTTCCACTTCTTTTCTGTTCGTTTCCTCATCTAACACGGTATGTGTATGCCCTTCTCTAGCATACATCCCGCAAAATATTTTTCGGTATTTAAACCATTCACGATCAACTGCTTGTCTGCCATCATAGAGCACCCATCTTTTATCCCACTCCACGAAAGGAACCACAACACGATATCCTGCCCGTCTGACATTCATGGACTGTGATAAGTCATAAAAACTCCAGCCATCAAAGTTCTCTTCATCCCAAAGAATATCATACTGTGTCGCCATAAACATACCGTCAATTCCCGATACATCCATCCATTTCTCTCTGTCCTTCCCAACATGGCAATACACTTTCGGTGAAACGCCATTGCAAACTTCCGCCACCCCTGAATCCCATTCCGTGTACACTGCCGATGGCACAATTTGTTTCATTCCCAATACCCCTGCCATTCCTATCTCTGCATCCTGAAAACACTCAAGTAGCTCGAACAGAATATTCGGATTCACAATAAATGTATTCTGCTGCAAATATATCTTATACTTTGCATCCGTTTGCGCCATTGCCCGATTATATCCATTTGCCATAGAGGATGCACCTCTGATTACAATGAGCTCTTTTTCATACCCATCCGGAACGATAAGTCTGTCTAGATACCAAATACACTCATTCAAATAATTCTCGCGGTTCACACATATGATAAAACAGAATTTCTGCTCATTAACTTGCGGTTCCTCGTCCCCTTCCTCCTCGTGAGCCATCCCTGTAAACAGAGTCGCCCGCACAGAATCCTCACCTTCATTTTCTGCAAAAAGCCTCGCTATGTTTACATAAAATTTCTTTTTATACAAGGCATCCTTTTTTACAATATCTAAGAGCAGAGCATCCGGTGTCCCTGTGGATACAATATAGTCATATATCTCTTCTTGACATATTCTCGGATGACCAAATTCGATCTGCCTGCAAGATCTTTCCAATCGGATATAATGCCTGTTCCATCTCTCTACATTCTCATAACAACCCAAAAGTGCAGGCATGATCCCTTTCTCATCTTTCCGAAATACTGAAATTAAATTCAACAGCGCATACTCGTGTTTTCTACATTCCTCATTTTTTAACTGCACCATCAACTGTTCTGCCTTCCCGATTTTCCCCTTTACAATTAATGAGTATATAAACTTGCAAAAACGAACTCGAACTTCTTTTAAGAGCCGTTTCTCATCAAACATACAAATATTACTCGCCATAACAAGCAATCGCATTGATATCGTATTGTTTAAAAGTTTATCCTGTACCACCTGCCATGCCCGTTCGGAATCTTCCGTTCCAAAGTAAATTCGCCGTAACATAAACTTTGTCTCATTCCACTCATGGATAAACACCGACAGCTTCTCTGGATCTGAAAAGGTGGTTTTTCCCAATATGCGCATTTCATCATCCATGACAGACAAAAAAAGCATCATATAACTGCAACTGCTATCTAGTTGCCCATTTGACAGCCCCTGTATATATTGCCTCGCTGTTAGATAATCTCCCCGCTCAAATGCCTCACGAGCTAACTGGCATTTCTCATACCTCTCTTCACTTAATCTTATAAACTTCAGCGGTTCATATACATACTGTTCCGCCGCATACAAATGACAAAATACTTTGCGGTATCTATCCCATTCATAATATTCACTCTGACCAGAATCATGAAAACACCATTGATCCGCATAACTGACACATGGCACTACCAGCCGGTATCCTGCCCGGGAAAAATTTACTGATTGGGAAATATCATAAAAATCCCAGCCATCAAAATTCTCCTCATCCCACGACAGATCATACTGTGTTACCATAAACATCCCATCAATTGCCACCACATCCATATACTCTTTTCCCGCATCACACCAGCTATGATACCATGTCCCCTGTATATTACAGCCTCCTACCCCTCCAGCATCCCAGGAAACTGTATAATCTGCTGCTGGCATAAAGCTTTTTCTTCCCAGTACCCCTATCATACCGATTGAATCATCCTGAAAAATCTTCAGTATTTCGGAAAGAATATCCTGATTTACCACTAGCACATCCTGATGAAGATAAATCTTATACTTTGCGTCTGATTGATCCAGCGCCTGATTATATCCACTGGTCATGGACGAAGCACCACGAATAACAACCGTCTCCTTTTCATATCCCGCTGGCACTGAAAGACGGTCGATATACCACAAGCACTCTTCAAGGTCTCTTTCTTTATTCGCACAAATAACAAAACAAAATTTATGTTCATCCATTCCTGTTTTTCCTTTCAAAAAATCCTTATACTTTTATATAATCGATTGCCTAGTCTGTTATTTCCGCTCCTTTTACAACTGAGGTTCTCCGCAAAAACAGCATAACTCGGTTCGGGTTTTTAAGTACTCTGTTATCTGCTCCCCCAGTAATACTTTTCATTATATCATAGCAATATTGAATAATCAATTATCTGCCCCATGTAACAGAATCACATCCGAAACTCTCTCCACGATTTCTTCTTTCAGTTCAGGATATATAGGTAGGACAAGTACCCTCTTAGAAAAATCTCTTGCCCTGTCTATCTTTTTATCCTTATATTTGTTTTTAAAACAGACCTGATCTGCCGTCAACGGATAAAAATATTTTCTCGTATGAATGCCCTGGCTCTTCAATTCGTCATATATCTGGTTTCTAGTCTCCTCATTTGGAAACAAAACAGGAAAATACCCATAATTCGGAACAACATTCGGGTCATATGAATTTAGTACAACACTTTCACAATCCTTTAATCTTTTCTCATAAAGCTCGGCAAGTTTTTTCCTTTCTGCAATATCACGTTCGATATGCTTTAAATTACAGAGCCCCATCGCAGCCGCAAATTCATTCATTTTCGCATTGGCTCCCACAGACACGACCAATTCTTCAGAGCGTATTCCGAAGTTTTTTAAATTGTAAAGCCGCTCGTAAATATCGCGGTTTGAAAAGCAGACTGCTCCTCCTTCTATCGTATTGAACACTTTTGTCGCATGAAAACTAAAAACAGACAGATCGCCAAAAGAGGCAACCCCTTTTCCCTTGTATACCTCCCCAAAGGCATGTGCCGCATCATAAATTACTTTCAGGTCGTACTTAAATGCAATTTCCTGAATTTTTTCTACATTACATATATTTCCATACACATGCACTGGAACAATAGCGACCGTTTTTTCCGTGATCAGTTCTTCTATTTTTTCCTCATCTATCGTATAATCCGCCTTGACATCACAAAACACTGGTTCCAGTCCATTTCGTAAAATAGCATGAGTGGTGGAAATAAAAGTAAAGGGCGTGGTAATCACCTCACTCCCTTTTGGAAAATTCATTACCTGTATCGCAAGTTCCAGAGCCATATGTCCGTTCACCATCAGAGATACCTGTTCCACATCCAAATAATCACACAGCTTATTCTCCAGTTCCTGGTGAAAGATTCCCATATTCGTCATCCGGTGCGTATCCCAGATTGACTTTATCATGTTAACATATTCCTCCATCTGAGGCATGGAACTTCTCGTGACAAAAATTTCTTCTGACATAGATTCCTCCATTCACACACTCTTCTCAGATTTTCGCAGCTTCGATGGATGCTCCTTCATCCAATTTTTATAATATTCCTCATACTCTTCCACAAAAACAGTCCGCCATGTGTCGTAATCCGCCATATTCAATACATCATTTTCGTGCAAACACCACGGAGCATCCATATAAGGCACGACGACCTCATACCCGGCTTTCCAAAATTCTACACTTTGGGACGCATCATAATAATCCCAGCCCTGAAATAAATCCTCCCGCCACGGTATGTCATACTGCGTAACCATCAGAAGTCCGTCCAGCGTTATGACTTTAGAATACTCCCCTTCAGCCCTGGCAAAAAAGGAATAATCCCTCTCTGTCACACGGTCTACCAGGATCTCGCCCGTCCGGCGCCAAGTTCCATCTGACCACATTCCGCCATCCTCTGCGATACTTTCATTTCCTGCCACTCCAAACATACCGATTTCCGGATGCTTTTGAAACAATTCTAACATATTGTACAGAAAATCCGGCTTCAGGATCAGCACATCGTGATGCAGATATACTTTGTATTTGGCATCTGAAGCATCCATTGCCTCATTATATCCGCTTGTCATACTTTTGGCCTCCGTGACAACAAGCACCTCCACCTCATAATCGTCCGGTACAAGAAGCTGTCCGATATAAAGCTCGCATTCCCTTGCCTGAAACTCATCGTTCGAACACAAGATAAAACATATTTTTTGTTGATCCATCTAAACCGTCCTTCCTATCTCATAAAAACATCCCAGTTACCTTTTACTCTGCGCCAGCTGGGCATACAGATTTGCCCGCATGGAACCTACGCCTTCTTTTTTTGCAAATAATCGTGACATGCTGCGGCAAAATTCCTCTTTATAAAAAATATTATGCCGTAAGAAATGAAGAATCAAATAATCCGATACACCCATTTTCTTACAATAATCATACATTTCATCCTGATATTTTTCGGGAAGTCCAAATTCTACACGCCGCAGATAAAGCTTCAGGCGGATAAAATGCACCGTCAGTTCCTCTGGATTTTGCGCCACATCAAACACAGTCGGCGAAATACCTTTTTCTACCTCGCGTCGGAACACTCGAATCAGTATGAGTAACATGTTTCCTTCCTTCCCCCTCCACCTTTCATCAAGTTGAGTGAGCAAATGTTCTGCCGCCAGTACCTCTCCCTGAAGCAGGAAGGAACGAACCGCTTTCTGATATCTGGCAAACACATTCCACCAGAGACGGCTCGTTTCATTTACACAGATATGCGAGACCGACCAAAGCATTTTCATCGTATAGGTACCCGCACATACTCCCTGCCATAAATGATCCCACGCCTCATCCTCATCTCCGAAGTATATTCGCCTCAGCAAAAATTTAGCCTCATCATAATCATGTTGAAAAGCGTCCATTTTTTCTGCATCTTCATAGTTGGTATATCCAGACGCCATCAATTCCTCCGCTCTCACTTTCAAAAATAAAACCACATATGCCAGCGGATTATCCAAATGGTCTGCCCCCAAATCTTCCAGACACCTTGTTGTCTTTTCATAATCCCCCGCCACAAACGCTTTGAGTACTGCTTGCCGCTTCGCTCTTAACTCTTCCTCAGAATATTCCCAGTCCAGTGCTTTATACCGGTAACCACTAGAAGCATATTTTTCACAAAACACGTTTCTATACTTATCCCATTCCGCATACTCACACTGGCCGGCGTCATGAAAGATCCACGATCTTCCTTCTCTTCCGATACACGGCACCACGATACGAAAGCCTGCCTGCCGTACACGCTCAGACTGGGAAATATCATAGAAATCCCATCCATCAAAACTCTCCTCTTCCCATGGCAGGTCATACTGGGTTGCCATAAACATCCCATCGATGGCACTTACTTCTGTATATTTCTCATCTTCTCCATTCGACCAGTTAAACGTATAGCACCCCGTAGCATTGCAAACCACAGCCGCACCAGCATCCCAATCCCTGGTATATGCCCCAGAAGAAAGCATCTCCTTTTTTCCGATGACTCCTACCATTCCCACCGAAGATTCTTTGAATATATCCAGTAAATCCACAATGATGTTGGGATTTACGATCAAAACATCCTGATGCAGATATACTTTATATTTCGCATCCGAACGCACCATCGCACGGTTATAACCATTTGTCATCGAAAGGGCATCACGCATAACAACTGTTTCACACTCATATCCTTCTGGAACAAGAAGCTTATCTATATACCATAAACATTCTTCCAAATATCTCTCATCATTGGCACAAATAACGAAGCAAATTTTATGATCATTAAACCTCCATTCTTCTGTACCGCTATGTTCCTCTTCACTTCCTGCAAGACGTGAATAATGTTCTGCCCGCTCAGACTGCTCCCCCTCATTGACGGCAAAAATTGCTGCCAAATTCTGAAACAGCCTTTTCTGATATGGAATATCTTCTTTTACAATATTAAATATCATTTCATCCGACACATTGTTATAAGTGATATACTCATAAAACTTCTGTACATCCGCTTCTGGTGATTCGAGTTCCAGCTTGTGCAGCTCACATTCCAGATACATATAGTGTTCTGCCAGCCAATCTACATCCCGCGACACATCAAACAGTGCCAACGACACCTCTTTCTCCACCTCACAGCGGAAAATCTCTATCAGTTTCAGCAGCAGATTCTCCACTTTCCTGCGTTCCTTCCGCTTCAGCTGGCACAACAGCCGTTCGGTCTTTAGAATCTCTCCCTGCATCATCTGTGTGCGAATCATCTTCTGAAAATACGTATATATTTTATCCCATAAACCATCTGAGTCAAATACGCAGGTCTGAACCGCCTGATATAACATACGCATCGTGATCCTGCCTGCTTCCAGTTTCTCCTGCAGATTCACCCATGCCTCACTCTCTGATAAGCCAAAATAAATCCGTCTCAGAAGAAACTTCACCTCATCATACTCTGTTATAAATATTTCAAACGTTTCCTCCCCCGAAAAGGCAGAATATCCCAATTCCAGCCATTCATCCAGTGTGATCAGCATATACAACATGATATAAGCTGTCCTGGTATCAAAATTTTTACCTCCCAGCTCTTGTAGATACTGATTTGTTTTCTCCAAGTCCCCAGCCGCAAATGCCTCTCTTACCTGCTGGCGTTTTTTAAGTGTATCTTCACTTGTTCTTCCCCATTTTAAAACCTGATATTGATACCCCTCAGAACCATACATATCACAAAATATCCTGCGATATCTATCCCACGCATAATATTCGCTTTGTCCTGCATCATGGAAACACCATAATTCCTCTCGCGGGACACATGGCACTACAATACGATACCCCTCTCTTAAAAAGACCGCCGACTGGGATATATCATAAAAATCCCAGCCGTCAAAATTCTTCTCATCCCAGACAAGATCATACTGAGTTGCCATAAAAATACCATCAATCGCAACGACATCCATCCATTTTTCATTCTCTTTCAAACGCCATTCATAACAATACGTATCAGAAACATTACAAACCTCTACCGTCCCGGAATCCCAGTTTGTCGTATATTCGGCTGTGGGCATAAAATCTTTTCTACCAATCGTCCCAACCAGTCCAATCGAAGCATCACGAAAAATCTCCAAAAGCTCTGATAATATGTTCTGGTTTACGATCAAAACATCCTGATGTAAGTAAATTTTATATTTTGCATCTGACTGCTTCATCGCCTTATTATATCCACTTGTCATCGACACTGCACCCCGGATGACAAGTATCTCTTTTTCATATCCCTCTGGTACCAAAAGCTGGCCAATATACCACAGGCACTCTTCTAGAACTTTTTCTTTATTGGCACAAATAACAAAACAAAATTTATGATCGTTCACACTTTTTCTTCCTTCCTAATTGTCATCGGAAAATACCGTATTAAACATGGTAACCGCCCTGGACAAATACGAATGATATTCTTTCACTGCCTGCTGTCCGGCTTTAGCGATCTGAACCCGTTCCTCCTCATGTTCGAGGTAATATGCAATCTTATCTAATAATTCTTTCTCATTTACAAACGTCTCAAGATGTTCTCCTATCACAAAATTTTCTGGTATCTCCGGCTGGAAATTTGTCAAAACAAATCCCCCTGCCGCCATGATCTCAAATATCTCCTGTGGAATACCAGACGTAACAGAACGATGTGTAAAATGCAGATTAATCCGACTAGTCCGGTAAATCTTCGCCCGTTCCTCCCATGACGTTACAGGTTTATGAAAATGGAGATCCGGTAACCCGGATACCTCATCCGCCGTATAAAGATGTATTTCAAAATTTCTGGAAACTGTATGTAACAGCTGATGTCTCTCAA
Organism: uncultured Eubacterium sp.; assembly: GCA_910589665.1. Taxonomy (GTDB): domain Bacteria; phylum Bacillota; class Clostridia; order Lachnospirales; family Lachnospiraceae; genus Eubacterium_F. The sequence goes on along the minus strand of CAJUTR010000016.1, from coordinate 38,630 downwards.
GTTCCGTCACCTTATTGCCCAAAATATGTCTCGCTATAATACTCCGCTCTAATCCAACTGCTTCCCCTCCTTGCAGCAGTTCACATGGGACATTTCTTTTAATCTCTTTCACAATATCCTTATTTAAAGCAGTCTCGAGCAAATTGTAGCCATAAATGCGAACCTGCGTCTTGATCAGAGCATCCAAATATCCCCTCGCATACTCGGAAAATCCATCTGCCTTGTCATACGCTTCGTTACCCTCACACAAAGAACCAACAAAAGATACATCCATATTTTTTTCAATTGCGCTTTCAGAAAACCAGCTGCTATCCGCCCCAAGAGGTAGATGAAAACACCGCCCAGGAATTACCTGCTGCAGTCCCTCACAGACATCTCTGTCAAAACAAAAAATGAAATTACAAGGATTTTTCACCGACGGATGGTACACTGCCTCATCTGGCAATTCCATGATGTACGAAAGATAAGGAATCAGCGCATTCTGGCACACGGCCGATATTTCTGGGGAAAAAACTGCCGTAAATACAAACAGATATTCATCCTCTTTCCATTTATCCACTGTAAAATCCGACACACAGATCTCATCGATCTCAAGTCCAGCACTGCGAAATCCCTCCAAGATACCAAGCTCTGTTTTTCCCATACCAACACATGCTAATGCTTTCATTTTTCTCTCCATTCCAAGACAATTTTAGGCTTCCATTTTTTCTCTTTCTTTGCTATAATTACAATATATTTTTATTAGGAGGCCTACTTATGAAACAAATCACGATATTATATAACGCATTACTTGACGATAACCAAAAAAAATTAGCAACTCGTCTATCTACAGTTCTGAAAAAGAACAATTATGAAACAAAACTTGTTCCCATTCGTTCAGATGTAGATACCGACAACTTAATCAAAAGCATTCATCCTGAAACCTGCCAGCTGATACTCTCTGTCAATATGGCTGGATATAACCTTTTAAGTACAGATGCCGCACCATCTCTAAATCATTTGACTGTTAATATCGTCACATACATTGATTTCCCTCCGGAAATATTTGATGTTATTTTGGACATGCGTATGAATTTTACGATGTCATTCCTCTTCTCTTCTAAAGAATACACGGACTATGTGACAAAAAAACATCCATTTTTGAGAAATGTATTTTTTGCTCCATCCATTGAAGATTTTCTCCCCACCTATTTAAGTGAATTAGACTGGCGGTACTGATCACCCAAAACGATTCGAAACATCTTGTCCAACTGAGTCTCATATGAAAACCGCTTTACTGCCTCATGTCCGTTATGTGCGATTTCCATCCTCTCCTCTTCATGTTCCAGATAGTACTCTGCTTTTACGATTGCATCCTCAATACTTTCATAAATAACACAATCGACGCCAGGCCGGAAATTTTCTACAAGCTCCTCCTGGTAATTACTTAGCAGAAAACCACCCGCTCCCATAATATCCAGTACACGGAGCGGCATTCCCACCGTAATCTGTTTATAGGATATATTCAAATTTATTTTACTTGCTTTAAACACTTTCGGCATTCCATAATGACTACTTACCGTACCACAAAATTCCACATGTCTCAGCATTTTTTCCTCTACTGAGGAATATAACTTAAACGGATGACGCCTTGACAGCGCAGAAATGATCAGAAGCCTTTCCCGTCTCGTAATTTCTCTCGCCAGCATCATCGTCACCCATCCACGAAACTCCGCTCGTGGCGCCTGAATCGTACCGGAAAAGCCTGGCACTTTTTTTAATTTTTTTTGCAATTCATCTAACAATTCATCCGCAATCAGATCATCAATAAAATAATCCCCATAAATCCGATACTGAGTCTCGATCAAACTTTCAAAATATCCACGTTCATAGTCATCCAGCACACACTTTAGTGTCAGATAATCTGAGCCATACATATTTCCAACGAATGAAATATCTGTGGTAAAATCCTCCTTCTCGTCTGCTGCCAACTGAATTCGATCCAATCGTTCTATATTTACCGCTAGTGGAAGATGATATACGTTATTAATTCCTCTATCTTTATAAAATTGATACTGTACCTTATCAAACACAAACAGATGACTCATCTTATAATCTAGGGAATCCAATATTTTCAGTGACAGCGGGCAGTCATACCCCCAGGCGATATAGGGCACCTGTGCTTCATCACTGGCAATCGCTACTGACTTCCAGTAATTCAGCGACATCACAACATCAAAATTCCCCTCTCGAAGTACCTTCCCAAAATTTCGGATAAAATATTCATCAACTACACTTACCTCATTCCCTAACTGACAGGAAAAAGTTTCATAAATGATATTCATCCTTCGAAAAACATCTTCCAAATCACTCTGCATATAGGCATTCCACTCATACAAAAGCACCTTCACGGCAGCATACTCCTTTCATAAGAAAAAAGTGCCCCCGCTAAGCGATATACTTATATCGGGGACACTCTCGACTTGCACAAATGTTGACCAGTCATCAAACACACCCATCTGGGTATACTCAAACTTTACAAATATGATTACTGTAAGAGTGAAAGTACTCCCTGGTTTGCCTGATTTGCCTGAGCAAGCATCGAAGTAGCTGCCTGCTGAAGGATGCTTTCCTTGGAGAATCTCGTCATCTCATCAGCCATATCTGTATCACGGATGCGGCTCTCTGCTGACTGCAGGTTCTCTGCTGTGTTGTCATCCACTTTGATGGTGTACTCCAGACGGTTCTGGATAGCACCCAGTTTAGAACGCATCGTAGACACTTTAGAAAGCATAGCATCTACAACGGAAAGCTTACTGGAGTTTGTAGAACCAGCAGATGCCGTTACATCTACAGCCGACCAAGCTGTTGTAGAAATCGTTACGCTGATTCCCTGTCCGCTGTTTGCTCCGATCTGAAGGAACTGCTTGCTGTAAGTACCATCCAACAATGTCTTCTTGTTGAACTCAGTATCTTTGTTGATTCTCTCATACTCTGTCTTCAGCTCATCGATCTCATCCTGGATCTTCTGGAAGTCGTTCTCTTTTGATTGCTCCAATGTACCTGTGTTAGATGCCTGAACTACCAGCTCACGAGTTCTCTGAAGGATAGCGTGCTGCTGCTCCATAGCACCCTCAGCTGTCTGAATAAGGGAAATACCGTCCTGAGCATTGTCAGAAGCTCTGTTCAATCCACGAACCTGTGCTCTCATCTTCTCAGAAATGGAAAGTCCTGCTGCATCATCAGCTGCACGGTTTACTCTGTAACCACTTGCCAGTTTCTCTGTAGATTTTGTAAGGTTTCCGCCTACGATGCCCAACTGTCTGTTGGCATTCATTGATGTAATATTGTGCTGTACGATCATAATTCATTCCTCCTTGAAATTTGTATCGGCTTCCATGCCGATGTTATTTTTTAAATTTTGATTTATAATATCTAAAGCAATGGCGAACCCCGCTACGGGCCCACGGGCCCATGGAGCCCGGCAGTGAAATTCACCAGATGCTTTAGTTATTAACTTATTGTCTTTTCTGTTTGACATTATATATATCGGAGCGATTAAATAAAACTTAACCCTATTTTTAAAAAAATTTGTTTCCACCTTTTACTACTTTATTTTATTGAAAAAATACGACTGTTCCAGTTTTGGCGCATTGGCCATATTCTGATAGTAACTGGAAGTCGTCCTGTTATTCACATTAAATTCCCGGATCGCCTTTCTCTGATTCGCCAGATACACTTTTAAATGCCCGCTGTTCTGATGTTCAAGTGCCTGGATCTGGATTCCCAGCTCCGATACCTCACCGATCAGCTGCTGCATCTGCTCGATCTGAGTCCGATAAGCCATACGGTTTTCATTAATTTCTTTCTCCACATAGGAAAAAAGCGTATCAAACCCTTCGTCTATTTTATTTAGTTCGTCGATCTGTTCCCCTTTCTCGTCTATGATCGCCTGAAAATCATCGGGATCCATTTCCTCATCCTTCAATAAACTCTCCTGTTCACGCGTTTTCTGCAAAATAAATCCCAGGATGCGTTTTTTCCTGCTTAGCGAATCCACCATCATATTTACATAGACACTATTTTTGCTCCCCTGCTCCATTCTATCACATCCTATCCGTCTTCCCGACTATTTTGCCGACTCCGCATTTTTACGCATAACCTCTTTCCATGTATCACGCATCTCTCGGATACGCTTCAAGGCTTCTTCCAATGCCTCGGTATCTTTATGCATGTTTGCCTCTACCAGCATGCGGTATATATACTCATATACTCGTTCAAAGTCCTCCCACACCTCATACTTATGATCCAATGTGGCCCGGAGTTCCGCGATGATCGCCTGTGCCTTTTTGAGATTCGTATTTGCCTTTTCAATATCTTTCTTCTCAATCGACATCATTGCGATGTTACAAAATTTGATCGCTCCTTCATAAAGCATGAGCGTAAGTTCCGGCGGCGTAGCCGTCATGATTGCATTTCTCTGGTAAGCATTTGCTATATTCGTGTCCATTACTCCTCCAATCCTGCGCAGATCCTGCGCATATCGTGTGTAGAAAAAGAAGAAACACATTTATTTTATGTTCCTCTCCTCCCGGCATTTTATATACCACATAAAGAGCAAGAATGATTCTTGCCCTTTATGTAACACACTATACTTTCAGGTAATTCTTTAATTTCCTCCAAATAGGCCAGCCAGTGAACTCTGCTGAGACTGCAGTTTTGCAAGCGCCACTTCCATCGCCGTAAATTTCTTATAATACGCATCTTCCATACTAGCCAGTTTCTTCTCCCAAGCTTTGATGTCTTTCTCATACGTCTTGAGCTGGTCTTTCATCGTGATGTCATTATAGAATGTCATCGCACTGCTGGTCTTACTTCCGGCCATCTTCTGACTCATAGTCGTTCGAAGATTTTCAAAAATATTAGAGAGCACATTCATCACTGCATCTGGATCTTCTTCCAGCGCTTTCTTAAGCTTATCCTCCTGATCCGCGTACACGGCATCTTCCGAATCCCCATAGATATGAAGTAGTCCGCCCTCTGTGTAATCCGTGGAAGTCATGATACCAAAGCTGGCAAGCGAGTACGACTTTCCTTCGTATGTCACCTGGCTCATCATTGCCGAACGCATACTGGACATAATACCGCCCAGCGTCGAATCATTCCGCAGCAAAGCTCCTTTAATCTTATCTTCCCAAAGCTTCACGTCATCATCGGACATCGCCTTTTTCTGTTCACTCGTAAGAGGTTCATACCCTTTTGCGGATTCAGCATTATAAAGAGTTTTCATCTCTTTCATGATTTCGTTATATTCTTTCAGGAACGACTTCACGGAATTGTATACACTTTCTACGTCATTCGAAACCGAAAACGTGATCGGACCATCGTTCTTCGTCAGGCCAGTCAGCTCTATCTCCAGTCCGTTTGCAGAAACCGTCGATGACTTTGAAGTAAGTTCTGCTCCATTCAGCAAAATAACGCTATCCGACGCTGCAACCAAAGACATTCCTTTTGGCATCAACGTGTTGCTCGAATCATTCGCTCCACCGTTTACGCTTACGTTTCCATCAGCATCCACGGAAATATCCGCCAGTCCAAGTGCACTTAGCGCAGATCCGGAGAGTGTATCATTACGATCCGTAATGTTTGCATAATTTTCAACATCACTTGTGATCGCCGCCTTAATACCGCTCTCGCTAAAAGTATTTGTTCCGTCAAATCCTTCAATCACCGGAGCGCCGCCATCTTTTGAATAATACTTATTTACGCCCTCGCCGCCTAACGCCTGGATTTCCGCCGCTGTTTTTCCAGAAAATGCCGCCGCTTCCACCTGCAGTTTCACATCGCTATTAGTGCTCATCTGCGTATTGACATAATTTGTCGTATACTCATCCGCTTTTGCTTTTACTGCTTTATTATATTCATCCTCCGTTTTTCCGTCTAACAGATTTCCGGCATCGTCATAATAGGAAGATTTCAGTTCATCTTCTGCCTTTGTTTTATATGTCGCATAGTTCTCAGTATACAGTTTCGCCTGCACATATTTTGCTGCCGCCGAGTCAGTTGCTGTTTTCTTCGTATCGTAAGCAGCTTTTGCAAGGGAATCGAGCGCTTTGTTATACTCATCCGTTCCTACGCCTGATTTCTGTAATGCCTGCATTGCCTCATCAACAATTTTCTTATTATCTTTCGACATATTGTCATAGCCAACCGCATTACGGATCGCTTCTCTTCCTGCCACCTCGGCAGCTGTCAATCCAGATGTCGAAATAGAAAAAGCATTCCCCAATCCACTTTCTTTGCTACTGATGAAAAAGCGTTGCTGATCCGTATCATAACTAGCATTCAAACCAGCATCCTGCAATGCTTTTGTAAAATCAGCTATCGTGGTATTTCCTGTAATCTCAAATTTTGTCGTCTTATCACCATTTGTGATTTCGATCTCCTTATTCAACAGAGCCGGATCAAGATCTACAAGTTTGTCTGTAACTGCTTCCGCTTTGATTTTGGCTCCACTCAAATACTGCGTCGTCGCAATATTCTTAACTTCCAACGTATAACTTCCGTTTACCGCACCATTTTTAGCCGTCACATTTGCTTTTGTCGGGTCGGAAACCGTCGCCTTCTTTGTCTGATAAGAAGATTGCAGTCGCATCTTGGAAACTTGTTCCGTGTACAGTTTATATAACTTCGTATTTAACTCAGCCCATTTAGTCTGCGTCCACTCAAGTTTTGTCTTATTCTTTTCAATTCTTGTCTTTTTCAGGCTTTGGGCAGACATCAACGCCCCTACGATCGCCTCTGTATCAAGTCCTGAAGAAAGACCGCTCATTCGAATACCCATATCAATTCCTCCATTTCATTTTCTGTTCGACAAGCATGATCAACTATGAATGAATATCTACTATCGCTTTTCATCAACGAGCATACCCGCCAGTTCCCACATTTTCTGCAGCATATCCAGGGATTTTTCTGGTGGGATTTCCCGAATCACCTCATCGGTATCCCGATCGATCACCTTGATTGAAACACGATTGGTCTTCTTATGATAAGAATATTCGCAACGCGTGTGTTCCATTCTAAGATTTGCTTTACTCACAGCATCTAACATCGTGGCCTCGCTCGGTGTATGTTTCTTCTGCTGCTGTTCGCTTCCCTGCTGTTCAGCATCCCCTTTTGCATCTATCGGTGCCGGCTGTGAAGTCGTCGGCACAGCTTTTGTCACTGCTGCATCCGCACGCACCGCATCTGATTTTACATTTGTCTTCGGCGCAGATACTTTCGCAGCTTCCGCTGAACCATAGTTTGAATTAACATTTGACATCGTTTCTACTTCCATTTTAAACACCTCCATGTGTATCTTGTGCAAACTATGACTTTTCTTAAAGAAAATATCGGCATGGAAAGAAGAAAAGTTAACCTCTCCTTACTTAACTATTTCAAAAGTTCGGACAGCGCAGCCAGATCTGCCGTCTTAACTGCCTCCTCATTTGCCTCCTGGATCTGAAGATAAAGCTCCTTCCGGTAAACAGGTACCGATTTTGGCGCCTTGATCCCCACCTTCACCTGATCGCCTTTGATTTCCAATATCGTAACCTCAATATCATCGTTGATGATAATAGACTCATTTACTTTTCTCGCCAATGCCAGCATACGATCACGCCTCCTTTTTCTTCTTGAGGATATCGTATATCTTATATTTCACCTCATAATCCTGATTATCCGCAACGATCTGCACACCTTTTCTCGTATCAGCATTGATAATGATAGGTGCTTTCAGGTTGACCGTCATCTGTGTCAGATCTTTCGGCACCGTCATCGTGATCAGTATGACGAGGTTCTCCTCGTTAATCTCACCGATACCATCTAAAAGCTCATCCTCCACCACTGGATTATAATCTTCTTTTACTAACAGGGGATTTATGACCGGAAGCGCTAAGGAAGGCTCATCGACGCATTGGAACCATGAAATGTTCGTCCCTTCTTCTTTTTCGCAGTCATACAGGATCGTATAGCGCTTAAACTCATCAAATCCCATCAACCCTTTATCCAATGTTATGATCTTTTCGTCCGTCAGGTCGATCTCCCCAAAATATCTCGTTTTTACCAGCATATCAGCACCTCATTTCTCCTTAGATAAAGTCGAGCAGCGACGTTCCGAGTATTTTCGATGTCGCCTGGAGCGTCGCCTGATAGAGCAGGTCTGCTTCCGTATAATTGACGAGCACTTCCTCCAGATCCACATTTTCATTTTCGGATTTCGCCTCATCCGTATCGATCTCTAAAATCTCCAACTGGTTTTTCGTCATATCCATACGGTTATATCGAGAACCATGTTCTGCCACTGCGACATTCAATTTGTTTTTTGCCTTCTGGAACACCGTTATGGCGTGAGAATACGTATTCGTAAGAACGGTATTCTGCAGCGCGATCTGTGTTCCTATCTGATCATAAAGCTCCTGCAGGCTCGCCAGCGTTTCCTTATCCCCCGGATCACAGTCCTCAATACGTTTTTTGATCGCGATCTGGTTCTGTTCCATGATATCCAGATCATTGATCACACCATCAATCTGATCCACAACCCTGCCTATAGATGTATCAAAAGCGTTGCACCCGAGCGTATTAACAGTCAGCATTTGACTGAAATTGATCTGATAATTGATCTTTTGTCCCTTGACATTGGCATAATCCCTCGTAACTCCCGTTACGTTATTTACCGCACGGCAGTCAAAATAATGTTCCGGACGAATATCCATTTTTTCAAAATTTGTTTTTTGGTAACGGACGCTCAGGTCAGATCCCGCGCGCACGGAATCATATACATTCTGTCCAAAAACAAGTTCCCCCGTCTCAGGTACGAAATAAACTTCATCCGGTCCCGGCATATATTGCTCATTAAAAACGGAATTCTCCGGAATACTTTTTGTAACAGCTGTGATCGTATGACTTTCACCTTTCACATCTTTATAGGTCACCGTTACATCCTGCGAGTCGCAATTATTATAGGATACCATAATGCGGTGGGTCGTCAAAAACTCAGATGCTTCATTTGCATAGTCATCGGCTGTTTTTGAATCCCCATACACCGGCTGACCGTATACAAACGAACTATTTTCGATCGAATTGATCTCCAATTCTTCCGTGATCGTATACGTCGTATCTGTCTGCGCATTATCGAATAAAAGCGGCAGATCGGTGCGGTATCCGGTGAAAAGATAGCGCCCGGCATAGTCCGAATTCGCATTCTGCTCAAAGATGAATCCACAATACTCCTTTAACTGCTGCGCGATCATCGCACGGTCGTCAGCATTGTTCGGGTCATTGGCCGCATTCGTCACATACTCGATCATCGTATCAAGGATTTCATTTGCTTTCTTCATCGGCTCCTCTGTCGCATCCATCCAGTTCTGCGCATCGGTACAGTTGGAAATATACTGCCTGATTTCTACCATTGTCGTACGGTATTTCAGGGCGCGCACGGCAATTGTCGGATCATCCGACGGCTTCTGTATCTTTTTCTCCGTCGCATATTGTTCAAAGTACTTATTATACGACACCTTATTTCTCTGTATATGGAGCAGGGAATTATTCCGCATCATATTATTGGTTATTCTCATTTGGCATCCACGACCTTTCTTTCATTATACCGCTGTCTGGTTGATCAGCTTATCCAACACTTCATTCATAACGGACAACACTTTATACTGGTGGAACGTAAGTCGCTGGAACGTGAGGAGATTCTCTGTTTCCTCGTCCTCGTCCGCTCCGGACACGGACTGCCGCTGCAACGCCACGGCATCCTTAATATTTTTCTGGCTTTCCTGCAACGTCTGCGCCTTCTGGCAGTCAACGGCGATATCCGCCGTGAAAGACTGAAGGAACGCATCCGGCGCTCCATGCAGGAACATCTTCGAATCATCTTTTAGAATTGCTAACGCATGTATGTTTATGTTCTGTGATTCGCCTGGTAAATATTCGGAGTAGCAGGCAAATAAATTCTGATCTTCCAACACGGCATCGGTAATGCGCACATTCAGCGCCGTCATATAATAGTAGCTTCCTGTATAACTTCCGTTTTCTTCTTTCTGGGCCACGGAAGTAAATGAACTGTAATGGCCGTCTTTATCTTTCTGGGTAAAGATGTAATTGTCACCGGTAGCCGGCACCGTCGCATTAAAGAAGTCGATCCCCTTATTTCCGTTGGCATCATACCCCTCTTTATGAGCGCCGTTAAATGCCTGCGCGTATGTCCTGACAAACTCATTGAGCTGCGCCATATAATATGGCACCCCTTTATAATCCACACTATCGCCGACGATCATCTGACGGCCCTCATTGACCGCGCGCTCAAGTACCGTTGCCTGGCTGGCAGAAATATCATTCTTGAGTGTAAATGTATAGGAGAACTCACCAGTTTCCGAGACATCCACTTTGAAATCCTTGTAGTTGTATGTGTAATTACCGATCGTGATCTCGCCGTCGTCTGCCGGGATATTGAGCAGGTTCACGTCGTTGATGTTCGCACTGGTCATCGTAACCACAAGATTGCCTTCCTTGTCATTGGTCAGGCTTCCTTTTTGTGCCAGGCCGTGCAGTGTCGTGGCATTATTTCCATCTCTTACCTGAAACAGCGCCTGCAGTGTTCCCCCCAGCGTCGAACTGTACGGATGGAATGGCGTTCCATCGGCCCATGTTACGTTGTATAAACCATCGATATCATTGATATTCTTTGTATTTTCATTTTCTGTAATTACTAGTTTATTCACATCCAGCGTATCGATCAATGTAGCGCCATCGATATATACATAAAAACGGTTCATACCGACCCCTTCCGCCGGCGCCTCTTCGAGCACTTTTATGTTGCAGTATTCCGACAATTCATCCAAAAGCACCGTCCGCTGGTCGCGCAGATCGTTGGCAATATTGCCATACGCCTCAAGTGTATTGATCTGCTTTGTCACAGACACGATCTGATCGGCAATGGCGTTGATCTGATCCACACTCGATTTGATCTGCACATTTGCCTCATCCTGCAGATTCTGAAGATACGTCGCTGTCTCCTGCACGAAACGCGTAAATGTATCGCCGTAAGAGATCACTTTTTTGCGCCATGACTGCTCGCCGGCATTGTCCGGCAGCTGCGTCAGGGACGTACAAAAAGTATCAAACGCATTCGTGATGCCCCCCGTCTTATCATCCGCAGAATACAGCTTTCTCTGTATCTCATTCAGATAATAGGCGTGCGTGCTGTATTTGCCAAACGTCGCCGTCGCCTTCTCAAACTTTGTATCGTAGTATTCATTGTGCATCCGTTCAATCCCTTGCACACAAACGCCGGAGCCAACCACTTTGATTGAACTTACGTGCCGCGTCTGCGCGGATGTGCGCACAACCTGGCGGGAATATCCATTTGTCCCTATATTGGCAAGGTTATGTGCCGCCGTCTGCATGGAAACGTTGTATGCCATCATACCTGATTTTGCAATCTCTAGTCCCTGAAATGTTCCAAATCCCATATTATCTCTCCATTTCTTCCTACAAAATAATTATTTGCCTCGTATCGTCTTACTGCGCTCTATGTTATAAACGCGTGATCAAATGCTCGATCATCTCATCCACTACCGTTATATAGCGGGAAGACGCATTGTAGCACTGCTGGAATTTGATCAGGTCGGAAAGCTCCTCGTCCGTCGCAACTCCCATCACATTCTGCCTCTCTCCCTCAACGGCAAACACTGTACTCTCCTGATTATAGATGATCCCTCGCCATATATCTCCCTGAGTCGCGAACTGTCCGACGAGAGCGCCATAGTAATCGTTGAAATCATACGTCGCCAGTGAATTTGGATCCAGCGCACTGAAGTCCTCCTGCCATTTTTTCATAATAGCCTCACACAGATCCCACTCAAATCCATCGGCATGTTCATCCGACGGATTCGCAGTCAGCGGAAGCTTGGAAGGATCCCTGAGAAGTTCCGGATTCACCTCCAGCTGATCGAGCGTGTAAAGCGTATAGCGGTCAGAAGAATCCTCCGGGGTATACTGATATACCTTTACCGGCTTTGTCTCGCCCGGAATCATCACTTCTACTTCGGTATATCGCGATGTCGAACGTCTGACAAATAGTTCGGTTCCTACCGTCTTGTCTGCGTCGTCTCCGACCGCTGCCTTTTCCGTATCCAATACCGTGATCATCTGTTTCGTGCCGTCCGGCATCTCGATCTCGATCTCTTTGTTTGGACAAAACGAATCATTTAACATCGTCACGACGCCATGAATGAGCTGGTCAAACTGCGCCTGCACCGTCATGATAATGGATGGCTGGACCGTTTGATTGTATATTTCCACTTCTCCGTCATACTGCTCCATCGCCTTGGCGTATGCTCTCTCGTCCAATACCCCGTCTTCATTCTGGAAATCTTCTTCTTTTGGTTTCTTCGGCATATATGTATAATCGGTCGTATGCGATCCTCTCGCCACGAGAAGTCCCTTGAGGGAACCCGTGTCCGTTTTGTCTTCTACCGAATAATATAGCTGATCGCGGATAAAAAAGTTATCGCCGCCGATCTCCCACACCGGCTTGAGCAGTTTCGACGTCTCACTTTCATACGCCGTCGACAGTTTGTACTGCACATTGCCCTCCAGGAGATAATTTCCTTCGGCATAGATAGAAATGGTACCGTCTCTCTCCTCGATCTGTTTGTAATTGATATAAGAACCCAAACGATCCAAAAGAACATTTCTGGCATCGCGGTAATCGTTTGCCTGTTCGCCGGTCGCCTCAAATTTGCGGATCAGCATATTATAATCGCGTATCTGCGAAACAATATCATTGATATCCTTGACCTGATTCTGTATATCCTGATTCATATTTTTCTGATACTCGTACAAATGGTTTTGAAGAGTCCTGGCTCGATCGATAAACTGGGACGCCACGGATACCAACTCCGTCCGGGCCACGATATCCTGCGGATTTTCCTGTAGGTTGGCAATGGCTTTCCACAGCCCCTCTCCCAGTACATCCAAAAATTCCTCCCCTTCCATTTCCCCGAAGACTTCTTCAATCTCCGTAACAGCTTTGTACTGCGCTTGATAAAAGCTTTCCCTGCCAAGCTGCAACCGATACTCTGCATCTAAAAACTTATTACGCACCTGACGGATCATCGCCACATCCGTTCCCATTCCGACCTGCATGCGGTTGGAATAAGCACCGTACCGGGTCGTGTAAAACGCATCTGTCACCATGACCTGCTGTCTCGAATGACCTTCTGTCGTGGCGTTCGCCAGATTATGCGCTGTTGTGTTCAAAGAAGTCTGCGCTGAATGTAATCCCGATACGCCTGTATTGAAACTTGCAAATAAATTACCCATAACTTACCTCTTTCTGTCTCGATCATCTACTTATTGTAAACATAGTAGAAGTACACGAAGATGGGGCAGTAGAACTTCTACTGTTCAACAACGAGGCATGCTCATTGTTTCGCATCAAACATGCCCGCTTCCATATCAGGTAAATCCACCTGGGCGGCACTGCTTGAATAATTACTGCTTCCCGAAGACATCCGTGTACTTCTAATCACATTCATATTAAATTCAACCATTTCCAAAACCTGGTCTAACAAGTCTTTATTCTGAACATTTAGTTCCTGCAGTCTGGCTATCGTCCGTCGCAGCCGGTCATGCAGTTCCTGTAGTTTCTTTTGTTCATCCGGCTGGTTTTTTAGCGTCTGGACGATCTGTTCCAGTTTCATCGTCCCCTGCGGCTTGCCTAATACCGTCGCAATATCATCGGTAATCCGCATTCTCTTCGCTTCCAACATCCCCACTTCGTCAACCAGCGTCTGCTCTTCCTCCGCCAGCTTGCCGATCGTTTCCAGATCATTTGTGACGATCGCCCTCAATTTCTTCTCCTGAATCGGAATCAAATCTGTATACAGCCGGTCTTCCCGATCAAGAGTACTTACCAATTCCTCGATCAAACTCGCCAAAGCGACATCCTCCTAGCTGCTTATCCAAGCAGGCGTTCCGCCAAATTCTCCGCAACATCCTCTATCGAAACATTGTACGTGCCCGCTTTCATTCTCTCCATAATGTCTTTCACCTTATCTTCCCGAACATCAGGTACTTCGGCAGCCGCTTTCTTTGCCACCTGATAATCCTTTGCGATGCTGGAAATCTCAAGACTGTCATTTGCAGAAGCCGCCGACTTTGATTTTGATGCCGATTTCGGCTTACTCGACTGGTAAAGCTGATTTACCTGCATGTACGCATCTATTCTCATAATGTTCACCACCTAATTCTCATTATTTTTACGTTTCTTACAATATGTATCGGATGTTTTCGCAAAACCCTTAACAGGCAAGCGAAAAAACTTATGTCCACCACGTGCCCATCTGCTAATCCAGGTTCGCTTTTTGCCCTTTTGCCGCGCGTTTTCGGTTCCGCACCCGTTTTGCGTTTAAAATCCTGCCATTGTATTCAAATGTGTCCGCATCTTGTTCTACGACAGTAGAGAAGTCGAGCGAATCCCCTGGTTCGAGCGTGATCGCTTTCACTCCCCGGCTCGTCTTTTTGAGTTCGCTCACTTCGCAGATCGGAAATCCGAGCGAAAGTCCTTTTTCGGTCAGTAGGATGACTTTTTTCGTCCCGGCAAGCACATCGGCGGCAGTCAGGACGGTCACCCCGCATACTTCGTCACCTGCCTCCAGCTTCGTCGCCGCGATCTGGCTGCGGTTCGTTTCAAATCCAGCTCCCGACACAAGCTTAATATACCCGCCTTTTGACGTAAATAACAGCATAGACTCAAATAAATCCTCAAACGCGGTATAGAGAAGCGCTTCCTCGTCGTTTGACATCCTGCAGAGCGTGTGGACGAGCGCCCCCTTATCTTTGATCTTGCATTTGGGAAGCTTATCCGCCTTGATCTGGAACATATTGCCCTGATTCGTAAACAGGCAGATCTTGTCCGTATTTTTCATTTTCAGGATATGCGGATATTCCTGTTTGGCCTCGTCGGATGCTCTTGTAAACGCGGACTCGTCCATCGCTTTCATATATCCAAAACGGTCGATACATACAAAAATGTCCTCCACCTTTACTTCCTCGACATATGCTTTCGCCCTGACGTCTGCCAGTTGTGTCCTCCGCTCCCTGGCAAACCGCTTCTTATACTCTCTCAGTCTCGCCTTGATCACTTTGTGCAGTTCTTTTACGTCGGAAAGGACATTTTCATATCTGGCAATGTTCTCCGCAAGATTTTCATTTTCCTGATGGAGCTTCAATATTTCCAGTCCGATGAGCCTGCTAAGAGGCATTGTCAGGATCGCGTCGGCCTGCGCCTCGGTAAAGAGAAGAGTTTCTGCCTGTTTTCTGGATGCTTCCATCCGAAACCGGATCTCATCGGTAACACCCTCGATCAGACACGCTTTTGCCTGCTGAATGGACGAACTTCCACGGATGATCTCGATGATCAGGTCAATGACGTCGGTCGCCTTGATCAGCCCTTCGACGATCTCCCTCCTCTTCTTCGCCTTTTCCAGCTGGAAATGGTATTCCTTTGTATATAAATCCTCCTGAAAGAGTACGAACTCCTCGATCATTGATTTTAGGTTAAATACGTTCGGCTGCCCGCCCGAGATCGCTAATAAATTGACCCCGTACGTGTCTTCCATCTGTGTCTTTTTGTAAAGTCCGTTTAACAGATTTTCGATATCCCTTCCCTTTTTCACCTCGATGACGACACGGATGCCCTCTTTGGACGACTCGTCCCTCACATCAAAGATCTCCTCGAAAACACGGTCTTTCACGAGGGAACACAAACTTTCTACCAGCTTTGATTTATTTCCCGAGACCGTATACGGGATTTCCGTTATGACAATGTTCGTCCTGCCGTTCTCTCCCTTTTCGATCTCCGTGCGCGCGCGGAGTTTGATCTTTCCCTCACCGCTTTCGTAAATCGCCGGAAGTTCGGACACGTTTGTAATGATCCCGCCCGTGGGGAAATCCGGCGCCGGCACATAGTCCATCAGTTTTTGTATGGAAATGCCCGGCCGGTCCATATAAGCGATCACAGCATCGATCACCTCGCCCGGATTGTGCGGCGGGATGTTGGTCGCCATACCGACCGCGATACCCGTCGTCCCATTGATCAACAGGTTTGGCAGCATCGCCGGGAGCACGAGCGGTTCTCTCTCGTTCTCATCAAAGTTCGGGCCAAACTCCACCAGTCCTTTTTCTAAATTTTCCAGCATCGTCATAGCTGCTGCCGACAGCCGCGCTTCGGTGTAACGCATCGCCGCCGCGCCGTCGCCGTCGATGGAGCCGAAATTGCCGTGGCCGTCGACCAAAGGGGCGTTTAACGAATAGTCCTCTGTCATATGCACGAGGGCATCGTAAATCGAACTGTCACCGTGCGGGTGGTATTTACCCATCGTATCACCGACGATACGGGCACTTTTCCGGTGCGGTTTATCCGGGGAAAGTCCCAATTCCTTCATCGCGTATAGGATCCGCCGCTGTACCGGCTTTAATCCATCCCGCACGTCTGGCAGCGCGCGGGCGACGATGACACTCACCGCATAATCCCGGAACGAGTTCTTCATCTCCTCTGAAAAATCCAACTGGATAATAGTTTCGCTCTCTTTCAACTGGCTCATAGTTTACCTCTCTCAAATATCAATATTGGCATATTTCGCTTCTTCCATAATAAACTGGCGTCTCGGCGGCACGCTGCTCCCCATGAGGATGTCCGTCACTTCGTCCGCTTCCACGGTATCACTGATGGAAACCTGTGCCAGTACGCGGCTGTCCGGGTCGAGCGTCGTCTCCCACAGCTGCACGTCGTCCATCTCCCCCAGGCCTTTGTACCGCTGGAGCGTCTGGATCTTCTTTCCCGTTTTGCGGAATTTCTCGAGTTCGAAATCATTGAACAGGTACTCGCTTTTTTTCACTTTTTTCTTCCGCACGACATCTTCGTAATCCACTTTATAGAGCGGCGGAAGCCCGCGGTACACCTTTCCCTGAAAGATCAGTTCCGGCATGAACCGGTAAAAGAATGTCAGTAAAAGCGTACTGATGTGCGCGCCGTCGACGTCCGCATCGGTCAGTATGATGATCTTATCATAGCGGAGTTTCTTTATATCAAAATCGTCTCCGATGCCGCATCCAAACGAGGCGATCATCGACTTGATCTCGTTGTTCAAAAGGATCTTCTCGAGCGGCGCCTTTTCCACATTGAGAATCTTGCCGCGCAAAGGCAGTACCGCCTGCGTCCGCCGGTTCCTCGCGGTTTTTACCGTGCCGCCCGCCGAGTCTCCCTCGACGATATAGATTTCACATTCTTCCGGTTTTTTGGATGAACACGCTGCCAGCTTGCTTTTTGTATCGACATTCATCAGCTCTTTCAATACCGAACGCCTCGCCTTATCACTCGCCGTCCTCGCTCTGTATGACCGACGGACATTTTCCAGTATTTTCTTTAGCACCTCGACGTTTTTGTCAAAGTAGCGCTGGACTTCCTGGCTGAACACATCGTCAACAGCGGTTTTCGCGTCGGTATTTCCCAGTTTGTTTTTTGTCTGGCTCTCAAACTGCGGATCGGGGTGTTTGATGGAAACGATTGCCACCAGTCCGTTCCGGATGTCCTTTCCGTCAAAATTTTCCTCGTTATTTTTCAGGACATTCAATTCCCTGGCATACTGGTTCATCACCCGGGTCAGCGCCATCTTGAACCCGGTCACGAGCGTACCGCCGTCCGTTACGTTGATGCGGTTGCAGTAGGAATTGATCTGCTCGGTAAACGTGTCGACGTACTGGAACGCCACCTCCACTTCAATGTCCCCGCTGCTTCCTTCTATATAAATAACATCGTCATGCAGCGGCGCCACATCGCGGTTAATGTATTTGATATAACTCTGTATTCCGAATTCTTCCTGAAAGATTTTTGATTCCCCTGTATGCTCGTCCAAAAAGATGATTTTTAGATTTTTATTCAGATAAGCGATTTCTTTTAGTTTCTTCCGAATCGTTTCCGGCTTGAATTCCACTGTCTCGAAAATGGTATCATCGGGATAAAACGTCACTTTTGTACCCGTATCCTGTTTGGCGCATTTTCCAACCGCCGGCAAAAGTCCTTTTTCCAGTTTAACAACCGGCTTCCCACCGTTTTCGTACTCGTCGCGGTATATTTTCCCATCTTTTTTGATCTCCACCGTCAAGCTCTTCGAGAGCGCATTTACGACTGAGGCGCCGACGCCGTGCAGACCGCCGGACACTTTATAGACACCGCTGCCAAATTTCCCTCCCGCGTGCAGGATCGTATAGACGACACGCGCCGTAGGGATTTTCTTCGTTGGGTGGAGATCGACTGGCACGCCCCGCCCGTTGTCTTCGATCGACACGCCGCCATCTTTTTTCAGTGTAATGTGTATTTCCGAACAAAAACCAGCCAAATGTTCATCAATTCCATTGTCAAGTATTTCCCAGATCAGGTGGTGCAGTCCCCTCGTCCCCGTACTTCCTATGTACATGCCGGGGCGCTTACGGACCGCCTCTAGTCCCTCCAATACGACGATCTGGCTTCCATCATACTTTTCCATTTCATACATCCTTTCAACCATCTAAATTTCCCAAAACAAAATTATAAGCGAACAGAAGTTTTTTTTCAAGGTAAATTTTTGACGATGACTTATCAGAGAAGAAAATCTTTACAACAGCGTGATCCGAGTGCCAATTGACAGAAGCGTCATTTGCGATTATACTAATGTTGTTTATTTTACACGACATATTACGAGGAGGAACTTAAATGAAACACACGATCGTCAACCTGGAACAGGTGAAAGAAATAGAAAAGACATATCCCACCCCTTTTCACATTTACGACGAAAAGGCGATCCGGGAAAATGCCCGCGCGCTAAAACAGGCGTTTTCCTGGAACAAAGGGTACCGGGAATACTTTGCGGTGAAAGCGACGCCAAACCCGTTTATTTTAAAGATCTTACAGGAAGAAGGCTGCGGCGTGGACTGCTCGTCGCTGACTGAGCTCATGCTTTCCGAGGCTCTCGGCTTCCGCGATGAGGACATCATGTTTTCCTCGAACGTCACGCCTTTGGAGGAATATCAAAAAGCGGACGAGCTCGGGGCCTATATCAATCTGGACGACGCGACGCACATCGATTTTCTCGCCGATGGCGTTGGCATTCCAGAAACGATCTGCTGCCGCTATAACCCGGGCGGCGTGTTCGAGCTGGGAACGGACATCATGGACAACCCCGGCGACGCGAAGTACGGTTTTACGAAAGAGCAGCTGATCGACGGCTATAAGAAGCTGATGGATCTCGGCGCAAAAAAATTCGGCCTTCACGCCTTTATCGCCAGCAATACCGTCTCGAATGAATATTATCCGACGCTTGCCGGCATCCTGTTCGACCTCGCTGTGGAACTAAAGGAAAAGACCGGGGCAGACATCCGCTTCATCAACCTCTCCGGCGGCATCGGCATTCCCTACACGCCGGATAAGGCGCCGAATGATATCCAGGTGATCGGGGAGGGCGTCCGTCAGAAATTTGAAGAGATCCTCGTTCCCGCCGGCCTTGGTGATGTCGCGATCTTTACCGAACTGGGGCGCTTCATGCTCGGCCCTTACGGACAGCTTGTGACAAAGTGCATCCACCAGAAACACATCTACAAGGAATATGCCGGGCTGAACACCTGCGCCTGTGACCTGATGCGTCCGGCGATGTACGGCTCTTACCATCACATCACCGTACTCGGAAAAGAAAATGAGCCGTGCGACCACAAATATGATGTCACCGGCTCCCTCTGTGAGAATAATGATAAATTCGCCGTAGACCGCATGCTCCCGAAAATTGATGTCGGCGACTATCTCGTCATCCACGACACCGGAGCACACGGCTACGCGATGGGGTATAATTACAATGGCAAGCTGAAATCCCCGGAGTTACTCTTAAAAGAGGACGGAAGCGTTCAGATGATCCGCCGCGGCGAGACGCCGAAGGATTATTTTGCCACCTTTGATTTCTGTCATATCCTGGACGGTATGAAATATTAGATTGTTCCAAAGATATCTTCCAAAAATACGACATAGCCTTTCATCGTTTCGTAGACATCGGCTTTGCTGACGATCTCCCACGGCGCGTGCATATTCAGCACGGGAACGCCGCAGTCAATGACCTCCATGCCATAGAGGGCCAGTATATAGGCGATCGTTCCGCCTCCGCCGATGTCTACTTTTCCAAGTTCTGCCGTCTGGTACGCCACCTTGCGGTCATCCAGTATTTTTCGGATACCGGAAATGTACTCCGCGTTGGCATCGTTACTTCCTGATTTTCCGCGCGCACCGGTGAATTTATTAAACACCATTCCTTTTCCAAAATATGCCGCATTGTTCGGCTCATAGGCGGCCTTAAACGTCGGATCAAAAGCGGCGCTCACATCGGAAGAGAGCATTTTAGAGTTTGACAGGCAACGGCGGAGCACCAGCTCACTGTACACTCCCATCGCATTCAGTATTTCCGCCACGTTATTCTCAAATGTCTTGGACTGCATGCCGGTGGCGCCCACGCTGCCGACTTCTTCTTTATCTACGAGAAGGCAGCATGTCGTATGTTCGGTGTTCTCCACCTCTAACATTGCCTTCAGGGACGTAAACGCGCACACGCGGTCATCCTGGCCATATCCCATGATCATGCTGGCATCGATTCCGGCCTCCCTCGCCTTTCCGGCAGGGACAACTTCCAGTTCCGCCGACAGGAAATCTTCCTCTTCCATCTCATATTTCTCTTTTAAGATCTGCAGCACGCTTCGCTTGACCGAATCTTTTTCTTCATCCTTCAACGGTATGCTTCCAAATAAAATGTCGAGTTCTTCCCCTTCTATGACTTTATTTGCCTTTTTTTCCATCCTCTCCCCGGCCAGGTGGATAAGCAGGTCTGTCACGCAGAATACGGGATCGTTTTCTTCCTCTCCGATGTTGACGTCGACAACCGTACCATCTTTTTTCACGATGACACCGTGAATCGCAAGCGGAAGCGTGACCCACTGGTATTTTTTAATGCCGCCGTAATAGTGCGTGTCGAGGTAGGCAAATCCTCCTTCCTCGTACAGGGGGTTCTGTTTGATGTCGAGACGCGGGGAATCAATATGCGCACCGAGGATCGCCATACCGTCTTCTAGCGGCTTCTTCCCGATCTGGAACAGGGCGATCATTTTTTTCATCCCGACCGCGTACACCTTATCGCCGGCTTTTAACGTTTTACCGGACGCCACGATATCGGCCAGATTTTTATAGCCGGCGCCCTCTGCCATCCAAACTGCCTGCTTTACGCATTCGCGCTCGGTCTTTCCCTCATCGAGGAATGTCCGGTACTCCTTGTTCAGCTTGTTTAACTCTTTTACTTCCTTTTTCGTGTAGCCTTTCCACGCATTTTTTCGTTCCATATCATTTTCCCTCCTAATAGATCCAGTTACTTATTTTTTGCATCCTGTAACCTCATTATTCATCAAATTCCACGATCACATAAAAACCTTTCTCATTTTCGACGATATCCTTCACGACGCCTTCCGTAGACTGTAACCGTTCATGAAACGGAAAATTTCCCGACATCGCTACAGCGGGAACGATCGTGTAGTAGCAGGCGCTCGGCAGTAACCCCTCGGTTATGTGGACGGTCTGCCCTGGCTCCACCAGTCCCTCCCGTTCCATTTTAAATTCCATTTCACGCATGATATTCCTCTTTTCCGCGCTGCTTTTTGCGCATATCAGTCATAATACACTTTTACTAAAAACAGGCCCTTCGCCGGGGCGGTTTCCCCCGCGTACTTCCGCTCCTTGCGTTCCAATATCTCTGGTATCTCATCCGGCCGCCGGCTCCCTGTCCCCACTTCGACAAGCGTACCGGTCAGGATCCGTACCATATTGTACAAAAAACCGCTCCCCTCAAATATCAGCAGGACCTCGTGCTCCGTCTCTTCGATCTGGATCTGGGTCAACTGGCGAACCGTCGTCTTTTTTTTCGAGGCCTTCGTACAAAAACTTTTAAAATCATGTTCTCCCAAAAGATGCCCGGCGGCTTCCTGCATACTCTGTATATCGAGCGCTTCCGTCATTTTCCATGAATATTTGCGAAGGAATACCTGTTCGCTGTCCCACTTCATCAGATGGTAACGGTATTGCTTTCCGGTTGCATGAAGTCGGCTGTGAAACCGCTCCCCTGCCCTCTCCATGTGCAGGATACGGATATCTTCCGGCAGATATTCATTCAGCACCGTTCGGAGTTCATCCGGGGAAACGGCAAACGACTCGGGAAGATGGACGTTGGCAATCTGTTCGATTGCATGGACTCCCGCGTCGGTCCGCCCCGCGCCGTCGATCCGGACCGACCGTCCGGCCTGCCTGGTCAACACTTCTTCAATCTTTCCCTGTATCGTTGCACTGCTGCCTGACTGACGCTGCCAGCCCTGATACCTCGTACCGTCATACTGCACCTTCATCCGGTAATTCATAACCGATCCCCGCGCTTTGCCTCAAACCGGCTGCGTATCCTCAGTTCCGACATGAGTAAAGAATACCCGTCTACCCCATCTTCGATCGACAGATCCAGACTGACTGCCAAATTATTCATCGTACGGTCATCCAGTTCATCCTTCATCTCTTCCAAAATTTTTATCTTTTCCTTGTACGTCTCCGCATCCAAAAAACGGATCATAGCAGGAACCTCTTCTTCAGACTCCGTGTTTTCGTTTTGACAGATCCTTTTTTGATGGATGTCGCCCTGACTTATTTTTTTCTGATCGTCTCCATCGAAAGGTCCATACTGCCCCCGCTTGTAAAAGGCCCTTGCAAAATTTTCCGATGCCATGACGAACACTTCGTAATCGCCCGATAATTCCTGAAAACAAATGGCATTTGTTCCGTCCGGAAGTACCCGGCACTGTGCTATGACTTGAACTGCTTTATTTGACTTTCGTGAATAATAAATATCCTGCAGCATTTACTTACACCTCTATTTCGTTTGCCACACTTCTTATGGCGCTGTTATGCAACATCCATTGTATCACAAATAAGCCCCAGGTGTCAAAAGGTTGACTTATGGAGAAAAACAAGTATAATGTAATTACATCTATTATACTATTATACTTGCTTTTTGCAGAAAGGGAGACGAAAAAAATGAACGATACTCTTGTAACACTTTCAAAAATCGGTATCGTGCCAGTCGTGGCACTGAATCATATCAAAGACGCGGAACCGCTTGCGAAGGCACTTTGCGATGGCGGGCTTCCGTGCGCAGAAGTTACATTCCGCACCGCCTGTGCAGAGGAGGCCATCCGTCTCATGACAGATAAATTTCCTCAGATGCTTGTCGGTGCTGGTACCGTCCTCACGACCGAGCAGGCAAAACGCGCCGTAAACGCTGGCGCGAAATTTATCGTCAGTCCAGGACTGAATCCGGAAGTCGTCAAGTACTGTGTGGACAATGATATTCCTGTGACGCCAGGTTGCGCCAATCCGAGCGACATTGAACAGGCGATCTCCCTCGGTCTGGACGTTGTAAAAATATTCCCGGCGGAAGCGATTGGCGGATTGAAACTGATCAAATCCATGGCGGCGCCATACGTAAACATGAAATTCATGCCGACCGGAGGCATCAATGCCAAAAATCTGAATGAATACCTGGCCTACGACCGCATTATCGCCTGCGGCGGAAGCTGGATGGTCAGCAGCACGCTCATCGATGCTGGAAAATTTGATGAGATCACGGAACTTACGAGGGAAGCCGTTCGAAATATGCTGGGATTCCATCTGAAACATGTCGGCGTGAATTCCGCTGACGAAAAAGAAGCCGCAAAAATGGCAGAGGCTTTGACCGATATGTTTGGCTACGAGAGCAGGGAAACTGATATTTCTTACTTCTGCGGCAGTGAAATCGAAGTTATGAAATCGACTGGAAAAGGAACGATGGGACACATTGCGATCGCATGTAATTCCGTTGACCGCGCGGTCTATCATCTTGAGTCACAGGGCGTGGAATTTGAGATGGATACGGCGCTTTATACAGAAAAAGGCGCTCTAAAATTCATCTATATCAAAGGAGAATATGGCGGATTTGCCTTACATCTGGCACTGAATGATTGATCTGCATGATCCATGCGGCTGTACCGTTCTTGTCAGAACGGGTACAGCCGCATAATGAATGATCAGGGGGGCCTACTATAATAACAGTTCACACCACGGTCTTCCCCTTCGCCTACAAGCGATAACATATAGTCGTCGTGACTCCCTTTCCACAAGACACCGCCTACCTCTGGTTCATAACTATCTGGCGTAAGATAATACAAATTATCCTTTTCCGCATGGATGATGCGGTGAAACTCATCCTCTCCATACTCCGCCTCAAATATCCCTTCCTGAGTAGCCAAACGGATCGTTTCATATTCCGAGTACGGCAGGGAATACTCGGCAAAAGAAAGGGATAGCATATTTTCCGCATCATAAAACATTTCGTCAATGGACGCAATTTTTCCTTCCAACTGCTTTTTCAGTGGTTTATCCCACGTTATCTCCGCTTTTTCCATTCCCCTGACTCAAAAACAGCTTTGCCAAATGACTCCAGCTTTTCATCTATCACTGTACGCAATTCTAAGATCGACACAAACGTTCCGTTCTTATCTACTCCCATCAAACCGCCATAACTGTCAACCCCCTCCGGTATGCAGGTTCCTTGTCGCCGGTATCACTGTCGTTACTCTGATATGAGCCTTGAAATTCCGGAATATCACATACCTTCCATCGCATTAAATTTATGAAAAAGGACTGTCTTTATCTAAAATACAATCATACAAGTTCCTCCCTCATATAGTTATTTTTCCAGCATCATCAAGTAGCTGTCCAGCCTCGCATTCACATGATCCGCAAACAATTTTTGCATTACACCAAGATCATGTTTTACATGGTATTCATCAAACGCATTATAATAAGAAATCCGGTCTGCAAATTTAATGTCAATTGGCGGATATCCAGCTTTCATCAATTCCAGGTTTACAAGCAGCCTTCCGGTCCTGCCATTTCCGTCAATAAAAGGATGAATCCCCTCGAATTCAAGATGGAACCGTGCAAGCTGGGAAATAATATGATCTGT
Organism: uncultured Eubacterium sp.; assembly: GCA_910589665.1. Lineage (GTDB taxonomy): Bacteria > Bacillota > Clostridia > Lachnospirales > Lachnospiraceae > Eubacterium_F. The sequence continues at coordinate 13,497 of CAJUTR010000016.1, read as the reverse complement.
ATTATTCCTGTAATCCTCCAACAACTGTTCCATTTTAGGCTGGATTAAATATGGCTGTACTGGTTCATGTTTTGCACCCATGATCTTGACCGGAACTCTTCTGTAAACACCGCGGTCTTCCCGTTTATCTGCCAATACAAGATAATGTATCCGCTTGATGATGCTTTCCGATAAAGGCACCTGTTCTTTTACCAAATCCCGCACAAAATCAAATGCCTCTTTATGCCCGACTGCCTCTATATGGTCTTTTAACGGTTTCCTGTCAATCGTCAGGCCACGTAAAACCATATCCGTCTCACGCAGGGTCAGTGTATTCCCTTCCATTGCATTTGAATTATAGGTATACTCAATAATGAATTCCTCTGTCAGACGTTCCACTTCCCCCTTCGTCAGCGGGCGTCTGGTATCCAGTTCACTTTTCTTCCTGTCTATAGCTGTCAGTAAACTTTCTGTTGCCTTAAACCGTCCATCCGCCGGTTTTCTTGTATCTGCCGGAATCATCCAGCGGCGTCCTTCACGAATAGCACCTGAAACTTTCCCTTCTGCGCACAATATGCGCACACGTCTATCTGAAATTCCCCATTTCTCTGCGGCCTGTTTTACTGTCATATACATAAAGAGTACACCTCGCTTTCCAAAACATTATACTCCACTTTCGGAACAATATCAATCTTATAGGAATAATATTCTTCTAATTTCGGAATAAAAAAAGACTCGAAAATACATTTCTGTTTCCAAATCTTGATTTCTATATAAAGATGATTTAAATCTCTATCGTTAAAATTTGCACCCAAGGGATTACTGCGGTTCCCGGTGCTCCTAAACTCATATTGGATTTAGCACATTTTGCATATTCCAGCAACTGTTTTCCAATACCCTTCGACTGGAAAAGACGCCTTGCTGTGCAAGACGTCTTTTGAAACTCCTCTAAAACCTAAAATCACGTTTTCCTTCATGGATATTTTCGATATATTCCGCTGCCTTCTCACGCACGACTGGATTCGTAATGACGTCCAGTTCCTTCTGGATGAGTTCCTCACCTTTTTTCTTCGTATCCTCGGATGCGTAATCTTCCAAATATTCCTTCAGTGTCATGAGCGCATTCGGCTGACAGCAATTGACGATCTGACCGGATTTCAAAAGTTTCATAAACCGGTCGCCAGTCCGCCCCTCCCGGTAGCAGGCGGTACAAAAACTCGGGATATATCCCAGATCTAACAGCCAGTTCACGACCTCATCCAGCGTACGCCGGTCGCTGACATCAAACTGCGAAGAATTCTCTTCCTCGCTCTCTTCTTCCACATAGCCTCCCACGCTCGTGCGGGAACCGCCGCTGATCTGTGAAATGCCCAGATCGAGCACTTTCTTTCTCGTCTCTTTCGATTCTCTTGTCGATACGATCATTCCCGTATAAGGAACAGCTATCCGGATGACGGCAACGATCTTCTCAAAAATCTCATCCGAGACCGCGTTTGAAAAATGATCCGGGTCAATATCATCGGCCGGACATATACGCGGCACGCTAATCGTATGTGGGCCCACGCCGTATTTCGCCTCGAGATGCTCCGCGTGCATGATAATCCCCACCAGTTCATAGCGGTACATGTTTAGTCCAAACAGCACACCGAGACCTACATCATCAATACCACCGTCCATCGCGCGGTCCATCGCCTCTGTGTGATAGGCGTAATCGTGTTTTGGTCCTGTCGGATGAAGTTCCTCATAACTTTTTTTATGGTATGTCTCCTGGAACAGGATGTAGGTCCCGATACCAGCGTCGTGGAGCTTCCGGTAATTTTCTACCGTTGTTGCCGCGATATTGACATTCACACGGCGGATCGCGCCATTCTTATGCTTGATGCCGTAGATGGTTTCAATGCTCTCCAAAATATATTCGATCGGATTATTGACAGGATCTTCGCCCGCCTCGATCGCCAGCCGTTTATGCCCCATATCCTGAAGGGCGACCACCTCCCGGCGGATCTCCTCCTGCGTCAGTTTTTTCCTGCGGATGTGATCGTTGCAATGATGGTAGGGACAATACGTACATCCATTTACACAGTAATTCGAAAGGTACAGCGGCGCAAACATCACAATCCGGTTTCCATAAAAGCGCTGCTTGATATCTTTGGCCAGCTTCCGGATCTGTTCATTTTCCTCTTCCAGATCACATTCCAACAAGACAGCGGCCTCCCGGTGGGTGATCCCTTTCATCTCCCCCGCCTTTTTCAGAATCGAGCGGATCAGCTCCCGGTTGCTCTTATTTTCCTTCGCAAACGCAAGAGACTCCTGAATCTCCGCATCGTTGATAAATTCTTCTGCGTTACTCGATTTTGCAAGATACATAACAATCCTCCATTTCGAAGCGCCGACAAGCGAACGCTGCAGCGCCTTCCAATTCGGATAAAAAGACCGCCGTATAACGACAGTCTTTTACGTCCATATAATAAGCATTAAACCAAATACAAGAACTGCTATTACAAGCTAATGTCATAATTGATCTTATCGTTGATCACACAATACGCCATGGACTCTTCTGGCTTCACATAAATGTTGACGGACTTCAGGGATGTCTCTCTCTTCCCCTGACCTTTCCACCATTCTTTGATGCGGTTTACCAAATCAGAATAAGCAATCTCTTTTCCTTCAAACTGTACAAACAATTCCACCGTTCTTTCCGATGCCGCTTTCGGTCCTCGTTTCGCACCCTTTTTCGTTCTCGTTGTTTTTTTCTTCGCTGCCGGAGTTTTCTTTGGTTCCTCTGCTTTCTCCGCTGGTTTCACTTCTGTTTTTATCCCTTCGCTTACAGAAGCCGCTGTTTCAACCTTTTTTGTCTCTGCCGCTGGTGTATTGTTTTTAGTTGTAACCGCATCGCTTGTTTTTTTGTTTACTGCCATAATAGTTAGTCCTCCATAACATAATAAATAGATATTATTTTTTACAATAACCATCTTACACCTTTTAATCTAATTTTACAATATGTTTTTAGACAAAATTTATACATTTTTAAAATCGTTCCTTATCAGATTTGTATAAAACCCTTTACATTTTTCCAATTTTCCCTTAAAATATGAATATAAAATTCCGAATATGCCACAATAAGCATACGGAAAGAAAGGACGATGAATATGAAAAAGCTGTTAAAATTTATTCTCGGTGTGGGAACTGCGATCGCTGCTATCGGAGGCATCATGTATTTTCTAAAAAATGTTCTAATGAAAGATTATTTAGATGATTTTGATGACGACGACTTTGACAACGACCTCTACGACGAAGAAGACTCTGAAAACAGAGACTATGTAACAATAAATGTTCCAGACAAAGATTCGAAGGAAGCAAAAGAATCTAATGATCCTTTTGAATCTTCTGCTTCCAAAACAGAAACCGAAAGCACACAGAATGACGATCTGTCAGCTTTTGATTCCGTGACCGATTAAAATTAAGAACAAACCGTAAAATACAAAATGCCAGGATCATATACGTATTGACCCTGGCATTTTTATTTTTTCCTTTTTTCTATTTTTCCATATCGTACTCAAGTTTTCCCTTCTTATCTGGAAAGCCTCTTTGTCATGCTGAACAAGTGCTCGTCAATGTCTTTTGTCATCGCCAGCGCTTCATCAATATCATAATCACAAAAATGACCGGAACGATACGCCACCACCCGGTTTGTCTGCCCTTCCAGGAGAAGATCTACCGCCTTTACACCCATCGCGGACGCGTACACGCGGTCACGGCATGTCGGATTTCCGCCTCGCTGGATATGGCCGATGACAGTAGCCCTCGTCTCAATGCCTGTCGCCGCCTCAATCCGTTCTGCCATGCCATAAGAATCTCCGATTCCCTCAGCGTTGACGATAATGTGATGCTTCTTTCCGATCCGGCGTTTCGCACATATCTTTTCGATGATCTTCTGCTCATCGTTGTCATAGCGCTCCGGGATCAGAACGTATTCCGAACCGTTGCTGATACCGCACCACAACGCGATGTGTCCAGCCGTTCGCCCCATGACTTCAATGATACTGCACCTTTCATGGGAAGCAGATGTATCCCGCACTTTATCAATTGCCTCCATCGCCGTATTGCACGCCGTGTCGAAACCGATCGTATATTCGGTACAGGAAATATCAAGGTCGATCGTACCGGGAACACCGATCGTATTAATCCCATTCATTGAAAGCTTCTGCGCGCCGCGGAATGAACCGTCACCGCCGATCACAACAATACCGTCGATCCCATGCTTGCGGCAGATATCGGCCGCTTTTTTCTGACCCTCCGGTGTCGTCATCTCCTTACAGCGTGACGTATACAAGATCGTTCCGCCTTTCTGTACAATATCCGAAACGCTCATCGTCCCCATATCAATAATATCTTCTTCTAACAATCCCGCATAACCGCGCCGGATTCCCTTTACTTCTACCCCGCTGGAAATACCGGAGCGCACTACGGCACGTATCGCCGCGTTCATCCCCGGTGCGTCACCGCCGCTCGTCAATACCCCTATCGTTTTAATTGCATGTTCTGCCATCTTTCTTTCCTCCATTCGCGCGCACCTTTTCGTGTCACATTACTATTCATTATTTTACGACATTTGTAACTTTTTTTCAATACTAGATTGAACGACTTTTACATTTTCGCTTCCAAACATATCATAGAGATGTTTGAGCAGTTCTGGACAGACCCGCGTCATCCTGCTATTTGGGAGCTGCTTTTTCGCCCGCTCCGCTGACAGATAAATGATGACCGTATCATGCCCGTCATATTCGGATAACGTTTCAAACAGCGCTCCTTCTTTTTCCTGGTACTCTTCCTTTTTACCGCACTGGATCCAAAGCTGTTTTGGAATATCGTCAAACGGGATCATACTCTGACAGATCAACTTCGCCGGTTTATCCTCTTCGACCGTCACACGTCCCCGGATAAATACCTTTCGGTCCTCTTCCAAATCGCGGCGGTACTTTTCATAATCTTTTGGAAACACGATAACCTCCACCGTGCCAACGAGATCCTCCATCGTGATAAATGCCATCAGGCTGTTCGTGCGCGTCGTTTTTACTGTCTTATCCACGATCATCCCGCCGATGATGGCATTCTCATTGTCCCGAACGGCAGGCGTGGATTCCCCCTCCGCCACGACAAAGTCCGCGGTCGTTCTCGTAATATTTTTTTTCATCACCGGAATAAATTCCTCCAGCGGGTGGCCGCTGATATATACGCCGAGCACTTCTTTTTCAAAACCGAGTATCATTTCCTTGTCATATTCACCCACGTCTGGCAGCTTTACTTCCAGTTCTTCCTTTTCGTCCTCGGCGGCAAAATCAAGCAGGGATAACTGCCCCGTGAGAGTCATTTTTTTCTCCTGGCTGATCCCGTCCAGGATGCCGGCGTACGCACTCATCTTCTGCTTTCTCGTACCGTCCAGGCAGTCGAGCGCCCCCGCCTTGATAAAACTCTCCAGCGTCCGCTTATTGATCGATTTTCCACTCATCCGCGAGCAGAGGTCTTTCAGCGAACGGAATCCGCCGCCCGCCTTCCGTTCCTTCGTGATCTCCTCGATCACTGGCCTTCCCACGCTTTTGATCGCGGCGAGCCCGTATTTGATCCCTCCCTCAGTCGGCGTAAACGCCGCCTCTCCCTCGTTGATATCCGGCGGGAGGATCGAAATCCCCATCTGCCGGCACGTCATGGAATATTCCGTGATCTTTCCCGTATTATCCATCACCGAAGTCAGAAGCGCCGCCATAAATTCCTCCGTATAATAATATTTTAAATAGGCTGTCTGATACGCGACGACCGCATACGCAGCCGCATGCGATTTATTAAACGCGTATTTGGCAAAATCCATCATTTCTTCAAATATTTTTCTAGCCACGGGTTCCGGGATCCCCCGGTTGATACAGCCCTCTACTCCCTCTTCCTCATTTCCATAAATAAAATTATTTTTTTCCTTTTCCATGACCGACGTTTTTTTCTTTGACATGGCGCGGCGCACGAGATCGCTTCGTCCGTAACTGTACCCGGCGAGATCCCGCACGATCTGCATGACCTGTTCCTGATACACGATACAGCCGTACGTCGGAGAGAGGATCGGCTCTAGTTCCAGACAATCGTATACGACATGATTCTTATCGTTCTTCCCCGCGATGTATTTCGGGATAAAGTCCATCGGCCCCGGGCGGTACAGCGCGATCCCCGCAATGATATCTTCGAGCGTTTCCGGCTTTAACTCTTTCATAAAACTCGTCATACCGGCACTTTCCAACTGGAACACACCTTCCGTTTTTCCTGCCGAGATCATCTCGTAAACATGCCTGTCCTCGTAATCAATCTTCTCAAGATCCAAATCATCTTTCGCTGCATTCACCGCATTTTTTATGACTGTGAGATTGCGGAGGCCGAGAAAATCCATTTTTAAAAGTCCCAGTTCCTCGAGCGTGACCATCGTATACTGCGTCGTGATCGTCCCGTCTGCTGCCCGGGAAACCGGAACGAAGTTATCCACTTCCTCCGGACTGATCACCACTCCCGCCGCATGGATCGATGTGTGTCTTGGCAGTCCTTCCAGACGCAGCGACATGTCGATCAGCTTGTGGATGGACTCGTCCCCCTCATACATTTGTTTCAGTTCGGGATTCATGTCGAGCGCTTTGCTGATCGTGATACCGAGTTCCATCGGCACCGCCTTTGCGACACTGTCCACAAGCGAATACGGCATGTCCAGCACCCGCCCCACGTCCCGTATGACCATACGTGCGGCCATCGTTCCAAACGTTACGATCTGCACGACACGATCTTCCCCATATTTATCGGTCACATAGTCAATCACATCCTGTCGGCCTTCCACGCAAAAATCAATATCAATATCCGGCATTGTGACTCGCTCCGGATTCAGGAACCGCTCAAACAGCAGGTTGTATTTGATCGGATCGATAATATCCGTAATTTCCAACACGTATGCCACAATACTCCCCGCCGCCGAACCGCGCCCCGGCCCAACCGGAATATCATGGTCTTTCGCATATTTAATAAAATCCCATACAATGAGAAAGTAATCGACAAAACCCATGTTGACGATCGTATCCAATTCATATTCCAAACGCTCCCGCAGCTTGTCCAGCTCATAACCGGAATCCCGGTACCGCTTTTCCAAGCCATCGGAACACAGTTTGCGCAAATATTGTTCCGACGTATATCCATCGGGCACATCAAACCGAGGCAACTTATAATGACCAAATTCAATTTCCACCTGACACCTCTGCCCGATCTTATATGTGTTCTCGATCGCCTCAGCAGCATAAGGGAACAATTCTGCCATCTGTTCCGGCGACTTCAGGAAATACTGCCCGCCCTCGTACCGCATACGGTTTTCATCACTGACTTTTTTACCGGTCTGGATACAGAGCAGGATATCGTGGGCTTCCACGTCCGTATCATATATGTAATGGATATCGTTTGTGGCGACCAGTTCGATCCCAGTATCCTCATGGATGCGGAGTAGTCCCTGGTTCACCGTCGCCTGCTGAGACAGTCCATGATCCTGCAACTCCAAAAAGAAATTCCCCGCGCCGAAAATTTGCTGCAATTCCAGCGCTTCCTGCTTCGCATCGTCATACTGTCCTTTCAACAGCTTTGATGGCACGGCTCCGGCCAGACACGCGCTGAGCGCAATGATCCCCTCGTGGTACCGGCGCAATACCTCATAATCTACGCGGGGCTTATAATAAAATCCCTCGGTAAATCCTTTTGATACGATCTTCATGAGGTTCTGATACCCACGGTTATTTTCCGCCAGCAGCACCAGATGATGATAGCGGTCTTCGCCCTGGCTGTTTTCCCTATCGAATCGGGAACCGGGCGCGACATAGACTTCACAGCCGATGATCGGACGGATTCCCGCCTCTTTCGCCATGCGGTAGAAATCAATGACGCCATACATCACACCGTGGTCCGTTAGGGCTATACTATCCATGCCCAGTTCCTTCGTGCGGGCTATGAGCTCTTTTATTTTACTGGAACCGTCCAGCAGACTGTATTCACTGTGTACATGGAGGTGTGTAAAATTCATTTGGATTCCCCATTTCTTTCTTTTCAAACCGACAGCTACATAAAAGCTTCGACATGGAAACTTTCATGTAGCTGTCGTGTAACAGGTTTATGTAAACCAAGTTTATATAAACTTTTTTACCTGCCCAGTAAGAACATCTCAATACCGTTCATCGCGTCTTTCTCATCTTCTCCGTCCACTTCCACGTCGATATTCTGACCGGAAACCAGACCGAGCGTCATCATCCCCATAATACTTTTCGCATTCACGATCTTGCTATTCTGTTTGATATTAACTGTACTTCGATATTGATTGGCAATCTGCACCAGCTTGGCAGTTGATCGCGCACCATTCTCAAGTATTTTTACTTCCACACTTTTTTCTAACATTTTTTCCTCCATTCGCACGAAATTTTCCGCCCTGTTTTACCGAACTTTTTTCGTAGCTTTTTTGCGTATAAACTTCTTCCGAACCGTTCATTCATCCGATTGGTCGTCCCTGTTCCTCATCTCCTGCGCAATCTCGCTCAATTTACGAAGTCGATGATTCACACCTGATTTCCCAATCGGCGGATCCAGCATCCCGCCCAGTTCCTTTAATGATACTTCCGCATGTTCCAGTCGAATGATTGCGATTTCTGCCAAGCCCTTAGGAAGTGTTCCAAACCCGGAAGTATCCCTGATGTACTGTATATCTTCTATCTGTCTGGCAGCGGCCGAAACGGTCTTTTTTATGTTCGCCGTCTCGCAGTTTACCTGACGGTTGACTGAATTCCGTACCTCTTTCAGGATGCGGACATTCTCAAAATCCATCAGCGCCACATGCGCTCCCATAACATTGAGCAGATCTACAATACGTGCCCCCTCTTTCACATATACAATATAATTTTTTTTTCTCTCCACCATTTTGGCTTCTATTTCAAATGCCTGTAAAAGCCGGATTACCTCTCTTGCTTTCCCCATCGACCCGAGCGCCATTTCCAGATGGTACCCCCGCGCCGGATCTGACACCGAACCACATGCCAGAAAAAGTCCGCGGATGAAAACCCGTTTACAACAGCTTCTCTGGACAACCAGTTCGTGAACAAGCGTCTTCCCCTCTCCAAGTTTCAACGCTTTCGAAAATGTGAGCGCATCTTCCTCATCCAGAATGTAGAGGATGTACTGATGCCCCCGGACCGACATTTCAATGGAATACTGAAATGCTTTCTTAACTAAGATAGAATATTTTCGGGCGACTGTCAAGTTCTCTGTGACAAATTTCGCAGAAAATTTTCCGTCTCCTTCCGGTACCATTTTCCCGCAGCAGCTGAACAAAGCCGCCAATTCCGCGATCTGACAATGCCTTGCCCGGCTCACCTGTCCACCTAACTCCTCTTTTACTTTTCCTGAAAATGACATAAATTCCGTAACCTGTCTTTCTCTATATCTCTATGCTCTTTCTTGCATCCGTATTCCGAATTTTCAAATTCTTTGTAAAGGGCATTGGCCAGCGTCACAGACCGGTGCTTCCCACCCGTACATCCGATCGCGATGACGAGCTGGTTTTTTCCCTCGATGATATAATTGGGGATCAAAAAATCGAGCATCTCTTTTAATTTTTCCAAAAACTCCTTCGCCTGAGAGAACTTCATCACATACTGGAACACATCGTCATCGTTTCCTGTCTGCACTTTGAGTTCATCGATATAAAACGGATTTGGCAGAAACCTCACGTCAAAGACGAGGTCCGCGTCGGTCGGGATCCCGTACTTAAACCCGAACGAAACGATCGTCAGGTAAAAATTACAATGCTCTTCCCCGTTCAGGAAGATCCGCTCGAGTTCCTGCTTCAACTCACGGATCAAAAGCGTACTCGTATCAATGATATAATCCGCGCTGCTTTTTAGTTCGATCAAAAGCTCCCTCTCCGCCTCGATCCCCGAATCGATCCTTCCGCCTTTTGCCAGCGGATGCAGCCGTCTCGTCTCCTTATACCGCTTGACAAGAACACGGGTACTCGCCTCGAAAAATAAGATCTCAAACGAGTAACCGCCCTGCTTCAACTCACGCAGGATACTCGAGGTTTCCCGCAGCGCCTCTTCTCCTACGCGGATATCAAGGCCGAGCGCCACTTTTTCGATCTGCTCCCTCGAATCTTCCGTCAGCTGCATAAACGTCGGAAGAAGGGAAACCGGAAGATTGTCCACACAAAAGAACCCGTCATCTTCCAAAATACGCATCGCCGACGAACGGCCGGCCCCACTCATACCTGTCACAATTACAAAACGCATCGTTTTCTCCTCATATAATTTTAACTTCCGGCTCCAGTTTTATTCCTGACACCTGAAACACTTTTTCCTGTACGTGCCCGATCAGCTCCAACACCTGGGCTGCCGTCGCATGCCCCCGGTTTATGACAAAGCCGCAGTGTTTTTCCGATACCTGGGCGTCCCCGATCCGGTATCCCCGCAGTCCGGCTTCCTCAATGAGTTTTCCGGCAAAATGTCCCTCCGGCCTCTTAAACGTGCTGCCGGCACTCGGATACTCGAGCGGCTGCTTTTGGCGCCGGCTCTCGTTCATTTCCCGCATCCGCTGTAAGATCGTTTCTTTTTCCCCCTCCTGCATCTGAAACACAGCATTCAGTACGATATATCCCTTCTTCTGGATCACACTGGAACGGTATCCGAGATCGAGCTGGTCCTTCTTCAGCCTTTGTACCGCTCCATCGGCATCGAGCACGGCCGCCGACACGATGCAGTCCTTGATCTCCCCGCCGTAGGCGCCCGCGTTCATCGTCACCGCGCCGCCGAGTGTCCCCGGGATCCCGCTGGCAAATTCCAAACCGCCAAGCGACTCTCTGGCTGCCGCCGCCGCCAGCGCGCCGATTCCAGCTCCGGCGTCCGCACGGATCATTCCGTCATCCAGCACCTCGATACGCTCCATTCCCCTGCCGACCTCGATCACAACACCGTCATACCCTTTATCTGAAAACAGGATATTGCTCCCTCTCCCAATCGTAACAAAAGGAAGTTTCCGTTCGTTGGCAAACGCGATCCCCTCGCGCACTTCCTCCGCACATTCCGGCACCAGATAATAGGCTGCCGGCCCGCCGATGCGAAACGTCGTATGCGCACACAGCGGCTCCATTTCCTTTACCTGCATCGTTCCCCTCCATATTCGCACGCCTTTTGCACCCGACGGGTAATGGCGCGCACACAAACTTATTCGGCTGCAAAAAATTTAAAGCTGCTAGAACTGCCATTGCCTGACAGCTTTTCCGGTCTGTCAGAGTACCATCCGCACAGCGCCATAGATCCCGGCGTCGTTCCCGAGCTGCGCCAGGCGGAATTCCTTATCTCGCAGCGCGAAAAGCACATTATCATTATAATAAGGTTCTACATTTTTTATGATTATATCCCCCGCCTTCGAAACGCCGCCTCCGATCACGAACGCTTCCGGGTCCACAATATGGGCGACGTTCGCGAGCGCTGTCCCCAGATACATGCCAAACTGATCAACGATATGTAATGCGTACGCATCCCCTTCCTTTGCCGCATCAAAAACATCTTTCGCCGTTATGTCAGCAATCGCAGCAAGACGGGAGTCCGCCCGCATTTCTTTTTTTGCCATGCGCACGATCCCCGTCGCGGAAGCGTACTGCTCCAGACATCCTTTCCCGCCGCATCCGCACGTTTCCGTCTCATTCCACGCAACCTTCGTATGACCGATCTCCCCGCCTGCGCCCATCACTCCGGTCAGTATCTTTCCGCCGAGGATGATCCCGCCGCCGACTCCGGTACCGAGCGTGACCATGACAATGCTGTCAAATCCCCGCCCGCCCCCTTTCCACATCTCTCCGAGCGCTGCGACATTGGCGTCATTTCCGACTCTTACATTTCCCACTCCGGTCAGTTCGACAAGCCTTTTTCTCACATCGACGACCTGCCAGTGTATATTCGGGCATTTCAAGACGACACCGTCATCCGTGGTCGGACCGGGTACGCCGATCCCGATCCCCATTATGTTTCCGTCCCGTTCGGCCCGCTTCTCTTCTATGCTAGCTGCCACATCTGAAAGTATGGATTCACCTTCATTCTCTACCCTCGACGGGATCTCCCACTTTTCCATCAGCTCCCCCGTATGGGAAAACATGCCAAATTTGATCGTCGTCCCACCGATATCCGCTCCGACATAAAACTTTTCCATCTCCGTACTCAACCTTTCCTTCCCAATCTCTTCTCCCCCGCCGCAATCTTCCACCCCTGCGGGGAAACCTGCCTTCACACCTGTAACCTGTATTACCTATTACCCGAGTTTACTCGTCACCCTGTTATAAAGCTCCATCGCCGCATTATAACCCATCTTTTTCTGACGGAAATTAACTGCCGCCGATTCACAGATGATCGCCACATTTCTTCCCGGACGGATCGGAATGGAATGACAGACGACCTTATTTCCCAAATACTCAATGTAATTTTCTTCCAATCCCATCCGGTCATACTCCTGATCGCGGTTCCACTCCTCGAGTTTGATCACGAGATCGATCGGCTGCGTATTTTTCACACTTTCCACACCAAACAGCGCCTTCGCGTCTATGATGCCGATCCCCCGCAATTCGATAAAATGCCTTGTGATATCCGGCGCCGTACCGAGCAGCGTCTCATCGCTTACCTTCTTGATCTCGACCACATCATCCGACACAAGACGATGCCCGCGGTGGATCAGTTCCAGCGCCACCTCACTTTTACCAATCCCGCTCTCACCCGTGATCAGCACGCCTTCTCCATAAATATCCACGAGCACGCCATGAATGCTGATCCTTGGCGCCAGTTCCACTTTGAGCCACCGGTTCAGTTCCGATGAAAAAGAGGATGTCGTCATCTTTGTCCGCAGAATCGGCACGCCGTATTCGGCCGCCAACTCGATAAACTGCTCCGGCACTTCGATCTCCCGGCAGAATATGATGCAGGGCACCTTATAAGACATGATCCTGCCCATCATTTCCACACTGTACTCCAACCCCTGTTTTTCCATATACGTGTTTTCCACATGACCGATGATCTGAACCCGGTGGTGGTCAAAATAGTCAAAAAATCCCGCCAGCTGAAGCGCCGGACGGTTGACATCCGACTGCGTGATCTTGATCTCCTCCACATTGACATCCGGCGTGACACACTCCAAATTCATTTTTTCGATACACTCCCGCAAATCCACTGTATACATACGTTCACCTCTCTCCTGCATATTCTCGACATTTCTATCCATCATTATAACCGCAACTACCGATTAAGTCAAATCGTCTGCTATTTGATGGAAAAACAAAAAATTTGGATGGAAAAATGACGCTGACTGTAGTATAATGTTAGATACACAATGCAATATTGCAAATCGGGGTTGATAAAGGAGTATGTTATGGCACACCACTTTACAACTTTACAAGTGAATTCCCTGCCGCCTAACCAACTGCTTTAA
>CAJUTR010000015.1 GCA_910589665.1 uncultured Eubacterium sp. | reverse complement strand
CCTCATGAATGAGGGGCTAGGGGAGTTGATGTGTCGAAGACACTTTTTTGTAAAAGTCTGCCGTCTGTTCGATATATTCCTTGATGACCCGGAAACTATCCTGACTGATATCGTGCTCCATACGGCAGGCATCTTCGGTCGCTGTTTTTTCATCAATACCAAGGCTGATCAGCCATGTTCTGAGAAATTCATGTCGTTCATAGATCATTTCCGCCACTTCATTTCCCTGATCGGTGAGATAGATAAAGCCAGCTTTCGTGACAGTGATATAGTTATTTTCCCGAAGTTGCTTCATGGCAACGCTGACGCTGGATTTTTTGAATCCCATGCTTTCGGCAATGTCCACGGAACGCACGACGGGAAGTTTTTTGCTCAGCATAAGAATCGTTTCCAGATAATTTTCAGATGACTCGTTTAACGTCATAGATCAATTCCTCCAAACTCTTATGGATCCGGTACGATGGCAGAAACCCTGCCGTTAGTTGTTACATTAGTATAGCATATTATGATAGGAAAAGCAATGCGACGAAAAAAAGAAAAAAGTAATTGACTTCTTACTAAAATTAGTATATACTAACTTTAGTAAGATAAAGATAATAAATGTAAGTGCATGAAAGGAGGAACGGTATGCCGTTATCTATGATCTTGCCAGGAGAGGAAGGCGTGATAGACCGGATTTCCGGAAAGGATGACACAAAACGATTTTTGAATCGTCTCGGTTTTGTCGAGGGAAATGCTGTTACGGTAATCAGCGAAGCAGCTGGAAATATCATTGTGGGAGTGCTGGATGCGAGGATTGCCATTGGCAGGAAAATGGCGAACAAAATTTTTGTAGAGAAGAAATAAATGGATCAGAGGAGAGGATGGAGGAAAGAGATGAACACATTGCGGGAGATTCCGTGCGGTACTACCGTCAGGGTCGTGCGGTTATTAGGGGAAGGAGCAGTGAGAAGGCGTATTATGGATATGGGAATTACGAAAGGTACGAGTGTTTTTATAAGAAAAGTAGCGCCGCTCGGCGATCCGGTCGAAGTGACTGTACGGGGATACGAGCTGTCCATCCGGAAAGCGGATGCGGAAATGATCGAGGTAGAAAAGGAGGAGGCTTGAAATGTCTGTAAGAATTGCGTTAGCCGGAAATCCGAACAGCGGTAAGACGACGATGTTTAACGCACTTACCGGGTCGAACCAGTACGTTGGGAACTGGCCGGGGGTAACGGTGGAAAAGAAAGAAGGAAAATTAAAAAATCATAAGGAGGTGGTCATAACGGACCTGCCAGGGATTTATTCCCTGTCCCCGTATACGCTAGAAGAAGTCGTAGCGAGGAACTACCTCATCCAGGAGAGGCCGGATGTTATCATAAACATCGTAGACGGTACGAATTTGGAGCGAAACCTGTATCTATCCACGCAGATCATGGAACTTGGCATCCCCGTCGTGATAGCTGTCAATATGATGGATGCCGTGGAGAAACGGGGGGACCGGATCGATCTAGCGCGGATCGGAAAGAAACTAGGTTGTGAGGCGGTCGGTATCTCCGCGTTAAAAGGAACCGGCGTCATGAAAGCGGCCGAGAAAGCGCTGGCTTTGGCAGGGGATATAAAAGAAGCTGCACACATATTCAGCCGGCCGGCGGAAGATGCCATTTCACTGGCAGAGAAAATGCTTCCAGAGGGGATCCCTCTTTCACAGCGGAGGTTTTTTGCGATAAAGTGCCTGGAAAATGACGAAAAAGCGGGCGAATGGATGGAGAGGGTGCCGGATGTTTCTGAAGTCATCAGGCAGCTCGAGGAAACGTTTGATGACGATGTGGAAAGTATCATTACCAATGAACGATATGAGTATATTTCTTCGATGATCGATGGATGTATGACAAAAGCAGGAAAAGAAAAGTTGACAGTTTCGGACCGGATTGATAAAATAGTGACAAATCGTATATTCGCCTTACCGATCTTCGCCATTGTGATGATCCTCGTATATTATGTGTCGGTAACTTCGGTCGGTACGCTGGTGACGGACTGGACAAATGACGGACTCTTTGGCGATGGATGGTATTTGTGCGGGATCGGCAGAGGTGAGTATGACCATGCGGTTGCGAACGCTGTAAAAGAGAGTGTCTCGCCGGAACAGTTTGGGATCTGGGTTCCAGGTATCCCGGCGGTTGCGGAACATGCGCTGAATGCGATCGGCTGCGCGGATTGGCTGAAAGGACTTTTAGTGGAGGGTATCATCGGTGGAGTCGGAGCGGTTCTCGGGTTTGTGCCGCAGATGTTTGTGTTATTTCTCTTCCTGGCATTCCTCGAGTCGTGCGGATATATGGCGCGCGTTGCCTTTATCATGGACCGGATCTTCCGCCGTTTCGGACTTTCGGGTAAATCCTTTATTCCGATGCTGATCGGGAGCGGGTGCGGCGTGCCAGGTATTATGGCGTCCCGTACGATCGAAAATGACAGGGACCGGAAGATGACGATCATCACGACGACATTTATCCCGTGCGGGGCAAAACTTCCAATCATTGCCCTGATCGCTAGCGCAATGTTTGATGGCGCTGGATGGGTGGCCCCTAGCGCGTATTTTCTCGGTATCGGGGCTGTGATCGTGTCAGGTATCATATTGAAGAAGACGAAAATTTTTGCTGGCGACGCGGCGCCGTTTGTCATGGAGCTTCCTGCCTACCATCTTCCGACGGCAGGCACAGTTCTGAGGAGTATGTGGGAGCGCGGCTGGTCGTTTATCCGGCGGGCGGGTACGATCATTCTCGTATCAAGTATTATCATTTGGTTTGGTTCTGTATTCGGATGGACAGAGGGAGTGTTTGGTTTCCATGCGGATATGGAATTATCGGATAGTCTTTTAGGGCATTTGGGGAATGCAGTCAGCTGGATCTTTGCTCCGCTCGGTTTTGGAGAAGCGTCTGCTGCGGTTGCGGTCATGATGGGACTGGTCGCGAAAGAAGAAGTAGTCGGCGTATTTGGCGTTCTGGATTTTGAAGGATTGTCCCAGGCAGCAGGCTATGCGTTTCTTGCATTTAATCTTTTATGCGCGCCGTGCTTTGCTGCAATGGGGGCGATCAAGCGTGAGATGAATAATATCCGGTGGTTTTGGTTTGCGATCGGATACCAGTGTGGGTTTGCTTATATCATCGCGCTCATCCTTTATCAGTTTGGTATGTTATTTGCCGGAACACCGATCGTTCCGGGGATGATCGCAGCAAGTGTTTTTTTGCTCGGACTGATCTATCTGATTGTTCGGCCGGCAGAGAGGAGTCGTTGGAGCTTGTTTGAGAGGAGGAGGGCTGCATGGGGACGGCAGTAGTTTTATCCGTGGTAGTTTTAGCGGCGGTGTTAGCAGTACGAAGCATGATCAAGGATAAGAAAAATGGGAGATCCATACAGTGTGGGGGAGATTGTAAGCGTTGTGGCGGCTGTCATAAATAATAGGAAGTCATACGTGTTTTCCCACGGTATAATTTAATAGAAACTCCAATATATTTTTATAGAATAAATAGATTGGAGTTTCTTTTTTATGGAAGAAAAAAATGACATGCTTGTGAATGACTGTAATTTTGCAGGAATCCGTCCGATCATGATGGATCTTCCCTATCCGCCGATCCAGGTAGAAGAGAAAAATCCGTCATATGCAAACCTGCTCAGTGTGGATTACTGCGGCTCAGTCTCAGAAATGTCGGCGATCACGCAGTACATCAACAACGAGAACCGTATGTCCGGCGAGAGGTGTTCGCTGGCAAAGACGATTTTGGGAATCGCTATGGCGGAGATGATCCACCTGCAAAAACTGGGGGAACTGATTTTTCTACTCGGCGGAACCGTTGATTTTACCGCGCGGTACCAAAATGGAAGAGCGATGATGTGGACGCCGGAGTATCTTCGGATTCCAGGTAATATCAGAAACATGTTACAGGCCGATATTGAAGCCGAACAGGGGGCGATCAAACAATACGAAATGCACATCAGAATGATGAATGATAGAGGGGCTGTCGCCGTACTAGAGCGGATCATACTGGATGAGGAATATCATATCATGCTCCTTCGGACGCTGTTACATACGCAATAGAATCAACAAATGGTAGAAAGGGCGCCGCAGGCGCCCTAGTGCTAGAGACCGTTTTTTTGCCGCAGACAGCTTTTGTGCGACAGGCAGCCCTTTCCGTCATCCGCGAGTTCTTCCCGTTCTACATATAGACTTCCGTTATCATGGGCATCCATATACCATTTTACGAGGGTGAGCGTGCAGCCCCTGACTTCGATACAAGTGACGCAGTAAGGGTGTACGCAGCTTCCTGTATTCAAATAAGGAGACGTTTCCGTACACATCATCGGCCGATGTGTATGGCCGGTAACCAGTGTGCGGTTGTATGACTTCGCCCATGACACAAGCCGCGTTTCAGAACGCTCTTTGGTCGTGTAGTTTTTTGCTGCGCTCGTTGGGTCGAGGATGCCGACCTGTTCCAGCGGTTTCCAGACGTATCGCACGAGGAAACGGTTGATGGGCCACAGCGTGGAATTCATCAGGGATGCCTGATGGCCGTGGGTCAGGTACAGGCTTTTTCCGCTGCCTGGATCCCGCAGGATGATGGCAGGATAAAAGGTAATACCGGGAAAGAGGGGCCGGGTACACTGGTGCGTGGTACAGAAATAGGAGCCGCATTTCCGTTTGGAAAAGGACGGATATTTTTTTACGATATCATGATTTCCATAAATCATATACAATCGTTTTTCCTGGTAGAATTGCGACAGCAGTCCGAAGACGTCACTGTGTATTTCTTTGATCGGTTCCATGCTCTGATTCTCCCATAGTTCATCCCCGTCGCCGAGTTCAATATAGGTAAATCCTCGTTGGTAGTAGTAGCGGAGCGCCGCGATATACAAATGTTCATTTCGCAGGAAATTATCATTGTGTGTCCCGTTCCCGCGGTGGCAATCGCTGAATAGTACGTAATTGTTTGCGGGCGACAGCGGTAATACGGGAGCGTTTTTAAAGGATTTATTTAATCTCTGGCGGCATCCCATAGCGGTACTCCTTTCTGTGATGTTTGAATCTTTTTAACCGGAGCATGTGCCGGAACGCGAACGGTAAATAGAAGTAAAGGTATAGGAGTTTATCGCAAGTGCATGTGAACGGACGCGTCACAAAACGATACAAACAGCAGAAGAAGCGGAGCTTCAGCAGTATAAGCCGGTCAAGACATCCCGTCTTATGACAATGCGCTGCAAATGTAAAGAGCACGGTGTTAAAGCAGATCCCGATAGAGTCCGGATCGCAGCCGGCCTGAAGGAGGGAGTCGATAAAAGCATTTCTCATTTCGGTATCCGGAAACCGGATCGAGACATTCAGCGTCAGGTCGCGCGGTTTCGAAACGTGTCCCATCGAGAAGATTGTGAGCCACCAGTGGGCGGCGCTGATATTGGCGATAGGACGCCCGCGGTAGAGAAGCTCTGTCCTCATATCCAGATACTCATATTCCGGTACGGCCGCGAATATCGTCGTTCTCCGCTTTTCCGGCGGAACAATGCCGTCGGCGTGGTATACGCCAACCTCACTTCCCGTATTGATGCCATACTGTCCTTTCCAGCATTCGATCAGCCACGTTTTTCCGCAATAATCAAAATAGACCGGCAGAGAGTCAAAAACCATGCACCCCAACGGCGCCAGCTTATCGTAAATGTCCCCATAGCCATAAAATTTTTGCCATGCGTCAGTTGTACTCGTGAAGATGTCCTGATCGGGTTCATACCGGTAACCAAGTGGCTCACAGAGCTCATTCAGGAAGCGGCATTTGTCGTGAAAGGACAGGCAGCGGATCTTATGGATAAGCTTCTTCTTTTTGCGGTGAAAGTGTAAGAGGATCAGCAGCAGGATGATACATACGATCAGGAAAAATAGGATGTGTTTCATCGGATTTCCCCTTTCTTTGGTTTGGTTTAATATATGCGGCGGGGTGTCGAAAGGTGTCGGAGGGGCACCATTCTCGAAGATTTTGTACCGTTCACGGAGGAAACATGTTAAATAATGTAAGTTGTGTATTGGTTATTATGTAATTAGTGTGTATAATATTGTTATAAGGAGGACACGAATGAGAATTTGGCAAAAAAGATTCTTAGAAAATGGAAGTTATTATAAGGAGAGAATGATATGAAACAGGTTTATCCAACTTTTATATTGAATACAAATGATGGTTCCGAACATCCCTTTTTAGTATGTGTTCCTGACATGCAGATTTTTACCGAAGGTGCTACTTTTGCAGATGCTATTGAGATGGCGAGGGACGCTATTGGGTTAGCTGGAATTTCAATGGAGGATAATAAGGAAGAACTTCCTATGCCGTCAGATCAGATCGCTGCAATGGAAAAAGTAAAGCAAGATACAGAGGATATTGATTTCTCTGAAGGTATTTTAACGTATGTAGATGTAGATTTTTCTGAGTATAGAAAAAAAGTTGATACAAAAACAGTTAGGAGAAATGTTGCACTTCCTAGTTGGCTCAATTATGAAGCTGAGCATGCAGGAATTAATGTGTCAAGAGTATTACAAGAGGCGTTGATGAATGTTCTGAATGTAAAGAGAAATATATAGCATATGTAAAATAGGGCAAAAAAGAGGAGAGCAGACATGGATCTAACAAGCATATCATTACAGTATGTTACTTCATTAGAAAGCGCCATTTCGTTGTTCTGGGGAAGTGGCAGAAGGATCGTGCAGAAGGAACGCGTCTTCGGCGGAGATATCAATCAGGCATTCCGCCTTACCCTGTTTATGTCGGGCATGCCGAGGCGGATTTAGCCATGACAGAACTGTTCGGCGGGTTTCCGAGGGAATTTTATGACGCTTATCGGGAGGCAGCATCATGGCAGCCGGGTTATGAGAGCCGACGTGATCTGTATAACCTGTATCAGCTTTTAAATCATCTGAATATGTTTGGGGGCAGTTATCTGACTTCGGTAAAGCGTATACTTTCTTTTTATGTCGAAAATTAGATTTTTTACTAAGAATCGTGATTTGAATCTGGAAACTAATAGGAGAAATTACAAACTCTTATCAACGCATTTATTCAAAAGGATTGACTGCGAAAATAGATTGGTGTTACACTGTGAATAAGCTTTGTGAGACAAATATTTTGGGAAGGAGGTATTTGGGTTACGTTATGGGGTGTCAGCCAAAGCGAAATAAAAAATATTGGAGGTTACATGTAAAATGAAGGCGTTACGAAAAGGAAAACGCTTGTTTTCCGCTATTCTGATCGGTGTGCTCGTATTGGGAACCTGCATGGTGCCGAAAACAGAAACGAAAGCAGCAAATGAGACGCTGCTGAACACGTATGGGAAAGTGTTTGGGCGTTCGGGAAACTGTGTGTCATTGAACCAGTTAAAGGATCCCGCTACACTTTCACATATCAAGTCACATTATAACAGCATTACACTGGAAAATGAAATGAAACCGGATGCGATGTTAGGCGGCAGTCCGAGCCTGATTCGTCAGGAGACGGCGAAGGAGTGGGGATACTACGTGCCGTCTTCGATGCAGGAGACCTATGTTCCCAAAATAAATTTTGACACGATCGATCAGGTACTCAAAATTTGTTATGAGAATGGTATCGGGGTCCGCGCCCATACGTTGATCTGGCACAGCCAGACACCGGACTGGTTTTTCCGGGTTGGTTACTCGCCAAACTATGGTTATGTTTCTGAATCTCAGATGAATAACCGTATGGAGTACTACATAAAAAGTGTGATGAACCATGTTTATACGAGCAAGTATGGAAGTGTAGTCTACACATGGGATGTGGTCAATGAATATCTTCACGCGACACCTTCCGGCTGGAGTAAGATTTATGGAAATTGCGGAAACAGGCCGGCTTTCGTAAAACGCGCATTCCAGTACGCGTATGATTGTCTGGCTTACTTTAAGCTGACGAATTCGGTAAGCCTGATGTATAACGATTTCAATACTTATATGGAAGTCGATGATATCATCACGATGATCCGTTACATCAATGCAGAGAAAAAGATTTGTAACGGCGTTGGCATGCAGTCGCATCTTGGAACGACGTTCCCAAGCGTTTCCTATTACACGGCTGCGCTTCAGGCATTTGTAAATGCTGGCTTTGAAGTACAGATTACAGAGCTTGATGTAACGAACAAATCGGATGCGGATTTGGCAGGGTACTTGTACGATCTGATGAAAAATGTATTGAAGATCAAGAAATCAGGCGGAAATATTACCGGATTGACATGGTGGGGGATTTCGGATCAGGTGACATGGATCAAAGGGCAGAAGCCATTGATATTCTCATATTTAAACGCTCCGAAAAGTGCGTATTACAATGTGATCCAGGCATATAAGGATGCTGGGTTCGGGAATCAGACAGGAGGCGGTTCATCCAGCGTCAGCGGGCAGACGATTCCGAATGGCTGGTATTACATAAAGAATATCAATGCGCAGAAATACCTTCAGGTGCAGAACAATACCGGCGGCAATGGTGTGAATGTAGAGATTGGCACGGGGACCGGCGTGCAGGGGCAGAGATGGTATCTGTCCAATCAAGGAGACGGCTATTTCACACTGAAGAATGGCAACGGTTATATGCTGGATATCCAGTATGGAGCAAAAGAGGACGGTGTCAATGTCCAGACATACTCGGCGAATGGGGCAGATGCCCAGAAATTCAAAGTCGTGAAAACATCCGAGGCAAATGTATATGGCATTGTGACGAAAGTGACGGGGGATAAAAAGTC
Source organism: uncultured Eubacterium sp. (assembly GCA_910589665.1). GTDB lineage: Bacteria > Bacillota > Clostridia > Lachnospirales > Lachnospiraceae > Eubacterium_F. The sequence goes on along the minus strand of CAJUTR010000015.1, from coordinate 54,151 downwards.
ACTGGATGTGTACAACTTTGGTACATATGATGGCGCGAATGTATGTCAGTGGACATATTACGGAAACTCCTGCCAAAAATGGATCTTTGAGAAATGTTAATACATTTTAGTAACTGAAAGAATGGGAAAACGAAAATGAGAAGGCGTGTGATCCAAAGCGCTTTCTCATTTTTTTAGTTTCAGGAGCTGGTAGACCATAATGAATTCTTGAACTTTTGGTAATAATTGACAAAAAAATTATAATATGCTACTCTGACAGGAGATTTATAAATTGTTAAATGAAATACGGAATAAATAGAAGAGGAGAAAAAGTATGAAAACAAAAGGAAAGAAGCTAATGGCCCTTGTATTGACAATTTCACTGTGTATGAGTAACATGGTAATCGTAAGTGCCGATAGGGAAACAGAGCATGTTGACGGCATAGACAGTATGGATAGTTTGGACAACATTGGCGCGTTAAACGGGATGGTTAGGAACACAGCTACGGAAGGGGACTGCGATGTAAAGATCCAGCATCAGATCACCAGTCGTTGGGACAACCATTATAATGTGGATGTTACACTTGAAAAATGACGGATGAGAGGATTGACAACTGGGAAATCTGTATTCCTGCCAATTATGAAATTGAAAATATTTGGAACGCAAAGGTTACTGACTATACGGATGGGGAATATACGATACATAATGCAGAGTGGAACCAGGATATCGCAGTCGGTGGTTCAGTGTCTTTTGGTATGATGGTTTCTTGTTCTGAGGAACTGGAGATGCCGGAGTATGTCTATACGCTTGGATTAAGTGAACTGCTGGATGAAAAAGAATATAAGATCGAGTTCAAGAAACACAGCCAATGGGACGGTAAGTTCAATGGCCAGATCATCATTACGAACCTGAGTGAAAAGACGATTGAGGATTGGAATATGTCTCTCGTTTGCAATTTCGAGATCGATCAGATTTGGAATGCAGTGGTTGAGGAAAATTTCTGGGAAGAGGACTTAAATTATTGTGACATCGAAAATCCGGGGTATAATCAAAATATCGCGCCGAACCAAAGTGTGGAGTTCGGGTTTATCGCAGCTGTTGACGGGGAGCCGGAAGTTTCAGAGATGGAATTGTTCAAAATAACTTCGGATCTTGATTTTTCAGATGACGATGATGAGGATGAATCTGATTATGATGAAGATTGGTTTAGAAAAGATAGTGACTATTTCGAGACAAGGGAAGAATATGAACAGTATCTGGAAGAGAACGGTTACACGGATGATGCCTTGATGGACTTAGATGAGCCGGCGGGTGATTCGCGTTCGAAGAGAAGCTCGAAAAAGGCTAAGAAGGAGATTCCGTGTTCAGGAGTGGATTTGAATGTTAAACGACGGGTGCTTCCGACACAGCACTATATGCCGCTTCCGAATGGGGCTTCTTATTTGATGAAGTCAAAAGATGATAGTAATGCTTACGTTTTTAAGAGAACCATTGGAGCAGACGAAAAAGTATCATATAGCACAGGAGCGGAATTCGAAGGATTTGCACATGGGCAAACATTTGAACAATTTGTAAATTCTAATCATGAAGAGTATTATTTACTGGGATGCGGTGCAAAAGGAAAATTTGCCCGTAAGCTAGCTATCATGCCGCGGAGCCTTTTTGAAAATAGAGTGCTTAGTGGCAAAAAGATTGCATTCGAGGATTGGGAAGAAGGATTATTCCGTATCTTGACTGGTTTACAATATGCAAATAAAGAACGAAGTGGAAAGGGAAAAGGAAAATTGTACCGTGTAGATGCTGCATTAACTGCCGATGGAAGCACAATTGCTATATGGAAGGAATTTCAAAAAGAAAAAAACAATAAAAAGGAATTATTTCATGAAATTAGTTTGTATGATATGTGGAAAATTTCGGAGATCTATCAAAAAGAATGGGAATCAGCTGAGAAAAAAAATAAGAATAAAAGCTTAAGACTATCATTTAAAAAGAAAAAGAAAGCTTTAAAGAAAGCCCTGATAGGATCATTCGGGGAAAAATTTACTAGTGAGCGAAAATCAGTTCTAAAACCGAATGGTTCTTTTCAGTCTATTGATATAGAAAAATACATTGAGGATAACGCGGAGAAGTGGAGGGTCGTAATCACGAGTGGAAATGAAATCGGAGACACAAAAGATGCTACGATCACAAGATTAGAAGTGGAGAGGGAAAAGGGAAAAGGAATTACATATGAAGCCTTTCGAGACGATATTGGTTTGAGGGCGAGCCGAATGCTAAACTGGAACTGGAAGGCGGACATATCATGAATGGTAACAGTTACGAATTTCTTGTAGTAAAAAGAGTAAAGGTAACGGGGAAGGATGGGAAAGAGAAGAATCCAAGACACTTGTTTTTGGCAACGATTGATCTGCGTGATATTAAGACAAAGGTTTGATAAAATACGGATATAATCAGACAGTAATCAAAATCGTTTCAGATGTCATGATAGCATGAACATCTGCAACGATTTTTGCGAATATTTCTGTTTGTGCTTACTATGTTGGTAGGTCTGGAGGTGTATTAATTTATGAAAAAAATAGAAATAGTAGTACTGTCTATCGTGTTTTTTGTTCTTTGTGCAGCACCATCCGTTTCCTGTGCGGAGGATACAGTGCACTATGAAGTGATAGGCGGTGATACTCTTGTGATCTCTGGAACAGGGGAAACTGGATCAATAGTAGACTTTAATGACAAAATTAGAAATAAGAAAGAAAAGGTTAAAGAATCAAACATTAGAACACTTATAATCAAGGAAGGAATCACCAAAATTTCAACACAACGTATGGGATTGTCGCATTTGGAGAGAATTGTGTTTCCAGATTCACTTGTTGAAATTGAAGATTACGCCTTTTCAAGTAATAACTGTCTAGAGGAAATTGTATTTGGAAGAAATTTAAAAAAAGTAGGATATAGTGCGTTTGCAAGGTGTGATAATTTGAGACAGATAGTTCTCCCACATTCAGTGACTGAAATAGGATCAAGAGCTTTTCAAAGCTGTCCCCGGCTAAAGAAAATCGTACTTCCGGCATCCTTAAGGAACTGGAATGTAAATATGGTGAAAAATTGTCCGGCTCTGCGTGAAGTGGTGAACAACTCCCAACTATTGTGTAAAATACCCTGGTATAAGAAATATGTAACATGGAAAGTAGGAAAAAAGAAAACCAGGGTGATACCACCTGGGAAGACGGGAAAGTCTGTAGGGAAAAAGATACCAATCCAGTTTGATCTGATGGATGGGAAGGCAGTAGGAAAACTGCCAAAATCCTACCGTTTTGGTGAGGAAGTAAAACTTCCGAACTGCGTAAAAAGGGAAGGTTATGTGTTCATGGGGTGGAGTTCGATGTGCTGGAGTTTGTCGACGTACGATTCGATTACGAAAGTCGAACCTGGTCAAAAAAAAGCAAAATTTTACGCGACATGGTACAAGTACAAAGTGGAGAGTAAAAAACGCGGGACTGCAACGGTGACTTTTGACAGCACGGAGGCCGTACTGATTTTTTGGGACCATGCGGTCCGCTATTCAATGAATAAAAACATGAAAGATCGCGAAATTGTTTATTGTAATAAAAGGAAAGGGAAGGTGACGATTCGGAACCTGTGGCCAGGGAGGACATATTATTTTCAGATAAGCGGGAAGATAGATGGGGATCTGCCTTATAAGAAATGGAAGGCGAAGCGGAAAGTTGCTATTTGCATATAGGAAATAGAGTACAAAAGGTATGGACTATTGACTTGAGGCGCAGGATATCATATATTTTTGAAACTTTTGGTAATAATTGACAGACTATTTGCTAAGTGCTATTCTAATAAAAAAATGTAAGGGCATAGATTAACATAAGAAGTGTAGTCTCGGAAGGTCGATGATAAGTCAAATGTGTCAGGGTGGAATAAAAAATGTTTGTTTTTGAGTTGTTTTCGGACCGTGGTTAGAAAAAACAATAGTGGATCAGGTCAGGAAGGGGGGTGACTATAGTTGAAAAGGACAGTTATACTGCCGGTAAATCCAACCCCCATCGTGACATCGTTTTCATATTACGCTTTTTTGCAGAGTATCATTACGGCGGAAGAACGAGTGGGAAAAGTGTTTGCGCGTTTTCAAATGATCGGGTCACCGTACTCGGATTGGAGCATCGGCGGAAATGTGGTGAAAGTGGATGAAAATGCGTTTTGTGGAGAGTCGCAGGATGAGTTTCGGAGAGATTGTAATGGTTATATCATCAGGGAAATGAGGGAATCCGATTACATAGATATCCAGGTTGATTTTCAGCAATATACGAATCCGTGGGCAGCAGTAAACGTTTTTATCAGCGATGATCCGGATCATGTACTGATGGGGGATGAGGCTTATCTGTACAGGTTCGGTCATTTTGTCTATACCGGGATTGCCCTGTATGGCTCTGGGAAAAAGATCACTGTGCCGGTGGAACGGTATCAGGAGCCATACCGACTCGTTATCAAAAGGGAAGGGGCACGTCTCGAATTCTTTTCCGGTGAGGAAGAGATAAAAAGAAAAGCGGCATGTGAACTAGGCTGCCATACGAAACCTCTGTATTTGGGAGTTCAGGTAAAACATGGACAGAATTCCTATTTTCCCTGGCTGTTTTCGAATTTTATCCAGTTGGGCTGCGATGTGGACAACCCTGATCGCAGGCTGGATTATGTATTTGGAATCTCCAAGCACTGGGAGAACAGCGACATAACGTATTTTCTCGATAAGAACCGTTTTACGGGAGACGAGATCGCGCATATGGGAGGGATCAAATACCTTCTGTACTGCCTGAAACGGGGAAAATATATAGAAGCTAAGATTGACCAGTACTATATCAAAGAGCGGGAAGAGTTTTGGAATACGCATCATTATCACCAAAATCTGATCTACGGGGCGGACGAGAAGAAAAAGTTATGTTTCCTTTTGGGATACGATCAGAAAGGAAAGGTTCAGGAAATGGAGATTTCTTTCTCGGATCTGGAAAAATCGTTGAAACGAAGAGGGGACATTGTATATAAGACGATTCAATACGAGCAGGATGGACATTTTTATCAGTTCTCCCCGGAGTATTTCAGGGAAATGCTGTACCAGTATCTGTATTCTGTGGATAGCTGCTTTTATTATCGGAACACAGAAGCGAGGGATCCAAGGCATTATGGAGTATCTGTTTATGAGGAACTAAAAAGCGAAAAAGGAGTACAGGTTTTGATCGCTGACCGCCGTGTCGCGCATGTGCTTTGGGAACATAAGCAGATCATGTGTGAGAGGATCCGCTTTCTGATAAGTGGAAAGTATTTGCCGGATGGCTCGGAATATTTATATGAGGGGATGCAGGAGATCGGGCGCATGGTATTTGACCTGAAAAATATACTGTTAAAGTACCAGATGCGTCCGCAGCGGGCTAATGTGCAGACGATACAGGAGCGGTTGTCTGAGATTCAGATAAAAGAGGCCGGCTGTTTACGGGATCTGTATGATAGCATTTTATCATCCCTGCCCGCAAAGGGAAACGGGGAAGATTAAGTGATTTGTGAATGAAATAGAATGAGAACATCCTGTAGAAATGCAGGTTGTGGCGTATGAGGAAAGCCAATAGAAAAATAAAAAGAAAGGATGAGAAGTATGAAAATTGTAGGAAAGAGGTTGTTGTGTATCGTTTTAGCGGTGGCAATGTTCAGCTTCAGTTTACAGGATTTTGAAGTAGATACTTATGCAGCAGAACAGGAAGTGTCAGTGACAAGCCAAAGTACAGACGATTCTCAGAGACAGGTTGCGCCGGAAGGACCGGATATCAACAGAGAGGAAGCAAAAGATATCGCGAAATTCCAGGTAGACGAAACGCTCAAAAATCAGGAAACGGAGTGGAAAGAAGGCACTAAGATCAGAAAAGTGTACAATCTGTATAATGAGAAGGAAGAGATATGCGCGTATGCGGTTGAGCTGAAAAATGGGACAAAAGATGCGGGGTATGTTGTTGTAGGGGCAGTAGAGGAGAATCCGCCAGTCATAGAGTTTCGGACATCGGGAAAGTTTCTTGATGAAGGGCTTCAGAGTGACGAGTATCTTTTATACGATGGCGGCATTATTATAAGGTAGATAAAGATACGAAAGAGGCAACGAATATAGAAACGGATAAAGAGCATTTTTCTTTGGACGATATTGAAGGAGAGGGGGAAGAGTCTGGGAAAGAAAGTGAAAAGGAGGAGATACAGGAAGAGTGGGCGGCAGTCAGAAGGAGTGCAGCAGTGGGAGGGGCTAATCCACCTACAAAAGGTGATGTAAATACTTCACCTTATCAATATGAGAGTGGATATACGAGTGTACAGCGTAAAACTGTACCGGATACAGTGTGTTATACATATTTTAATTCAACTGATTTGGGAAGTTGGTGTATCCCTACAGCGATGTGCAATTTGTTAAAATATTATACAGATCGAAAACGTTTGAAATCATCATTACTAGTAAATAATGATTGGAAGCAGACGGTGAGACGTTTGGAAAGTTTACTTCAGGGTAAAAATATGATATGTGCAAAAAAGGCGTTGGATCGCTATTTTAAGGAGATTGATGTACAGGATGCAACAACTCATTATTATGGTGAAGATAGAGAACTAGACAATGCAGACTGGCCAGAAATGAAAAGGAGAATAGATTTTGGGGACCCATTTATTTATAATACATTCAATCACTATAAATATATAGGTTATGATAAAGAAGGAAGAATTATAAATCATGCAGTTCTTGCGGTAGGCTATCTACAGTTTAATTATAAACAAAGGCAGGCATCTGGATTAATGGAAAGTAGATATCTTCAGGTGGCAGATGGTTGGACAAAACGCTCTAACCGTTATATCAATATACATGTTGGGAATGATGCAGCATATGATGAGATGGTCACTCTATTTTTTGTATATACCTATATTCAAAAGTAAGTGAGACAAGGAGTTAGGGAAAGCACTTTGCCGTTTGCGAGGGTGCTTTCCTTCATTATCAATATCTTGTTATTGAGAATAGAATTAGGATAGCGAGGAGGGATTTTTTTGAAAGAAAGAAAAGCCATATTAACATGTATAGCACTTATTTTGATGTTCATATTCTGCCAGTCGGAACAAACTGCGGCAAAGAAAAAGATGATTGAAATACCTCTCAAACAGGAATGGGCAAACAAAACAAAAGAATTTTCCTATGAAACAGTTACGATTGAAAAAGGGAAAACGTATACGCTGAAAGAGTTGATAAAACCATTTTGTAACTTTACCAGTATTGTATATGATTTGGATGAAAAACTGAATAAGGGTTCTAAAATTTCGATATCTGGAAAAGGGTTGTTGGTAAAAAAGAAAAAAATATCAGGGAAGAAACCGTTAATTAAGAAAAAAGCAATTAGAGCGAACGATGTGGGGGATTATTGGTTAGAAGTTAAAGTGAAGGATTCCTTTCACTTGTTTCGGGTGAAGGCGGTCGATAAATATTTTAATGTGAGTGAAAATGAAGTGACGAAGATCATTATTTCCGATTATGAAATGGGAGAGTATACCCATTTGGAAATCACAGATCCATTACATGTCAATCAAATTGTTTCTAAGCTTGTCAATTCGAGGTATGCTTTTGTTTCTCCAAGAGTAGGATCTTTATGTGCAACCAGCAGATATTCTGTTGGTCTTTATGGGGACGAAGGAGCATATATAGCGGGCTTTGAAATCCTTCCCGATCAAGTGGCGGGTAGCTGGTGCTTACGGAAGGCTGAAAACGTATCGGAAGCCAGGGTGTGCTATGATTATATCATTAAATTATTCCATGATACCTTGTCGCAGATTCCGAAACGTTTTTGGGAATAAGAAACTAAGATGATACGCAGATGTAGATGGAGGATACTACGATGAGACAAAAAAGTTTTAAAATGGGGTGTATACTGCTGGTTCTGATGCTGTTCCTTGGCCAGTTTGAACCGTTAGAGGCAAAGGCAAAGAGCCCGAAATCCGAAAAAGAACTTAAACAGGAGTGGGCAGAACCATCCTTGAGATATTTCTATCGAATGGTGCCAGTCCAAAAAGGATGTTTTTATTCTATAAAAGATTTTATAAAAATAGCAGGAATCGGATCTGTCAGTGCAGCAAAGTTAAGAAATAAGATAAAAAAGAAAGATGATTTTACTATGTGGGGTAGTGGATTGGTAATCAGAAATCAGTCTTTTAAGGCAAACAAAACGGGCGAATACAAGCTGAATGTTCAAACGGAAAACGAATGGCATGTTTTTTCACTTCATGTAGTGGAACGAAATTATAGGGTGCCGGCGGGCAAGGTAGCAAAAGTGGCAATCTCGCAAAAGGAGATAGGGAAAATGACTACGATGGAGTTTACGGATCCCCACGTAGTGAATGACATTTCAGTTAGGTTGTCACAGGCTAAGTTCACTTTTGCTTTTCCAAAAACACGCCAGCTGCTGGTAGGATTTGGAGGGTTTTATGTGTCTTTATATACTTCTGATGGGAACTGCATCAACCGCCTTGCGGTGGTGAGCGATAAGATTTGGGATACAGAAGTTTCTGGAAGCCTGAGAATTGGCTGGAAGTCAAATTCTCAATATGCCAAGGAGTTTTTTGATTTTATAGAAAAAACATACAAAGACGCAAGGGCTCTTGTTCCCAAACGGGTATGGTAGACGATGTATAGAAACAAAGACGCATGAGGAACGAGAACCGGACCAGGAAGTGAGGGATCCGCGGCGTTATGGATGATCTAGTTATGGGGAACGAAAAGAAAAATGATAGGATTTTAGTGATGAGAGAAAAAATAATGATTTTATTGGCAGAGAGTATTGGACTGGATGGCAGTCTGCCGGATGCGGATGCCGACCCGGTCAAAACATACGAGATGGATTCGGTCATGATCCTTGATTTTGTGATTCGGATTGAGGATGAGTATGGCATTGATTTTCAGGATTTTTCAGAATTATCGAACCATATGAACACGGTGGGGGAAATGGCCGACTATATGATGGGCATGATAGAGGGGGGATCGCATTGAATGACCGCTCAGTGAACAAGCGCTGGAACATGGCTGAATACGCGTATCACAATGTTCCGCTTTATCGTGATAGACTGCGGAAGATGGGGACTGTCTGGCAGGAACTGGCAGACCGGTCCGAATGGGACAGGCTTCCAGTCATAGAAAAAAACCAGATCGTAGAACATGCGGATGATCTTGTTTCGGAAGAATTTGTGGCAGACGTGGCGCTGGAACGGCTGATCCATACCCATACTTCCGGGAGCACGGGAACTTTTTTGGATGTGTACTGGAACAAAGAGGACATGCTTCATGCGCTTCTGCCCTTGTGGGTAGACCGATGGAAGGCGGCGGGCATTCATGCGCGGGACCGCCTCTGTCAATTTAATACGACGCTGGCAAATGACAAGGTTTTTGAAATCAACGGAAATACGATGATCGTGTCGAAAGACCGGCTGTCTCCACTGTATTTGGAAGATACATATCGGAGAATCCGGGAATTTGAGCCGGAATGGATGATCCTGCATCCGGCGATGGCATTTTTCCTTATGGAACAGGCTCGGAAGATGGATCTGCCGGCATTCGAATCCGTGCGTTATGTGGAATTGACGGGGGAGATGGCATGGGAAGGGTTGAGAGCCGAACTGGAATCTTCGTGGGACTGTGTCGTGAACATGCACTATGGCACGATGGAGGTTCAGAGTATTGGATACGAAGAGGGAGGGCGGTATCGGTTATATGACCAGACAACGTATGTGGAAGTGCTGGACGACGAAGGAAAGGAAGTCGGTGAGGGGAATAGCGGGAATATCTATGTGACCTCCCTGCATAACCGCGTGATGCCTTTTGTGAGATACGGGACCGGTGATGTGGGGAGGATCCGGTCAGAGAGGAAGGATGGAAAATGGCAGCGCTATCTCGTGCTGGAAAAGGCGAGAAAGAATGACAGGATACGATTGGAAGATGGTGAGAGCATTCCTGCGGATGTGTTATTGAAGCCGGTGGAAATGGTAAATGGATATTATCAAAATGTCATCTATCAATTTCAGGCAGTTCAAAAGTCTGCGTCGCAAATGGAACTTAATATCGTGATGGATGAGGAGTTTGGCAGGGAAAAGTTTATGCAGTTGTACAGGAACGTGATCCAGGATACGGTGGTTGGGGATATGGACTTTGCGTTTACTTTTACGGCTGGTATCCGCCCGCATAGTGATACGGGAAAGATCAAGTGGTTTGTAAATGAGATGGAATGAGAAAAGAAAGGATGATGAATATGAAAGTAGTAGGAAAGAGGTTGTTGTGTATTGTTATAGCGGTGGCAATGTTTAGCTTCAGTTTGCAGGATTTTGAAGTAGATACTTATGCGGCAGAACAGGAAGTGCCGGGGACAAGCCAAGGAACAAAGGATTCCCAGAGACAAGCTGTGCCAGAAGAGCCGGATATCAACAAAGAGGAAGCAAAAGATATCGCAGAATTCCAGGTGGATGAAACAATCAAAAAGCAGGAAACGGATTGGAAAGAAGGCACAAAGATCAGAAAAGTGTACAATCTGTACAATGAGAAGAAAGAAATATGCGCGTATGCGGTTGAACTGAAAAATGGGACAAAAGATGCGGGGTATGTTGTCGTAGGAGCAGTAGAGGAGAAACCGCCGATCATAGAGTTCCGGACATCGGGAAGGTTTCTTGATGAAGGACTCCAGAGTGACGAGTATCTTTTATATGATGGGGGCATAGGTTATTATAAGGTAGATAAAGAGACAAAAGAGGCAGTGAATATTGAAACGGATGACGAGTATTTTTCTTTGGATGACATTGAAGGAGAGAAGGAAGAGGCTGGGATAGAAAGTGAGAAGGAAAAAGTTCGGGAGGAGTGGACGGCAGTCAGAAGAGTTGTAGGGTCGAATCCGCCGATAGCGGGTGATGTCAATACTTCTCCTTATCAATATGAAAGTGGATATACGAGTGTACAGCGTAAAACTGTACCAGATACAGGGTGTTATACGTATTTTGTTTCGACAGATATAGGGAGCACATGTATCCCTACAGCGATGTGTAATTTGTTAAAATATTATACAGATCGTAAACGTATGAAATCATCATTGTTATTGAATAATGATTGGAAGCAGACGTTGGATCGACTGACTGGGTTGCTTCAGGATAAAAATATGAGATGTACAAAAATCGCATTGGATAATTATTTTAAAGAAATAGATGTGCAGGATGCGATCACTCACCACTATGATGAAGATGAAGCACATTGGAAGGAAATGAAGCGGAGAATAGATTGTGGAGATCCATTCATTTATAATACATACAATCACTATAAATATATAGACTATGACGAATATGGAAACCCTATAAATCACGCGGTTCTTGCTGTGGGGTATCTACAGTTTAACTATCCGCCGTCTGGATTAAACCAAAGCAGATATCTTCAGGTGGCAGATGGATGGACAGAACATTCTAACCGTTACATAAATATAGACATCGGAAATGATGCATCTCAGGATGAAATGGTTACGTTGTATTTTGTTTATTCATATATACAAAAATAATACAATAAAAGTGGGAAGGAGTTAGAGTGATATGCTAAAAAGAAAATATATGGTTAGTGGTATCATGTTATATTTGTGCTTTGCATTTGTGTTGCCGTTAGAACTGAAGGCTGAAAATAACAAGGAAAAAAAGATTGAGGGAAATCTTGTAAGAAAAACTACATTTACCAGTGTCTCGATCAGTAAAGGGAAATATTATTCGCTAAAACGTTTTATCGGTTTTTTAAAGAATAGCAGTCGTCATGACGTAAGTGACATCAGTTCCGATATGAAGAAGGATACGAAAGCAATACTTTCAGGAAAGGGATTGACGGTAAGGAAGAATTCTTTTAAGGCGGTCAAAACGGGGACATTTCAGTTGAAAATAAAAGTAAACGGAAGTTCTTATGTGATTCCTCTTCGTGTTGTAGAACCGTACTATCAGATGGACTTTCAAGATGTAGGTCAAATTTCCATTAAGAAATATGTTATGTGGAAATCGACGAAGATATTCATAAAAGATACCAATACGATCAGTAAGATCACAGATGAGATAAATAGAGCCAGATATTCTTTTGATGTCGAATGCTCACTTCATAATCATGCTGCATGTGATGACTTTTTTATTAGTTTGTATTCGGAAGATGGACGAACGTTGGAGAGTATTGTATTGTGTCCGCATAAAATCATGGAGTATCGAGCGTCTTGGGGGGCGGATCCTTCTACTACGAAAGAGTGCTTTGACTATATTAGTGCTGTATATAACGACGCTTTTTCCCAGCTTCCTGAACATGTGAGGGATTGTTGAGGTTAAAAGTTATGTTGAGGGTTTCGTCCATTTGTTTCGAGTAAAATCCGTTGAAAAATATTTTAGTGTACCTGTGAATGGAGTGAGTGTGATATGCTAAAAAGAAAATATATAGTCAGTTGTATGTTGTTATATTTATGTTTATGCTTTGTGATCCCTATAGAATTAAAGGCTAAAAATAATATTAAATACATGGAAAAAAAGATTGATGGAACATTTGTAAGAAAAATTGCATTTTCCAGCGTCTCCATCAGTAAAGGGAAATACTATTCATTGAAACGTTTTGTCAGCATTTTAAAGTATAGTAAACACCATGATGTAAGCTGCGTCAGATCAGATATGAAAGAGGATAAGAAAGCAGTATTGTCAGGAAAGGGGTTAACGATCAGGAAAAATTCATTTAAAGCGGTCAAAACGGGGGCAGCTCAGTTAAATATAAAAATTAATGGAAGCTCATATGTATTTCCTCTTCGTGTTGTAGAACCATACTATCAAATGAACTTTCATGATGTCAGTAAAATTTCCCTTACGAAACCAGTCATGGGGAAATCGACGACAGTTTTTATAGAAAAAACGGATACGATCAAAAGGATCATGGAAGAGATAAATCGCGCTAGATATTCCTTTGATGTTGAATATTCAGTTACTATTATTTCTGGATTTGATGGATATTGGGTGGGGTTATATTCAGAGGATGGGAGATTATTGGAGTATATCGGGTTGTGTACAGACATGATCATAAAGAGTCGTGCGTATTGGACAGCTGATCGTTCTGCTACGGCAGAGTGCTTTGATTACATGAATTCTGTATATAATGAAGTTTTTTCCCAGCTTCCTGAACATGTGAGGGATTGTTGAGAAGAGGATGTAAAGACAAGTAGATACCTACAGGTCGCAGATGGATGGACGGACCACACAGACAGATATATTAATGTTCATGTGGGAAATGATGCGTCAGGCGATGAGATGATTACATTATATTTTGTATATTCCTATATACAAAAATGAAAGAGAGTGTGATGATATGAAACAAAGATTGGTGATTTTAGGTTGTGTAATAGTAACAATGTTATTATTGGTTTGTCCGTCAGAAGACGTGAAAATAAATGCAAAAATCAAGAAGTATGAAAAACCGCTCAGACAGGAATGGCTGGTGAAAGACAGGTATACTTATGAGTTAATTGCGATTCGAAAAGGGCAGTACTATACCCTTCAGGATTTTTTGAGGGTATACAGAACAAAATATAAAAGTGCCGAAGAGCTTTTGATTCAAATAAAAAATAATGGCAATGTTGCTTGCTCTGGTAAGGGGTTAAAAATTAGAAAGAATAAGTTTATGGCAAAAAAAGCAGGAGAATATAAACTCAAAATCAAGACAGAAAATAAATTTCATGTATTCTCACTACGCGTAGTGGAGCCTTTTTATCAAATGCAGTTAGACAGAGTTTCGAAAATATTGTTATCACAAAAAACGTTGGGAAAGACAACTATGATGGAAGTTACAGACCCAAACAAGGTTAATGGGATTAAAAGTAAACTGATGCAAACGAAATATGCGTTTGATTTTACCAAAACCCTGAAAAAACGCGCAGGTTTTGGGGGATATTATGTGGCTCTGTATGATACAAGCGATCACTTGATACAGCATTTTTCAATAACTAGTAACACAATTAGTGAGTACGGTGCTATGTGGATGTCTGATTCGGATTTTGCCAGTGAGTGCTTTGATCAGATAGATAATGTGTATAAAGACGCATTGGCACTTGTTCCAAAACGGGTATGGTAAACAATGAATAGGAACAATACGAGATGAATTCGTTTTCTGGATATTTCAGATTTATCGAACCATATGAACACGGTGGGGGAAATGGCCGACTATATGATGGGCATGATAGAGGGGGGATCGCATTGAATGACCGCTCAGTGAACAAGCGCTGGAACATGGCTGAATACGCGTATCACAATGTTCCGCTTTATCGTGATAGACTGCGGAAGATGGGGACTGTCTGGCAGGAACTGGCAGACCGGTCCGAATGGGACAGGCTTCCAGTCATAGAAAAAAACCAGATCGTAGAACATGCGGATGATCTTGTTTCGGAAGAATTTGTGGCAGACGTGGCGCTGGAACGGCTGATCCATACCCATACTTCCGGGAGCACGGGAACTTTTTTGGATGTGTACTGGAACAAAGAGGACATGCTTCATGCGCTTCTGCCCTTGTGGGTAGACCGATGGAAAGCGGCGGGCATCCATGCGCGGGACAGCCTCTGCCAATTTAATACGACGCTGGCAAATTGACAATATCATTTTCTTTGGATGACATTGAAGGAGAGAAGGAAGAGGCTGGGATAGAAAGTGAGAAGGAAAAAGTTCGGGAGGAGTGGACGGCAGTCAGAAGAGTTGTAGGGTCGAATCCGCCGATAGCGGGTGATGTCAATACTTCTCCTTATCAATATGAAAGTGGATATACGAGTGTACAGCGTAAAACTGTACCAGATACAGGGTGTTATACGTATTTTGTTTCGACAGATATAGGGAGCACATGTATCCCTACAGCGATGTGTAATTTGTTAAAATATTATACAGATCGTAAACGTATGAAATCATCATTGTTATTGAATAATGATTGGAAACAGACGTTGGATCGACTGACTGCGTTGCTTGGGGAAAGAAAATATATGATAGATACAAAAATCGCGTTAGATAATTATTTTAAGGAAATAGATGTGCAGGATGCGATCACTCACCATTATGATGAAGAAGAAACACATTGGAAGGAAATGAAGTGGAGAATAGATTGTGGAGATCCATTTATTTATAATACATATAATCATTATAAATATGTAGCTTATGATAAAAATGGGGATCCTATAAATCACGCGGTTCTTGCTGTAGGTTATTTACAGTTTAATTATCCACCATCTGGATTAAACCAAAGCAGATATCTTCAGGTGGCAGATGGATGGACAGAACGTTCTAACCGTTACATAAATATAGACATCGGAAATGATGCATCTCAGGATGAAATGGTTACGTTGTATTTTGTTTATTCATATATACAAAAATAATACAATAAAAGAGGGAGGAGTTAGAGTGATATGCTAAAAAGAAAATTTAAGGTTAGTTGTATCATGCTATATTTGTGCTTTGCATTTGTGTTGCCGTTAGAACTGAAGGCTGAAACAAATAAAATTTATAACAAGGAAAAAAAGATTGAGGGAAATCTTGTAAGAAAAACTACGTTTACCAGTGTCTCAATCAGTAAAGGCAAATATTATTCGTTAAAACGATTTGTCAGCATTTTAAAGACAGGCAGTCGTCATGATGTAAGTTACATCAGTTCCGATATGAAAAAGGATAAGAAGGCAACGCTGTTTGGAAAGGGATTGACGGTAAGGAAGAATTCGTTTAAGGCGGTCAAAACGGGGACATTTCAGTTAAAAGTAAAAGTAAATGGAAGCGTTTATGTATTTCCTCTTTGTGTTGTAGAACCATACTATCAGATGAACTTTCAGGAAGTTAGAAAAATATCCCTTAAGAAATATGTCATGTGGAAATCGACGAAAGTATTTATAGAAGATATTAATACGATGAATAAGATCATGTACGAGATAAATAGAGCCAGATATTCATTTGATGTTAATTATTCTCTTTTAAATCCTCTTGGGTGTGATGACTTTTTTATTAGTTTGTATTCGGAGGATGGACAAACGTTGGAGAGCATTGTATTGTGTCCGCATAAAATTGTGAAGTCTCGCGCGACTTGGATGGCCGATTCTTCTACTACGAAAGAGTGCTTTGACTATATTAGTGCTGTGTATAACGACGCTTTTTCCCAGCTTCCTGAACATGTGAGGGATTGTTGAAAAGAGGATGATTTGATTAAACCTGCTAGCTTGTTTACTCATTTACAAAATAGTAGCGAGGAGGATTTTTTTGAAAGAAAGAAAAGCCATATTAACATGTATAGCACTTATTTTTATGTTCATATTCTGCCAGTCGGAACAAACTGCCCCTGCATAACCGCGTGATGCCTTTTGTGAGATACGGGACCGGTGATGTGGGGAGGATCCAGTCAGAGAGGAAGGATGGAAAATGGTAAATGGATATTATCAAAATGTCATCTATCAATTTCAGGCAGTTCAAAAGTCTGCGTCGCAAATGGAACTTTTTATCGTGATGGATGAAGAGTTTGGCAGGGAAAAGTTTATGCAGTTGTACAGGAACGTGATCCAGGGTACGGTGGTCGGGGATATGGACTTTGCGTTTGCTTTTTCGGATGGTATCCGCCCGCATAGTGATACGGGAAAGATCAAGTGGTTTGTGAATGAGATGGAATGAGAACATCCTGTAGAAATGCAGGTTGAGGCGTTTGTTAAACGCCAATAAAATATAATTGGCTCTGATGCTGTTCCTCTGCCAGTTTGGTCAGTCAGAGGCAAAGGTAAAAAGTCAAAAATCCGAAAAAGCACTCAAACAGATGTGGGCAGAGCCGTCCACAAAGTACTTTTATCATACTGCTTTCGTTCAAAAAGGGCGTTTCTATCCAATAAAGGATTTTATAAATGTAGCTGGAATGTCCGACAGTGCAGCACAGCTGCGAAGTAAGATGATAAAAAGGAAAGTGAAGTTTAACATGTCGGGTAGTGGATTAGTAATTAGGAATCAGTCATTTAGGGCAAATAAGACGGGCGACTACAGATTGAATGTCAGAACGGAAAACGAATGGCATGTTTTTTCGATTCGCGTAGTGGAACGATACTTTAAGGTGCAGACGGATAAAGTAGCCAAAGTGGTGATTTCCCAAAGTGAGCTGGGGGAGCGAACTGCAATGGAGTTTACAGATCCAAACGTAATCAATGAAACTTCATGCAAGCTGACGCAACCCAAGTATACCGTTGTCTTTCCTAAAACGTCTCGTGTATCACTGGGATTTGTAGGATATTATGTTTCTTTATATACTTCTGATCGCAGATGTCTCGATCATCTTGCGGTAGTAGATGATAAAATTTGGAGGCACAAAACTTTTTCCAAAAAGTGCTTGCATTTTCTGGGAAGCTGGTGTATAATGGCTAGTGCTGTGACATGATAGCGAAGAAGCGTGAGGTTGCCATCGTAGCGGTTCTTATCTGCGAAGATGAGATTCCTGATGGGTTTTCCGTGGAGCGAATGTCAAGAGATTTCGGCGGGAACATAGAATTTCCGACCGGTGTGGAAGAAGCGCCGGGATGCCGGGGTCGGTAAACCTGACGGCAAGTCACTGTACGAACTATATATGTGTGTGTAAGAAAAGAGGATCACAAACATGTGATATGTCATCTGGGGATGGCACTTTTGTAGGAACCGGTATGACACACACGGATGAGTGTACAGTCACCACTTGTCGTACTATCATATTATAAGTACGAAAAGGAGGCGGCTTTTTTTATGGCAAGTCAACAGACAATGAGGATCATTTTAAAAGCATACGATCATCAACTGATCGATTTTGCAGCTGCAAAGCTGATCGAAACTGTGAAGAAAACAGGAGCAAAGGTGAGTGGGCCTGTGCCACTTCCGACGAAGAAAGAGATCATCACGATCCTTCGTGCGGTACACAAGTACAAAGACTCCAGAGAGCAGTTTGAGCAGAGAACACATAAAAGATTGATCGATGTGCTAAAGCCATCACAGAAGACAGTAGATGCGTTATCCCGTTTGGAAATGCCTGCTGGGGTTGCAATTGATATAAAAATGAAATAATAGTCCTGCCAACGCAGGCTATTACAAGTAGAATCGAGCAAGTTCGATTTATTGGAAAATAACCCAAAACATACGGGGTGGTAAGACAGTCCCCCGGTCCTAACAGGTAAGCCGTTTTCCGGTTCAGAACGAGGCGTTGCCATCTAGGATGATTGCTTTCCGCTTTTTGCTCCAGGTTGCCTTCCTATATAATAAGAAGGAACGGACAAGTGTGAATAGAACTGCTAAGCTTTCAAAAAACGAAAGCTAAGAAGTTCTACGGCGGCAGAGCCGCCTATCCACACAGGAAGAACGCAAAAACAGCGTTCTTCACAAATTGTTTGTGCGTGCACGCCCAAACTTGTGTAATGCGCAAAAGACGTGCGCATGGAGACAATTATGAAAACAATCCGCTGTAGAAATTTAGGAGGTAAAGAAGATGAAAAAAGCTATCGTAGCGAAAAAAGTTGGAATGACACAGATTTTCAACGAAGACGGTGTTTTGACACCGGTTACTGTGCTCGAGGCTGGCCCGGTTTTCGTAACTCAGATCAAAAATGAGGAGACGGACGGATACAGCGCAGTGCAGGTTGGTTTTGGCGACATTCGTGAGAAGTTGGTGAACAAACCGAAACAGGGACACTTTGCAAAAGCAGGAGTGGAGAATAAGAGATTCCTCACAGAGTTTAAGTTTGACAATGCAGAGGAGTATGAATTAGGACAGGAAATCAAAGTAGATATCTTTGAAGCCGGTGACAAGATCGACGTAACGGCCACGAGCAAGGGTAAAGGATTCCAGGGTGCCATCAAGCGCCACGGACAGTCCCGCGGACCGATGGGTCACGGCTCCAAATTCCATAGACATGCGGGTTCCAATGGTTCGGCATCGGATCCCAGCAAAGTATTTAAGGGCAAGAAAATGCCTGGCCAGATGGGCGCAGTAAAAGTTACGGTCCAGAACCTGGAGATTGTAAGAGTAGATGCAGAGGACAATCTGCTTCTCGTAAAAGGCGCTGTACCAGGGCCGAAGAAATCAACCGTAATCATTAAAGAATCCGTAAAGGCATAACTTTCGGAAAGGAGGATGACACAGATGGCAAGCGTATCTGTTTATAATATGGAAGGCAAAGAAACAGGAACGATGGAATTGAACGATTCGATCTTTGCTGCACCAGTGAATGAGCATTTGGTTCATATGGCAGTTGTGTTGCAACTCGCTAATAAACGTCAGGGAACACAGAAAGCGAAAACCCGTTCCGAAGTTCGAGGCGGTGGAAGAAAACCGTGGAGGCAGAAAGGAACCGGCCATGCAAGACAGGGTTCGATCCGCGCTCCGCAGTGGAAAGGCGGCGGAATGGTATTCGCTCCGGTGCCGAGAGATTATTCGTTCAAAATGAATAAGAAAGAAAAAGTGGCAGCGCTGAAGGCGGCGTTGTCTTCGAAGGTAAGTGAGAATAAACTGATCGTCGTAGAGGGTATGGAGATGGATGCTCCGAAGACAAAGACGATCCAGACGCTTCTTGACGGCCTTGATATGAAAAAAGCACTGGTTGTCGTAGATACCGAGGGCAGAAATGTGACACTTTCCGTCCGCAACATTCCGACGGCCAGGGGAGTATTCGCAAACTCCATCAATGTATATGACATTCTCAAGTATGACAATGTGATCATGACGAAGAGTGCCATTGCAGCAATCGAGGAGGTGTACGCATAATGGCAGATTTGAAATATTATGACATTATTTCCGAACCGGTTATCACCGAGAAGTCGATGGCGGGAATGGAATACAAAAAATACACATTTTATGTACACACGGACGCAACAAAGTCTCAGATTAAGGACGCGGTAGAAAAAATGTTCGCGGGGACAAAGGTTGCCAGGGTGAACACGATGAACTGCGAGGGTAAAACACGCAGACGTGGTATGACAAAAGGAAAGACGGCGAAGAGGAAAAAAGCCATCGTCCAGTTGACAGAGGACAGTGCAGATATTGAAATATTTGAAGGATTATAGAAAGGAGTGTAACTCATGGGAATTAAAACATTTAACCCATATACACCTTCCAGGAGACAGATGACAGGTTCGGACTTTGCGGAAATTACAAAGTCTACTCCTGAGAAATCCCTTACCGTGTCCCTGAAGAAAAACGCAGGGCGTAACGCGCAGGGTAAGATTACAGTAAGACACCGCGGAGGCGGTTCCAGAAGAAAATATAGGATCATTGATTTTAAGAGAAATAAAGATGGGATTCCGGCAGTTGTGAAGAGCATTGAGTACGATCCGAACAGAACGGCAAACATCGCGCTCATCTGCTATGCGGACGGCGAAAAAGCTTATATTCTTGCACCGGCCGGCTTAAAAGTCGGACAGCAGGTTATGAATGGCGAGACGGCAGAAGCCAGAGTTGGAAACTGCATGGAACTGAAAGATATTCCGGTTGGTACGCTCGTACACAATGTAGAGCTTCATCCGGGACATGGCGGACAGTTTGTCCGTTCAGCTGGAAACAGCGCACAGCTTATGGCAAAAGAAGGAAAATACGCGACACTCCGTATGCCTTCCGGTGAGATGAGAATGGTACCGATCGTGTGCCGCGCTACGATTGGACAGGTCGGAAATGCAGAGCATAACCTGATCAATATCGGCAAGGCGGGACGTAAACGTCATATGGGTATCCGTCCTACGGTCCGCGGTTCGGTTATGAACCCGAATGACCATCCGCACGGCGGTGGTGAAGGTAAGACCGGAATCGGACGTCCAGGTCCGTGTACACCGTGGGGCAAGCCTGCTCTTGGTCTGAAGACGAGAAAGAAAAACAAACAGTCAAATAAGATGATCGTTCGTAGGAGAGACGGAAAAGCACTTGCGAAGTAGGCTTTTCCCAAATAAAAGGAGGTAAATGAATGGCTCGTTCATTAAAAAAAGGCCCATTCGCTGATGCGCATCTGCTGAAGAAAATTGATGCCATGAACGAAAGTGGAGATAAACAAGTAATCAAAACATGGTCACGTCGTTCGACGATCTTCCCGAGCATGGTAGGCCATACCATTGCGGTTCATGACGGAAGAAAACATGTGCCTGTATATATTACCGAGGATATGGTAGGACACAAGCTCGGAGAGTTTGTTTCGACAAGAACTTACCGTGGACATGGTAAAGATGAAAAGAAAGGCCGCTAGAGTGAATGAAAAAGCGGCTCACACCAAAATTAATGTAATTTTGAAAGGAGGTTTCATCCGTGGCTAAAGGACATAGATCACAGATTAAGAAAGAAAGAAACCAAAATAAAGATACCAGACCATCTGCCAAGCTGTCATACGCCAGAATATCCGCGCAGAAAGCGGCATTCGTACTGGATGCCATTCGCGGCAAGGATGTTCAGACCGCGCTCGGTATATTGGCCTACAATCCAAGGTATGCGTCATCTGTAGTTGAGAAACTGTTAAAATCTGCAATTGCAAATGCTGAAAATAATAATGGAATGGATCCGGAAACTCTCTATGTCGAAGAGTGCTTTGCAAATAAGGCAACGACGATGAAGAGAATTCGCCCAAGAGCGCGTGGTACGGCTTACCGCATTGAGAAGAGAATGAGCCATATTACAGTGATCTTGAATGAGAGATAGTGAAAGGAGAAAACAATGGGACAAAAAGTTAATCCTCATGGTTTAAGAGTCGGCATTATCAAAGACTGGGAGTCCAGGTGGTTTGCGGAACCGGAAGATTTTGCTGATAATCTTGTAGAAGATTATAAAATTCGTGAGTTCTTGAAGAAAAAACTGTATCACGCAGGTGTTTCCAAAATCGAGATCGAGAGAACGAGCGAACGTATTAAAGTAATCGTATATACGGCGAAGCCTGGTGTTGTGATCGGAAAAGGCGGCGCAGAGATTGAGAAGCTGAAAGGCGAACTCGTCAAGTTTTCGGAGAAGAAGATTTTTGTAGATATTAAGGAAGTGAAAAAACCGGACAGCGATGCGCAGCTTGTGGCTGAAAATATCGCACAGCAGTTAGAGAACCGTATTTCCTTCCGCCGCGCCATGAAATCCTGCATGGGCAGAGCGATGAAAGCTGGTGCGCAGGGTATCAAAACAGCATGTTCCGGTCGTCTCGGCGGTGCGGATATGGCTCGTACGGAGTTCTACAGCGAGGGAAATATCCCGCTTCAGACGCTGCGTGCGGACATTGACTACGGATTTGCAGAAGCAAATACCACGTATGGTAAGATCGGTGTGAAGACATGGATCTATCATGGAGAAGTACTTCCAACCAAAGGTGAAAAATCGTCTAAAGACAATTCACCAGCGAAAGCTAGTGCTAAGGAAGGGAGCGATAAATAATGTTAATGCCTAAGAGAGTAAAACGTCGTAAACAGTTTCGTGGTTCTATGAGAGGCAAGGCTACACGCGGAAACAAGATCACATACGGTGAGTTTGGTATCGTTGCGACAGAGCCGGCCTGGATCAAGTCCAATCAGATAGAGGCAGCCCGTGTTGCCATGACCCGTTATATTAAGCGTGGCGGTAAAGTCTGGATTAAAATTTTCCCTGACAAACCGGTTACGAAGACACCAGCTGAAACTCGAATGGGTAAAGGTAAAGGTGCGTTGGAATATTGGGTTGCAGTAGTAAAGCCGGGGCGCGTTATGTTCGAGATCGCCGGCGTATCGGAAGAGGTAGCGAGAGAGGCGCTTCGCCTTGCCACACATAAGCTGCCGGTAAAATGCAAGATCGTTTCACGCGCAGACTTAGAAGGAGGTGCGGGCAGTGAAGAGTAGAGAATTTTTAGATGGTTTGAAAGGCAAATCACTTGCGGAATTAAATGACGAGTTAGTAGCTGCTAAGAAGGAATTGTTCAATTTGAGATTCCAGAACGCAACAAACCAACTTGACAATACAAGCAGAATCAAAGAAGTTAGACGGAACATAGCCCGTATTCAGACGGCGATGTCTATGGAACGTAAGGCCGCTAACTAGATCGGCGAAGAAAGGAGGATTTTGTTGTGGAAAGAAATCTTAGAAAGACTCGTACAGGTAAGGTTGTAAGTAACAAGATGGATAAGACGATCGTTGTGGCAGTTGTGGACAACGTGAAACATCCGCTTTATGGTAAGATTGTGAAAAGAACTTATAAATTGAAAGCTCATGACGAGCAGAATGAATGCAACATTGGTGACAGAGTAAAGGTAATGGAAACAAGACCGTTGTCGAAAGATAAGAGATGGCGTCTTGTGGAGATCATCGAAAAAGCAAAGTGATCGCTTTTGCGAAGGCGAGAATGGAGGTTATTATGGTACAGCAGGAAACGAGACTGAAAGTTGCTGATAACACAGGTGCCAAAGAATTACTCTGCATCCGTGTTCTCGGAGGTTCTGTCAGGAGATATGCAGCAGTCGGCGATATTATCGTTGCTACGGTCAAAGATGCAACACCAGGCGGAGTTGTTAAAAAAGGAGATGTAGTAAAAGCTGTTGTTGTTCGTACAGTAAAAGAGATCCGTCGTCCGGACGGTTCCTATATTCGTTTTGATGAAAATGCGGCGGTTATCATTAAAGATGACAAGACCCCGAGGGGAACCCGTATTTTTGGACCTGTAGCTAGAGAGCTGAGAGACAAACAATTTATGAAGATTGTTTCTCTGGCTCCAGAAGTATTATAAGGAGGTGTTCCTGAAGTGGCAACATCAAAAATAAAGAAAGGTGATACCGTTCGGGTTATTGCCGGTGTAGATAAAGGTAAAGAAGGAAAAGTCCTGGAAGTAAAGGACGGAAAAGTCAGGGTAGAAGGCGTAAATAAGGTGAAAAAGCATGTGAAGCCGAACCAGTCAAATACCAAAGGCGGGATTGTCGAAGAGGAAGCAGCATTTGATATTTCCAACGTAATGTATGTAGTGGATGGGAAGGTTACGAGGATTGGATTTAAGACCGAGGACGGAAAAGCAAAAGTCCGTTATGCAAAAGCTACCGGTGCAGTGATTGATTAATGGAGAGAGGAGGTACTTTAGGTGAGTAGATTAAAAGAAACATACTTGAACGAGATCGTTTCTAGTATGCAGAAAAAATTTGAATATGGAAATGTAATGCAAGTACCAAAGCTCGAAAAAGTTGTGATCAACATGGGCGTTGGTGAAGCAAAGGAAAATTCAAAGGTGCTGGATACCGCGATCAGCGACCTTGAGATTATTACAGGACAGAAGGCTGTCGTTACCAGAGCGAAAAAATCTGTCGCAAACTTCAAGCTTCGTGAAGGCCAGCCGATCGGCTGCAAAGTGACGCTCCGCGGGGAGAAGATGTATGAGTTCGTGGATCGTCTGATCAATCTGGCACTTCCACGTGTCCGTGACTTCAGAGGCGTGAATCCAAACGCGTTTGACGGCCGTGGCAACTATGCGCTCGGAATTAAAGAGCAGTTGATTTTCCCGGAGATCGAGTATGACAAGGTAGACAAAGTAAGAGGAATGGACATTATCTTTGTAACAACTGCCCATACGGACGAAGAAGCACGTGAATTGTTGGCACAGTTTGGTATGCCGTTCAAGAAATAGTTAGGAGGGTTTTTCATGGCTAAAAAGTCTTTGAAGATTAAGCAGCAGCGTCCGGCAAAGTTCTCCACGAGAGAATACAGCCGTTGTAAAATCTGTGGTCGTCCTCATGCTTACTTGAGAAAATACGGAATTTGCAGAATCTGTTTCCGTGAGTTAGCATATAAAGGTCAGATCCCGGGTGTTAAGAAAGCCAGTTGGTAAGGAGGAAAATCAAATGACAATGAGTGATCCTATTGCAGATATGCTTACAAGAATCCGTAATGCGAATACTGCGAAACATGATACCGTTGATGTTCCTGCTTCAAAAATGAAAACTGCGATCGCAGAAATTCTTTTGAAGGAAGGGTACATCAAAAACTTTGAGTTGATTGATGTTGATGGATTCAAGGCAATCCACATCACATTGAAATATGGCAAGGACAAAAATGAAAAGATTATCTCTGGTTTGAAGAGGATCTCTAAACCAGGTCTCCGTGTATATGCCAACGCAAATGAACTTCCGAAAGTTCTCGGCGGACTTGGCATCGCCATTGTTTCCACGAACAAGGGTGTGCTCACGGACAAGGAAGCAAGGAAAATGAATGTCGGCGGCGAAGTGCTGGCGTTCGTGTGGTAGAATGTCCTGATTGCATCAGGCCATATGGAATTTACTGCGTAAATTCTATGCGAGCAAAGCGAGCGGATACATGAGGCAGTTTTACTGCCGAATGGGATAGCAGGTAACTAATCAACCCCATAAAATATAGGAGGTACGGCAAAATGTCACGAATTGGAAGAATGCCTATCGCGGTACCCGCAGGTGTAACTGTGGATATTGCAGAAAATAATAAGGTGACAGTAAAAGGACCGAAGGGGACTCTCGAGAGAGTGCTTCCTGCGGAAATGAATATTGAAAAAGACGGCGAGGAGATTAAAGTGACCCGCCCGAATGACCTGAAAAAAATGAAATCACTTCATGGTCTGACCAGAACGCTTATTTACAACATGATCGTTGGCGTGACCGAGGGATATACAAAAGAGCTTGAGGTAAACGGCGTTGGATACAGAGCTGCGAAGCAGGGAAAGAAACTGGTATTATCTCTTGGTTATTCACATCCGGTAGAGATGGAAGATCCGGAAGGATTGGAAGTTACGGTAGATGGTCAGAACAAGATTATCGTTAAGGGAATAGATAAAGAGAAGGTTGGCCAATACGCCGCTGAGATCAGGGAGAAGAGAAAACCGGAGCCGTATAAGGGCAAAGGAATCAAATACTCTGACGAAGTGATCCGGCGTAAAGTTGGTAAGACTGGTAAGAAATAAGAAAGGAGTAAATAAGAATGGTTAGTAAAGCAAATAGAAGCGACGTTCGCAAAAATAAACACAGAAGATTACGTAGCCGTTTGTCAGGAACTCCTGAGAGACCACGTCTGGCAGTGTTCCGCAGCAACAACCATATGTACGCGCAGGTTATTGATGATGTTGCTGGAAATACGATCGTTTCCGCATCTACTCTTCAGGCAGATGTGAAGGAAGGATTGGATAAGACGAATAATGTGGAAGCTGCTGCAAAACTTGGCACAGTCATTGCGAAAAAAGCATTGGATAATGGCATCAATGAAGTCGTATTCGACCGCGGCGGTTATATTTATCAGGGTAAAGTAAAAGCATTGGCAGAGGCAGCAAGAGAAGCTGGTCTTCAATTCTAAGCAAGGAGGAAAACTCATGAAACGTGAAATTATTGATGCTAGTCAGTTTGAATTGGAAGATAAAGTAGTATCAATTAAACGTGTAACCAAGGTTGTGAAAGGTGGCCGTAATTTCCGTTTTACCGCGTTAGTGGTAGTCGGTGATGGCAACGGACATGTTGGTGCAGGTTTAGGAAAAGCTACGGAAATCCCGGAAGCGATCCGCAAAGGGAAAGAAGATGCGATGAAAAAACTTATCGAAGTACCAGTGGATGAGAATGGAAGCATCCCACATGATTATATCGGAAAATTCGGCAGCGCGCAGGTATTGATGAAGAAGTCTCCGGAAGGTACCGGAATCATCGCCGGCGGCCCGGCTCGTTCCGTACTGGAGCTTGCAGGATACAAAAATATCCGTACAAAGTCTCTTGGATCACGTAATAAGCAGAACGTTGTACTTGCTACGATCGCCGGTCTGAATGAACTGAAGACGCCGGAGGAAGTTGCAAGGCTTCGCGGACTCTCCGTGGAAGAGATTTTAGGATAGGAGGTATCGGATCATGGCGAATAAATTAAAAATTACGTTAGTGAAGTCTACGATTGGTGCCATTCCAAAGCATCGCAAAACGGTCGAGGCTCTGGGACTGAGGAAACTGAACAAAACAGTAGAGATGCCTGACAACGGTGCCGTACGGGGAATGATCCAGCAAGTGAGACACTTAGTAAAGGTAGAAGAAATCTAATAGGAGGTGCCAAACCATGAATTTATCAGAGTTAAAGCCTGCAGCCGGTTCCAAACACAGCAATGCGTTCAGACGCGGCCGTGGACATGGTTCAGGAAATGGTAAAACGGCAGGCAAAGGTCACAAGGGACAGAAGGCTCGTTCCGGTGCACCGCGTCCTGGTTTCGAAGGTGGTCAGCTGCCATTATACAGGAGACTGCCGAAGAGAGGTTTTACAAATATAAATAGTAAGGAAATTGTTGCGATCGGGCTTGACCGCCTCAACGTATTTGAGGATGGCGCGGAAGTAACAGTAGAGACCCTGATGGACAAGGGAATTATCAAAAATCCAAAGGATGGAGTAAAAATTCTTGGAAACGGAGAATTAACCAAAAAGCTTGATGTGAAAGTAAATGCCTTTAGTAAGAGTGCAGAAGAAAAAATTCAGGCGGTTGGTGGAAAAGCTGAGGTGATCTAATGCTTGAAACGATAAGAAATGCGTTTAAGACAAAAGAGATCCGTAACAAATTGTTGTTTGTATTTATGGGACTCATTGTTGTCCGCATCGGATGTAATATTCCGATCCCGGGTGTCAATACGAATGTTATCCAGGAATTTCTGAATAACAATCAGGCACTTGGCTTTTTGGATGTCATGACCGGTGGTTCCTTTACGAGAATGTCAATTTTCGCGTTGAACATCACGCCTTACATTACGTCATCCATTATTATCCAGCTGCTTACGATTGCGATTCCGAAGCTTGAGGAAATGCAGAAAGACGGCGAGGATGGCAGAAAGAAACTCAATGAGTACACGAGATATTTGTCGATCGTGCTGGCGATCATTGAAGGCGTAGCGATCATCATCGGCTTCCGTAACCAGAACTTCTTTACCGAAGCAGGTTATACACCGCTCATCGTTGCGGTCGTAGCGCTGACGGCCGGCTCCGCGTTCCTGATGTGGCTCGGTGAGCAGATCACGGAAAAGGGAATCGGTAACGGTATTTCCGTCATCCTTTTGATCAACATTGTGGCCCGTATCCCAAGTGACCTGATCGCCCTTTACAACCAGTTTGTGGGCGGCGCAGGAAATATCACCAATGCGGTGCTTGCGGCGGCGATCATCCTTGCTATTATCATCGCGATGTTTGTATTTATCGTATGGCTTCAGGATGCGGAGAGGAAGATCCCGGTTCAGTACGCAAAGAAAATGCAGGGAAGGAAAATGTTTGGCGGACAGTCAAGCCATATTCCGCTCAAGGTCAATACGGCCGGCGTCATTCCTGTGATCTTTGCCAGTTCCATGCTGCAGCTTCCGGTTGTGATCGCTGGATTTGCCGGATTACAGCCAGCGTCGGGTGACGGTGCGTCCCTGGTGCAGAAGCTGATCAAGATTTGTGACCAGAGCAAATGGTGCAACATTTCGTCCTGGGGCGAATTTAAATATACGTTGGGATTGCTCGTATACATTGGACTTGTGATCTTCTTTGCGTATTTCTATACTTCGGTTACGTTCAATCCGCTTGAGATTGCAAATAACATGAAAAAGCAGGGTGGATTTATTCCGGGTATCCGTCCGGGAAAACCGACGACGGATTATCTTACAAATGTGCTGAACAGCATTATTTTCATCGGTGCCGTGGCGATGGTAGTCGTGTGTGTACTTCCGATCATTTTTGCGGGAGTATTTGGCGCGAGCGTGTCCTTTACGGGTACGTCGCTCATCATTATCGTCGGCGTCGTGATCGAGACGTTGAAGCAGTTGGAGTCCCAGCTGTTAGTCCGCAATTACAAAGGATTTTTGGGAGAATAAGTAAAAATGGCCGGCGGTGCAGATGGAACTTCTGCACCGGGCCGTTTTTGCGTGTGTGAAAGGAGATTATCTTATGAAAATTGTCATGTTAGGCGCGCCTGGTGCCGGAAAAGGGACGCAGGCAAAGAAGATTTCTGAAAAATACGGGATTCCCCATATTTCCACGGGGGATATTTTCCGTGCCAACATCAAAGAGAACACCGAGCTCGGACAGAAGGCCAAGACATATATGGATCAGGGACTGTTGGTTCCGGATGAACTGGTGGTTGACCTTGTCGTAGACCGATTGGCTCAGGATGACGCGAAGAAAGGATATGTTCTGGACGGCTTTCCGCGTACGATCCCGCAGGCCGAGGCCCTGACCGGGGCGTTGGCGAAGATCGGCGAAAAAATGGATTACGCCATCAATGTGGAAGTGCCGGATGAGAGTATCATTAACAGGATGTCGGGCAGACGCGCATGCGTTTCGTGCGGCGGAACATATCATATTAAATATAACCCGACTAAGGCTGAGGGCGTGTGCGATGCGTGCGGCGGCGAACTGATCCTGCGTGACGACGATAAGCCGGAGACCGTAAAGCAGCGTCTGGAAGTGTATCATACGCAGACACAGCCGTTGATCGATTACTACACAAAAGAGGGCATTTTACAGGAAGTGGACGGTACACAGGATTTGGAAGTCGTATTTGACGAGATCGTGAAGCTTCTGGATAAGTAGGAGGCTGACAATGGCTATAACAATCAAATCAGAACGTGAGATTTCACGGATGCGGGAAGCGGGAAAGATACTGGCTGACGTGCACGACAGACTGGAAGAGATCATCGCGCCCGGCATTACGACACTTGACATTGACCGGAAAGGGGAGGAACTGATCCGCAAGGCGGGATGTATCCCCTCATTTCTGAATTATGAAGGCTATCCGGCTTCGATCTGTGTTTCGGTGAATGATGAGGTCGTTCACGGGATACCGACCGATTCCCGCAAATTAGAGGAAGGCGACATCGTCAGCCTGGATGCCGGCGTCATTTACGAAGGCTATCATTCCGACGCCGCCAGAACGTATGGCGTGGGGACGATCAGCGACGAGGCGAAGCGGTTGATCGAGATCACGCGGCTGAGTTTCTACGAGGGCATCAAGAACGCCTATGCCGGAAACCATCTGCACGACATATCCGCTTCCATCCAGAAGTTTGTGGAAAAGAACGGATTTTCCGTTGTCCGGGACCTCGTCGGCCACGGCGTCGGCGCCCAGTTACACGAGGAGCCGCAGATCCCGAACTACAAACCGGTGGGAAGGGGCCCGAAGCTCCGGCCGGGTATGACGCTCGCCATTGAACCGATGGTAAACGCCGGAGACTGGAAGATCTGGATCTTAGAGGATGACTGGACCGTGGTGACGCGGGACGGTTCGAAGTCGGCACATTATGAAAACACGATTCTGATTACCGAGGGGGAACCGGAGATTTTATCGCTTTATTAAAAAGAGGAGAGTTGTATATGTCAAAAGCAGATGTTATTGAAATTGAGGGAACAGTTGTTGAGAAGCTGCCAAACGCCATGTTCCAGGTAGAACTGGAAAACGGACATAAAGTGTTGGCCCACATCAGCGGCAAGTTGAGAATGAATTTCATTCGTATCCTGCCGGGCGACAAGGTAACGCTCGAACTGTCTCCGTATGACCTTACAAAAGGACGTATCGTTTGGCGAGATAAATAATAACAGAATGGTACGAGACTGGGACACAGGCGTGCAGCGGGGAGCTGGGGCGCCTGTGTTTTTTGGTGGGCGGGGATGGTAAAATGTAGTGTGCTGCCGGGATATAGAACAGGGGGAAAAATATATGATATACTTAATCGATACGGAGAATGTGGGAAATACGTGGTTGGAGGCGCTGATAACGGAAGAGGAAGGGATTACAAATGCAAAAGACGAGATTATGATAATGTATACGAACCATTCGCCAAAACTCAATTATGATGAAGTTGCTCTTCTGTTCGATCACTTTTCGGAGCATATCGTCCTGAGAAAGTGTCAGTGTGGAAAAGTGAATGCCCTGGATTTTCAGATCGTAGCGATGGTTGCGGTGCTGGCGAAAGAAAATGAGGAGGAATCCTTTACCATTGTAAGCAATGACACGGGATTTGATACGGCAATTGAGTTGTATAGGGAAGCTGGTATTCAGGTAAAGCGGAGAGCGGTGCAGAAAAAAGCAGAAGTAAGTGAAGTGGAGATTAGCGAAAATAAGAAATTATCGAATGTCCAGTTAAAGGAATTACGGAAAAAGCAGAGGGGATTTCTTACTAAGAACTGTAAGGTTCCCAAAACAATGGCAGAGCAGGTTAGAAAATGGCTGGAAAAAGGGGTTGATTGTGCGGAAAAAGGCATCAAAAAGAGCAATGCGAAGGATTTGAAATCAAATACGAAAGCGAAAAATGATGCCATCGAGGGGATAAAGAAAGAGTGGAGGCAATATTGCCAAATAAAAGTATGATATTTTATATGAACGGAAGGTCAAGCTTTGGATGGATTAGTACAGGAAAAAGAGCGTTACCTATTGACTACTCCGATAGTGTGAGATATAATGAAAACATAATCAAAGTCCACTTATGCTACAGGCTGGAAAGGGAGGATGGGTATGAGAAAGCTTACATTGAAAATATTGGGGATCATTTTCTACTGTTTCACCATAGTTCTGCTTATCCCAGGAAAGGGCGGATGTGTTCAGGCGGAAGTCAAACCGGAGTATATGCAGGATGTGCTATTGGACGCCGCACATTTTCCAGATGAACGGTTTCGGATGCAGCTGGCAAGATATGTCGATACAAACAAGGATGGTATTTTAACAGCGCAAGAACGGGAGAAAATATATTATGTGGAATTTTGCAACGGTAGCGGACTGACAAAAGGCTGGTATTTGGATATGAAGTATCAGGGGGCAGAGGGAAATGAGGTTTTATCGAAAGACAAATTTACATTGGAATTACGCTATGATTATCGGGAAGATATCTGGAATGACACTGTTCCGGAAAAGATTCTCGATGTAACAGGGATTGAATATTTCTTTAATTTAGAGGAAGTCAGAGCGATCAAATATGAAATGCTCTCCGGGTCGTTTCAAAGTAACGCTAAACTGAAAAAGATATGGGTGGGATGTACGGATCCTGCGTTTTCAAAATTTGGCCAGAAAAACTATGACAATATCCGCCAGTCTTTTCCTGTCTCGCAAATGACCTATATCCATCTGCAGAATATTTTCACGGATCAACTCAATATGGAGGAAATGCCGGACCTGCAGGTGCTCCGGGTGATCCTGCCGGACGGCAGTAACCGCCGTTTGTCGTCAGTGAGTTTGTCGAAAAATAAGAAATTGAAAGAACTGGAACTCGGACATATTCTGCCGGGGAGGCTGGATCTGCGGGGCAATCAGAAATTGAAAACGTTGAAGCTTTATTCCGGTGAAGGGAAGAACGGGCAGAGGTATGGCAGCGTGGTATATCGCGAAAGTGACGATTATGAGGACAATGGGTATTACCAGTCGTATTCGTGTTATTATTATTATCTGCCGGAAAAGGGGCAGAATTGTAAGGTGATATTTCCAAAAAAGAATCAGATCCAGACGTTTTATTATTTTACGAAGGAGAAAAAGATCGATATATCCATGCTTACGAAATTGGAGGATTTTCAGACGCTAAAGACGACGAAAGCGAAAGTGAGATCTAGTTGGATCCGCCGGACGTTTACGAAGAAAAAGTGGGGGTGCGCGGTGGTGAAAAGCGGGAAGTTTGTGAGGAAGATGAAGGCGGCGAAGAGGAAGAAGATTACGGTGATATGAAAAAATCTGATCCACAATTTCTCACCAAAACTGGAAAAAAGTTCTTGCATTCTCCCCCTGTTTGTGGTATACTCGTAAATGGACTTTTGCAAAAACAAGGCCGAAGTAGAGAAGCAACGTGCCTTTTTTAGCGGGTTCGAAGATAACATGTCGATCATGTGAAAGGAGGTTATTACTGTGAAAGTCAGATCATCAGTAAAACCAATTTGCGAAAAATGCAAAATCATTAAAAGAAAGGGTCGTATCAGAGTGATCTGCGAAAACCCGAAACACAAGCAAAGACAGGGCTGAGAATATATCAGAGAGACCTAGAGGAAACTTTAGGTTCTTTTCGTGCTTATATAAGTCTTGCTTTCTGTGTTACAGACTTCTCATTCCGTCATTATGGGAAGTTGTGATATCATGGCGGTGGCAGCGCGGTGTTCTCCATGGGACAGTTTCTTCTATATTAGAAGTATAGTGCAGAAAATGTTGATGGTTCTGATCTGCGGTGTCTGAAACGATGGCTGCGTTTCAGTCATGATTTAAAGCGGCTAACGAGTGCTTCGTCGAAATCCCATTACGGATTCCGAGCGTAAGCATTCCGAACGGGAAGCTATGCTCCTTCCCCGAAACTATTTATTTTATAATTCTAATGGAGGTGTAAAGTACACATGGCTCGTATCAGTGGTGTAGATTTACCAAGAGAAAAACGTGTAGAGATAGGTCTTACTTATATTTACGGAATCGGCGTTGCCAGTTCAAGACGTATCTTGAGCGAGGCGAACGTAGATCCTGACATTCGTTGTAAGGATTTGACCGACGATGATGTTGCGAAAATCCGTGACGTTATTGACAGAACACAGGTGGTAGAGGGTGATCTCCGCAGGGAAGTTGCCTTAAATATCAAAAGACTGCAGGAAATCGGATGCTACAGGGGGATTCGTCATAGAAAAGGACTTCCGGTTCGCGGGCAGAAGACGAAAACAAATGCCAGAACGAGAAAAGGTCCGAAACGTACCGTAGCAAATAAGAAGAAATAGGAATTCTGTGGAGTTTCAAATTAAGGAAATAATTTAGGAGGTTTTGTCAATGGCTAAGAAAGTTGCAAAAAAAGTGACAAAAAAGCGTGTCAAGAAAAATATTGACCGAGGACAAGCGCACATTCAGTCATCTTTTAATAATACAATCGTAACACTGACCGATATGCAGGGAAATGCAATATCATGGGCAAGTGCAGGCGGACTTGGATTCAGGGGTTCGAGGAAATCCACGCCGTATGCTGCGCAGATGGCAGCGGAGACGGCTGCGAAAGCTGCATTGCCGCACGGTTTGAGGTCGGTAGAGGTAATGGTAAAGGGACCGGGATCAGGCAGGGAAGCTGCTATTCGTGCCATTCAGGCATGCGGGATCGAGGTAACGAGTATCCAGGACGTTACACCTGTTCCACACAATGGCTGCAGACCACCGAAACGTAGAAGAGTTTAATTGATTAGGAGGTATTATAATGGCTAGAGATATGACGCCTGTTTTGAAAAGATGTAGGTCGCTTGATTTGGATCCGGTTTATCTCGGGATTGATAAAAAATCGAAGAGAAATGCGAGAACGGGAAGAAAACTGAGCGAGTACGGCATGCAGTTGAAAGAAAAGCAGAAAGCGAAGTTTATATACGGTGTACTTGAGAAGCCTTTCCGTAATTACTTTACGAAGGCTCAGAAATTGAAATATGGTACGACAGGTGAAAACCTGATGATCCTTCTTGAACTGAGACTTGACAATGTCATGTTCCGTCTCGGATATGGCAGGACGAGAAAAGAGGCTAGACAGATCGTTGACCACAAGCATGTGCTTGTAAACGGAAAGGCTGTCAATATCCCATCTTATCAGTTAAAAGCTGGTGATGTGGTCGAAATCAAGGAAAAATTCAAAGGGGCACAGCGCTATAAGGACATCTTGGAGGTGACTGGTTCGCGCATGGTTCCGGCATGGTTAGAGGCAGATCATGAATCACTCAAGGGAACGGTAACACAGATCCCGACGAGAGCGGAGATTGATGTGCCAGTGAATGAAGTGCTGATCGTCGAGTTGTACTCCAAGTAATCATGGTAGCCCAAAAGGAGGGTTCTAGAGTGTTTGAATTTGAAAAGCCAAGAATAGAAATTGATGAAATTTCGGAAGATAAAAAATATGGTCGTTTTGTAGTAGAACCACTTGAAAGAGGATACGGAACTACTTTGGGTAATTCTTTGAGACGAATAATGCTTTCATCCTTGCCGGGAACCGCAGTCAGCCATATAAAGATTGACGGCGTTGTTCACGAATTCAGTGCCATTCCGGGTGTAAAAGAAGATGTTACGGAGATCGTCATGAATATCAAAAGTCTGGCGATCAAAAATGACAGCACTGACCTGAATGAGACGAAGACGATGTATATCGATGCAAGCGGTGAAGGGATTGTTACAGCAGCAGATATCAAATGTGACCCCGATTTGGAGATTGTCAACAAGGATCAGGTCATCGCGACATTGAACGGTGGAGTTGACTGTAAACTCTACATAGAAATGACCGTTGTAAACGGTCGTGGCTATGTGAGTTCGGAAAAGAACAAGAGGGAAGAAATGGCGATTGACGTCATTCCGATCGATTCCATTTTTACTCCGATCGAACGGGTAAATATTTCGGTTGAAAATACACGTGTCGGCCAGATCACGGATTTTGATAAGCTCACACTGGATGTATATACAAATGGGACGCTGGAGCCGGATGAGGCAGTCAGTCTGGCGGCAAAAGTCATGAGTGAACATTTGAATACATTTATCGACTTGTCAGAAAAAGCGAAGATGGCGGAGATTATTGTTGAGAAGGAAGAGGACGAAACCGTAAAGGTGCTTGAACTCAATATTGATGAGCTTGAGTTGTCCGTCCGCTCCTTTAATTGCCTGAAGAGGGCAGGGATCAATACGGTGGAAGAACTCACCAATAAGACAGCGGATGATATGATGAAAGTTCGTAATTTAGGACGCAAATCGTTAGAAGAGGTGCTGGCTAAATTAAAAGAACTGGGATTATCTTTGAAGTCGAGTGAAGAATAAGCAAGGAGGACATAGAAATGGCAGGTTATAGAAAGCTTGGAAGAACTTCCAGCCAGAGAAAAGCTCTGCTTCGTAACCAGGTGACAAATCTCCTTTATCACGGAAAAATTGTTACAACGGAAGCGAAGGCGAAAGAGATCCGCAAGATCGCTGAGCATATGATCGCGTTGGCAGTTCGTGAAAAAGATAGCTATGAGATGGTTACGGTAAAAGCGAAAGTGCCGCAGAAAGATAAAGACGGAAAACGGGTAAAGGAAGTTGTGGATGGCAAGAAAGTGACTGTTTTTGATACGGTTGATAAGGAGATCAAAAAGGAAACTCCATCTAGACTCCACGCCAGGCGTCAGATGAACAAAATGCTCTATGGCATCACAGAAGTTCCGACCGCGACAGCAGGCCGCAAAAAGGGAACAAAGAAAGTGGATGTGGCAAGCAAATTGTTTGACGAGATCGCGCCGAAGTACGCAGACCGCAAGGGCGGTTATACGAGGATCATAAAGATCGGGCCTCGTAAGGGCGATGCAGCGATGGAAGTTGTGATCGAACTGGTATAATGAAAAATTGAGATAAGAAAGCGGTATGGCAGTCAGTTATGCCGCTTTTTGAATGCTCTTTTTCTGTATCCGTGTTCCCGGAATAGAATGTGATGAAGTAAAACCCTATCAAAGGATTGCCTATGATGGAACGTAGAATATCTTTGGAACCCGAGGCGGTGGAAGTGTCTGATGCCAATTCCAAACCGCCTTTGATCTTTCAACTGCCGCCGTGGAAAGGGCGGCAAGTACTGGAAGAAGTGCAGAGTACACCAGTGTGCATGTACCCGGCTGACATTAGTAAAATTACTGTAAATACCGGCAAATGGGGTGAGATTCCGGTCTATATCGTCTGTCCCGAACAGATTTCATCCCCCGCCAATGTCATTTTCTATATTCACGGCGCGGGCCGTATATTCAAAAGCAGCTCTTATATTACCCCGTTACGAATGCCTGTTTTTGCAGCGATTCCTATCGTCAGTTTGCCAAAGGGTATTATCTCTACCGGGAAGGGATGATGTGGTTTTGGGATCAGTATACGAGGTCAACGTGTGATCGAAATGAGATTACGGCTTCGCCCCTCCGGGCAGATATAGAGCAGCTGAGAGCACTTCCGGCGGCAATGATCTTAAATGGAGAGGCGGATGTCCTGCGGGATGAGGGGGAAGCGTACGCCAGAAAGCTGCGGGAAGCCGGAGTGGATGTGACAGCGGTGAGATTTCAAGGGATAATACATGATTTTGTCATGTTGAACGCGCTAGATCAGACAAAGGCATGCCGCGCCGCTATGGATCTTTCTGTCGCGTGGATCAATCGGAAAAATATGTGTCCGGGGGATTGTTGGTAAGGGAAAAGATCTGACGGAATAATTTTGGTCTGTGGATAATGTATTGCTGCAAATTGCCATTTGTATGAAAGCATGATATAATATGCCTAAATGATATATAGCTTTTCTCTTTTTGCAGTATGTATTTAGCATAGAAATATATGGGTGCCAATGCGTTTTCTATGAGTTTTTAATGAGTTCTAAATGCGTTTTTAGAATTAAAACGCATTAAGGGACACATTGAATAAAGGATGCGCTTTTTAAAGAAAAAGCCTGTAAGAGTAATGGGGGAGGGACTGACATTATAGGAGGAAAAGAAAAAATGGCAAACGCAGATCAAAACAAAATGGGAATAGATGCTCAGAAGGATTCTATTAATGCGCTTCCCTTTGACAAAGTAGCTGTTCATGATGAACGTTTGAAGCGGCAGGAAGGCGATAACCGAGCCTATCTTATGGAGCTTACGACGAGAAACCTTATATATAATTATGAACTGGAGGCCGCCATCACGCATGACGCGAATATACCGGGTGATATACACGGAGGATGGGAGTCGCCGACATGCCAGTTAAGAGGGCATTTTCTCGGTCACTGGTTGTCCGCGGCCGCGATGCACTATGCCGCAACAGGGGACAGGGAATTAAAAGCGAAAGCCGATGTGATCGTTGACCGCCTTGCAAAATGTCAGGAGGCCAACGGGGGAAGCTGGGTGGCGTCCATTCCTGAAAAATACCTTTACCGGATTGCGCGCGGCCGTGAAATATGGGCTCCACACTACACGATCCATAAGACGTTTATGGGCCTTGTCGATATGTACCGTTATGCAGGAAATGAAACGGCATTATCTGTGGCGGATCATTTTGCAGACTGGTTTTATGACTGGAGCGGCCGGTTTGACAGGGATCAAATGGATGATATTCTGGACTTTGAAACGGGTGGTATGCTGGAGATCTGGGTACAGCTTTACGACATCACGCGGGACGATAAATATAAAAAGCTGATGGAGCGCTATTACAGGCAGCGTCTGTTCACGCCACTGCTGAATGGTGAGGATCCTCTCACGAATATGCACGCGAACACAACGATACCAGAAGTGATCGCAGCAGCAGAGGCATACAATGTGACCGGGGAGGAGCGATATAAGGACATTGTGACAGCATATTGGGATTCGGCTGTGACAGAGCGCGGAACGCTCGCGACCGGCGGGCAGACAAACGGAGAGATCTGGGGGCCGAAGAAATCTCTTTCGGCAAGACTCGGCCTGAAAACACAGGAGCACTGCACCGTGTATAATATGATGCGTCTGGCGGATTATCTGTTCCGCTGGACCGGAGAGGCAAAATATATGGATTATATCGAGCGGAACCTGTATAATGGTGTTCTTGCGCAGACATACTGGCATTGGGAGCACACAAATGGATATGCTCCCGATTCTCCGGATTTTGGACTGATCGCATACTTTCTTCCGATGCGTGCCGGAGCAAGGAAGGGATGGGGCAGCAAATGTAATGACTTTTTCTGCTGCCATGGTTCGATGGTTCAGGCAAATGCGTCGCTGAACCGCTATATGTATTATCAGGCAGACTCCGATCTTTATGTAACCATGTATTTTGATTCGGATGCTTCCTTTACGGTAGGCGGAAAGAATGTGAAGATAAGGCAAAGACGGGATCCGCTCACGGGTAGTTTCCATCTTTCCAGCACGAGCAGCGGGAAACAGCTTGTCAATCGGACCGCCGCGCAATACCCGCATAATCCGGATACCCTTTGCGTGTATCTGCAGATCGAGACGGAATCGCCCGTAGAATGTACGATAAACGTACGTATTCCCGAGTGGATCAAGGAGCCTGCGACCGTGGCGTATAATGGCGGACAGATTGCAGTGGCGGAAGAGGGGAGCTGTTTTGTGGGAATACAGGAAGAGTTTCATGATGGCGATGTCATATGTATTACTATGAAAATGGGGATCCGAGCGTGTCCTCTCCCAGATGACGAAAATATGGTGGCGTTCATGTACGGCCCGGAAGTACTTGCCGGTCTTTGTGACGAAGAGCGTATGTTATATGCGGGAGGTGATGCGCCCGAGCGTATTCTTGTTCATGAAAATGAACGTGAGTGGGGGAACTGGAAGAGCGACTTTAAGACGGCAGGACAGCCGGCGGGAATACATTTTATACCATTAAACCGTGTCGGGTATGAAAATTACTGCGTGTATTTTCCTATCAAAAAATAGAGGAGTGGTGAGGACGGCGGTATGGCAGGACGTTGGGATAGCCATACCGCTTCATAGAAAATAATCCATCTGCAGATGTTTTTGCCTGTGTGCTGATGTTGGGCATCGGGACTAACGCGGCTACGAACGGCAGGGTTACGGAGCTGATCCGGGAATTTTGCAGTACGGAACCGGAGAGCACGCAGAACATAGAACCGGAGAGTGCACAGATTATGGAAAACAGGACGCCGGAGTCGGAAATATATGCGCCGCCCATCTTATTCTGTGATGAAACGCGGCTGTTCTTTGCCAACAGCCGGGGGATGGTCATTTACGACAGAACAAAGGAGAAGGTAACGGCTACGATCGATCTGCATGAAATTGACTGCCATTATTTTACGGCAAATTCTCTGGAGACGAGGATCCTCGTGGAGGGAAATACCATTTTGGTATTTAATGAAAAAAATGAAAAAGTACAGGGAGACAGTTACGTCTTTGAAATATCGGCATCAGAGGAACCCGACACCGTATTAAACCTGAAACCGATCGAAACCAAGCGGGATGGTTCTTTGGCGGAGAAGTGGGAGAAGACGATGGGAAAGCGCTATGTGGACACATTTGAACGGGTGGATCCGGCGACGATGTGTGCCTGGGAGGAAGGGAAGGCAGAGGGCATCCAGTTCAGTAAAAAGTCTGTCCTCTGGACTTCGGAGAAGGGGGAACACTTTATGAGCTGTCTTTTGACGGAGCAGGACAGCTATAAACTGTATACGGTAAATACGGAAACTGGAAATTCCGACACACAGCAGTTGACGATCATCATACCGGAGGTTTTGTCGATACAAAATGAGAAAGCAAATACCCTGCCGCGTTACGAACATACGGGTAAGGATATGAAAATGAAGGCAATTTACGATTACCTCGTGGAACACGAAACGGAAGAAGAGGAATATCCACGACGAGCGATCGGAAGCAGAAAGGAGAGAGATCATGTCTATGATGATAACGGCAGCGGCGGCGTCTGGAAATATTCAGGTGGCGCAGAGGTCAAAACAGACGTCTTCTGGCAAACCGACATGGAATCCGAATAAGGTGTATAAATATCTGGAAGATATGAATGAGGGGTTTCAGAGTTATAAACAGCAGGCGGTGTCTTACTATACGTCCCGGATTTCCCAGGAAGAGGGTGACGGGACGATGAGTGTGGAGCAATTGAAACAGCAGATCAACGAATGGTTTCCGGAGTATACTTGGACGGACAAAGAACCATCCAAAGTGGTAACAGGAAAATTTTACCTTTATATTGATGAGAAACAGTTGCAGAAAATGGCATCGGACCCAGCGTACCGAGCAAAGGTATACGGTCTGATGGACTCCGAACTTCAGGGAAGGAAAGGCTATACGCTCGAGTACAGTGACGGGAGACATGTGACGTCCCATCTGACGGGAAGCATTTTTTCACTCGCGGAGAAAAACCGCAAATACGCAGGAGCAGACGGGATCCCATACCTGGGGAGCTGTACGTCGGATCATCCGTTTTCTTCTTCGAAATCCCATGCGCAGGTGAGAAGCATGAGCTTTCTTTATGATAATGTTGATCCGGCGAAATCGGCGGCAAAGAGCAGGAGATCGCTTGCCGCGAAGGAAGCGCAGAAGACAGTGCGGAAAAAGGCGGCACAAAAGAAGGCAGTGAAGAAAAAGGCGGAGAAGCAGGCGGAGGAGAAACGGCTGGAGGAAAAGCGGGACAAAACAAAGAAAGAAGAGGAACTTCGGGAGAAGCTCCGGCTGGAAGAAGCAAGGCAGGACTGGGCAGAAGGGGAGGCGTTTGATGTGACCGTCTGATATGCGGAAACAGAGAACGGACGGAGTGCTTTTGGTCTTGTCAGCGTTGATAAAGGCACATGGAATAAGAATGAAAACCATGTGTCTTTTTGTATTACAAAAATTAGAAAATAAGTGAGTGAGAAGTATATGAGAGTGTCAAAAGGTGTACTTTTTGACACTCTCATTTTCAAAAATATTTTACCATAATTTGGACAATTAGGCAATCTCTTTTTTTACTTATGGCGTTTTATATCGTATTTTGCCAGGAATAAGAGTGTTTTGTAAAAAATTATCTCTAAAACATAAGAAAACTAAAGGATGTCAATAAGTACACTTTTTGACATTGAATAGCTTATGGAAAGGAGTTTAAGGAAGTATGACTCATTCGGATTTTTGGTCTAAGATAAAATATATCATAACCTCAAGGAGATTTTATGAATATACATTTATCTCTGTCATTCTCTCAACGTTCATGCTCTGGCTGTTTAAAATATTTTACGAGGGAAATCTCAGCGAACAATTTAACATCTTTTTCAGAGGATGCAGCGATTTTTTGGCCGATATACTCAATGTAGTAGGTTATTCTTCCCAAAGAGATGTTTACAACAATACCATGTATACAGGATTAGCTGAAAAAGCTTATCCTCCTCTGACATATGTTTTTGCGTATTTTTTATCTCGTTTAGTCGATATGGGTCAATATTATAAACTGAATTATTTTCTTTGGATGTATCAGGAACCGAGATTCCTTATCATATATCTCATCCTTGCAATTATTACGATGATCATGGTTTACGAACTCATTTGCACATGTAAAACAGGCTGCCATTCGCTAAAAATAGTTACCGCGGTCACTTGTTTGCTCTCAGCCCCCATGCTCTATTCGCTCGAGCGCGCGAACACCATCATCATAACAATGTTCTGCACAATGTTTTTCAGCTTCTTCTACGACAGCCAAAAATGTCTGCTCAGACAGCTGGCTTATCTTTCTTTTGCCGTGGCTGTGTCATTAAAACTGACACCTGCCGTTTTAGGCATCTTCCTTCTGCACAAACGCCAGTGGAAAGGCGTTGTCTGTGTAATCATTTACAGTCTGATCCTCTTTCTGACCCCATTTGCTTTTTTCGAAGGGGGACTTTCCAATCTGCCGAAAATGATGGAAAATATGCAGTTGAATTTGGAAGTATATACAAGCAATGAAGGATGTACCTTACTTGCCAGTATATTACATTTTGTTCCTTCCCCGCCAGAATCGCTGCCATCTATTATGAAAGCGATCACTTATATTGTCAGCATTGTTTTTCTTGCTGCCAGTTTTATGCTCCCTTTCAAATGGGAACGGATGATGGCCGTCAGCCTGACTCTCGTTATCCTTCCCTCCCACTCTGGTTATTACTGTCTGTTGTATTTGTTTCCGCCAATGATCGCTTTTTTAAATGAAACGAATCATAAATACCCAGATCTCCTTTTCCTGCTTGCCATACTGTTTATCATGCAGGATGTTCGTGGGGAGTTGTCCGATAACCTTTTCAACTACCATTTGGCACTTCTGATCATGACAATAACTTTATTCTCTTATTCTGTACTCGCCATTATCAGGCAATTTAA
Source organism: uncultured Eubacterium sp. (assembly GCA_910589665.1). Taxonomy (GTDB): domain Bacteria; phylum Bacillota; class Clostridia; order Lachnospirales; family Lachnospiraceae; genus Eubacterium_F. The sequence continues at coordinate 11,421 of CAJUTR010000015.1, read as the reverse complement.
ACCCTTAACTTTTCAGAAGTATAATTCGAATTGACGCAATGCCTTATACTATGTGGCATGCTATGTTGTGGAAAAGTCCGTGTTTGTCTACCATATATTGACCCCAATGTCCGGGACAAGGAGAAACTGCCCTTCCCGGACATTGTATGTTCTGTGATTTCATATCCCATGCGGATTGTTGCCTGTTTTCCCGTGCCGGAGGATCTGTAAAAAGGGAACGAACAGAAAGCGCTCAAAAGAAAGCTGGAAGCCAGTCTCAAAAAACAATGGAAAAAATAAGTATCTTATGTTACACTTCTAATTGTAACCGTGTCAATACAGTAGATGGGATGGTGGCATTTTGATCAAAGTAGAAAATCTCGTATTTGAATACATACGGCGTGACGAAAACGATGAAGTCATCGGCGTGGAAATGGCGGTAGACCATGTGTCGTTTCAGGTAAAAAAAGGGGAATTTGTCGCAGTTCTCGGTCATAATGGCTCAGGAAAATCAACGCTCGCCAAACACATCAACGCCATATTGCTGCCGGGAGAGGGAACGGTTTATGTGGATGGTATCGACACCAGTGACGGCGGGATGATTTGGGACGTCCGCCAGCGAGTGGGAATGGTGTTCCAAAATCCAGATAATCAGATCGTAAATAATGTCGTAGAAGAAGACGTTGGATTCGGCCCCGAAAACCTGGGCGTACCGACGAAAGAAATTTGGAGCCGCGTCGAGGAGTCCCTTAAAAAGGTTGGCATGTACCAGAACCGTAAGGAGTGTCCGAATAACCTTTCCGGAGGGCAGAAGCAGCGAGTGGCGATTGCGGGTGTATTAGCGATGCGGCCAAGATGTATCGTTTTTGACGAGTCAACGGCGATGCTTGACCCGTGCGGGCGCAGGGATGTGTTAAAGGCCGTTCGGGAGATCAATGAAAAAGAGGGGATTACCATTCTTTGGATCACTCATTTTATGGACGAGGTAACGGAGGCAGACCGGGTTCTCGTGATGAATGAGGGAAAGCTGGTTATGGGAGGGAATCCGAAAGAAATATTTTCTCAGACGGACAAGTTAAAAAAATATCACCTCGACGTTCCGCAGGTAACAGAACTGGCAGCCCAACTGCGTAAGAGGGGAGTGCCGTTACCAGCGGATCTGATCACTGTGGATGAAGTTGTGGACTGTCTGGCGGGAATACTGTAACTGTTTAGAAGGGAAGGATATGATGTCCATTTTGCTTAATGAAGTGGAATATGTGTACGGGAAAGGCACCGTATTTGAAAAAGTAGCGCTATATGATGTGAGTTTAAAAATAGAAGACGGAGAGTTCATTGGCTTGATCGGCCATACCGGCTCGGGAAAATCCACGCTGATCCAGCATTTGAACGGACTGCTCGTACCGACATCCGGCGGCGTATATTACAATGGGGAGGACATAAACGAAAAAGATTATTCGAAAAAAAAGCTCCGTGGAAAAGTTTCCATTGTCTTCCAGTATCCGGAACAGCAGTTGTTTGAGAAAACGGTACTCGATGATGTGAAATTTGGCCCGGGAAATCTCGGACTGGAACCGCTGGAGGTAGATATGCGGGCGTTTCAGGCGTTGAAACAGGTAGGGATCACGGATGATCTGCTCGATGTATCCCCCTTGGAGTTATCCGGCGGCCAAAAACGGCGGGTGGCGATTGCCGGCGTACTTGCGATGGAGCCGGAAGTCCTAATCCTCGATGAGCCGACGGCCGGACTGGATCCAGAGGGACGGGATGATCTGCTGCAGCTCATAAAAAAGCTTCATGAGGAGCGCGGCATTACGGTGATCGTCGTGTCCCATAGTATGGAGGACATGGGAAAATACGCCAAGCGGCTTATTGTCTTAAATGGAGGGACCATTTTCCTAGACGGAACGCCGGAGCGCGTTTTTTCCCATTATCGGGAGCTGGAGAAGATTGGCCTTCGCGCGCCTCAGGTCACGTATGTGATGGAAGGACTGGCGAACCGGGGAATCCGCCTGCCGCATAACGCCATCCATGTGGGCCAGGCCGTGGAAGCGATCATGAAATGTTATAATAACAAGTAGGAGAGAGCGCCATGTTAAGAGATATGACAATCGGACAATATTATCCCGCTCAGTCAAGAATACATGAGCTGGATCCTCGGGTAAAAATCGCAGCGGCACTCGTCTATCTGGTCTCCCTCTTTTTGTTCCGCGGATTTGCCGGATATTTTGTGGTAACGATTTTTTTAGTATCGGTTATTATGTTGAGCCGTGTGCCATTTTCGTTTATTTCAAAAGGACTGAAGCCCGTTTTGTTCCTCATTTGTTTTACTGCGGTCTATCACTTGTTCTTTACAAAAGGGGATGCGGCGTTTGAGTGGGAACTATTTTCCGGCCATACGATCACGGTGACATGGCAGGGATTGAAAAAAGGGGCATTTATCGTATTGCGGCTCGTCTATCTCGTGATCGGTTCCTCGCTCCTGACCTATACGACGACGCCGACTAAATTGACAGATGGGATTGAGAGCCTGTTAAAACCGTTGGAGAGACTAGGAGTTCCGGTTCACGATCTGGCGATGATGATGTCTCTTGCCCTTCGATTTATCCCGATCCTTTTGGAAGAGGCGAACCGCATCATGAAAGCGCAGAGCGCGCGGGGGGCAAGTTTTGAGGAGGGGAATATCGTAGTGAGGGTACGCGCTATCACTTCTATTTTGGTGCCGCTTCTCGTTTCGGCAACGAGACGTTCTTATGATCTGGCTCTTGCGATGGAGGCTAGGTGTTATCACGGCGGAAAGGGCCGTACGAAGATGAAGCCGTTGAAATACAAGGGCTGTGATGTGAGGGCGTTTGCTGTCCTGGTGATCTATGTTGCGATGATCATACTTGTGAACCATTTGGTACCCTATTAATGGAAGGTGTGAAAAGTTTCAAATAAAAAGAAATGGAGTATAGAGATATGCGGATAAAACTGACAGTGGCGTATGACGGGACAAATTACCACGGCTGGCAGAAGCAGGAAAATGCTGTTTCCGTGCAGGGGATTTTGACAGAAGAATTACAACAGCTATTAGATGAGGAAATCGAACTGGCAGGAGCGAGCCGTACAGACGCAGGCGTGCATGCGTTAGGTAATGTGGCGGTATTTGATACCCAAACGAGAATCCCGCCGGAAAAAATTGCGGTGGCGGTCAACCAGCGTCTTCCACAAGATATCCGGGTCATGCGTTCCGAGCAGGTAGCAGATTCGTTTCATCTAAGAGATGGGGTGAAATATAAGACGTATGAGTATGCGATTACAAATACGCAAACCCAGCTTCCCACGAAACGACTGTACGCGCATTTTGTGTATATACCGCTCAATGTGGAGCAGATGCGGGCAGCGGCGCAGTTGTTTATAGGTGAACACGATTTTGGCGGGTTCTGCTCAGCTGGCAGCCAGGTAAAGTCAACGGTTCGCTGTATTTATGATATAAAAATTTTGAAAAATGGAGAAGATATAAAAATACAGATAACGGGGAATGGTTTTTTGTACAATATGGTGCGCATCATAGCAGGTACGCTCATTGAGGTGGGCATGGGGAGGCGGGAGATCGAGACAGTGAAGCAGGCGATCGACCGGAAAGACCGGACGCTGGCAGGCCCTACGGCGCCAGCCAGGGGACTTGTGCTGTTGAAGATCGTGTATAAGAGTGGGGAAGAGGATACCGGGGAAAGGTAATAAGAGAGGGGATGGAACGAAATGCGGCTGCAGGAATTAACATTATTTGATTTCAAGATTTTTTCGGAGCAGAAATTTATATTTAATGGAAAGAGTACTATTATTTTTGGAATCAATGGGACGGGAAAATCAACAATATTATCTGCTATCAATTACTTAAACCGAGTGTGGATTAATCGTCTGAATCCTGCACAAGGAACAGCATTTCGTTCGTTTTCAGATGATATGATTTCATTCGGAAAATCGGACTTGATGCTTCGGGGGGAAGTGGAACTGGATGGGGCCATTTATCCTCTTATGAGATGCCATACAAGGGCAAAAAAGAATCAGAGAAAAAATACGTTATCTTATCACATCGGTTTTTATACGAAGTTTACAGATGGCTTTACACGAAATTACCTTGAAGAGGAAACGTCCAATATGCCGGTGTATGTGAATTATGGTACAAATCGCTCGGTACTAGATATACCAGATCGGATTCGGAAAAAACATGATTTTGATAAATTATCTGCATTGGAACGAACGATAGAGAACGAACTTGATTTTCGGACATTTTTTGAATGGTATCGGGAACGGGAGGCAGAAGAAGTGATCGAAGCAAGAGAACAAAATGATCTTGCGTATCGAGATTCTTTATTAACATGTGTCAGAAATGCAATTGAAGCGATGATTGGGAATGTAACGAATCTGAGAGTAAAGAGAAACCCCGTTAGAATGGTAGCCGATAAAGCGGGAAAAGAAATACGGGTTGATCTATTGTCAGACGGGGAGAAATGTACACTTGCTATGTTCGGCGATCTTGCGAGGAGGCTGGCATTGGCAAATCCAGGGTTGAACAATCCTTTGGAGGGAGAGGGGATCGTGCTGATTGATGAAATTGAACTGCATATGCACCCTATGTGGCAAAGAAAGGTGTTGAGGGTGTTAAGGACCACTTTTCCCAACATTCAATTTTTTATTACAACTCATTCTCCACAGATTTTAGGAGAAGCAGACGATCGTTATAATATCTATGTATTATCCGAGACGGAAGATGGTGGCTGCGTGGTGGATGCCATTAGACGGATGGATGGATACGATAGTAACATGATTTTGGAGAAATATATGAATACAGATTCGAAAAATGGTGATGTTAAATCTTTGATCAAAAATATTAACCAGATGATTACGCAGAAGAAGTATCCGGAAGCGGAAGAGTTATTGAAGAAATTGAAATACATTTCCGGAGTGATGGATGAAGAGTACATGATGGCTCAAGGTTTTTTGAAAAGGAGCAGGATTTTAGATGAAAAAAGTAAATAGAGAAACAGAGCCAGACTTTTGGATTGAATATAAACGTTTACATCCGAATCATTGCTATATGGATCTGGATAAGTCCATACAGGGAAGGCAAGCAAGGCAGGATTTACGTAACTTTTTATTGCAGTCACAATTTGGCCTGTGTGCCTATTGTTGTAGGAGAATCGGAATAGAAGACTCTTTGAATGAACATATTAAGCCGCAGGCAAAATATCCGAAGCAAACGATGGATTACGAAAACATAATTGTTTCCTGCAGGTCGGAGGGTTCGACACCGACTTGTGGTTCAAATAAGGCAAATGAATATGATGAAGCGCTCTTTGTATCACCGCTAGAAGAATGTGAGGGACATTTTATATTTTATCCGAATGGGCAGATTGAGGGAATAGGGGAACGCGGCCAATATACATGTGATCTTTTGAACTTAAATGCGTATGAACTTCAGCGAGCGCGAAGGGCGCAGTATAAGATTTGTATGAGTTATCAAAACGAAGAACTGGTACATACCTGTTTTCTTATTCCCGATGAAGAGGGAAAACAGGAACCATTTGCTGATATGATCCAATTCTTTTATGAACGCGGCGACTTTGGAATTTCAGACGGCGAATGAGCGAAAGGAGTAAGTCACATGATCATTGATATTCACGCACATACCTACCCGGAGAACATCGTAAAAAAAGTGGTGCAGAGAATGGAAACCGTTTCGGGCAGCAGGATTGATGCGGACGGCACTCCTTCTGGCCTCGTAGCAAGTATGGAAAACGCTGGTATTGACTACTCCGTCTTTCTTCCGGTGGCGACAAACCCAAAACAGGTGGGCCGATTAAATGCGCAGGCCGTTCAGATCATGGAGCGCTATGGCGGGCAGGGCCTGATTTCTTTTGCGGCGGTTCATCCGGACACAGAACATTTGAAAGACATAATGCGAGGGATCCGGCAGGCAGGTTTAAAAGGCGTTAAGATCCATCCCGACTATCAGGAGACCTATTTTGACGATATCCGGTATATGAACATTTTGGATGCGGCGTCCGAGCAGGGACTCTTTGTTTTGACCCATGCAGGAATGGATGAGGTGTATCCCGAAGAGGTGCACTGTGACGTGGAGCGGATCCTGAAAGTTATTGAAACAGTAAAAAGCGAAAATTTGATTCTGGCCCATATGGGCGGCTGGCAGATGTGGGAAGATGTGAAAAAGTATGTGTGCGGTGCGCCGGTATATTTTGATACGGCGTTTTCGCTGACGGGAACGGTCAGTGTGGAGAACACGGGCGTATACGGGAGCATGCTCGACGACTCGCGGTTTGTGGAACTGGTCAGAAAACATGGGGTGGATCATGTGCTGTTTGGCAGCGATACGCCATGGAGCAGCCAGCAGGAAAATGTGGAGTGGGTGCTCGGGTGCAGTCTGACTGAACAGGAGAAAGAAAAGATCCTCGGGGAAAACGCGGCGGGGATGTTGGGAATATTCCTGTAAAAAAATATTTATTTTGGAAAAGAGGTAATGATTATGTTTTACTATTATTTTGACCCTACGTACATTCTCGTCTTGATCGGCGTGGTGATCAGTATGGCAGCCTCGGCAAACGTACGCGGCAGTTTTCAGAAATACAGCCGGGTATTCAACCGTCGGGGGATCCGTGCGGAACAGGCGGCGCAACAAATATTGCGGAATGCCGGAATATTTGACGTTCAGATCCAGCGCGTGCAGGGAAATCTGACGGATCATTATGACCCGAGGTCAAAGACCCTTCGGTTGTCGGATTCGGTATATGGTTCGACATCGGTTTCTGCCATTGGTGTAGCGGCGCATGAGTGCGGCCACGCGATCCAGCATGCGGGCGGATATGTGCCATTGAAGTTGAGAGGCGCGCTTGTTCCGGTCGTAAATGTGGCATCCACGATTTCAATGCCGCTTATTTTAGTGGGACTGATCTTAGGATACTTTGGATTGGCAAGGATCGGAGTCGTACTTTTTTCTGCCGTGCTCATTTTTCAGCTTGTCACGCTTCCGGTAGAATTTAATGCCTCATCGAGAGCGCTCCGTGTGCTTGGAAGTACAGATATTTTATACGAGGAAGAAGTGGGAACGGCAAGAAAAGTATTGCGGGCAGCGGCATTGACCTATGTGGCGTCGGCGATGGCGACCGCCTTGCAGCTATTTCGTCTTCTTTTACTGATTAACCGAAGTAGGGATTAGGTGCGAATCTTGCCTTTCCATATATTTCATGGTACAATAAGTGTAAATGGTATTAGCAGTAAAATAATTTTTGCTCCATGTGATACACTATGATACGATGGGGAAAAGATTAGAAAAAGTATAGGAGGATATGGTTATGTCAATTAATTTATCAAAAGGTCAGAAAGTTGATCTGACAAAAGGAAATCCGGGATTAAAAAACATCATGGTAGGACTTGGATGGGATGCCAATGTGTTTGATTCTGGGGCAGATTTTGATTTGGACGCGTCGGCATTTTTGCTAGGGGAAAACGGAAAGTGCCCGACGGAACGGGAATTTATTTTTTATGGAAACCTGGAGCATGCCAGTGAATCCGTGAAACACATGGGAGATAATCTGACCGGTGAAGGTGAAGGCGACGACGAACAGATCCAGATTGACCTAACTAAGATCCCGGCAAATATATCGAAAATCGCGTTTACGGTTACGATCTATGAGGCGGACCAGAGGCGTCAGAATTTCGGACAAGTTTCGAATTCGTTTATCCGCATTGTGGATGAATCAAACGGGTCAGAACTGATCCGATATGATCTCGGTGAGGACTTTTCGATTGAAACAGCAGTCGTCGTTGGCGAATTATACCGACACAATGGGGAATGGAAATTTAACGCGATCGGAAGCGGCTTCCAGGGCGGTTTAGCTGCATTGTGCGGGCATTATGGTATAGACGCTGAATAAGCGCGGAAAGAGGTGAAGGATGTCAGTACGTTTACAAAAGGGGCAGAAGGTCAGCCTTTCAAAAGATCATGCCGGGCTCTCGAAAGTTTTGATCGGGTTAGGCTGGGATGAGGCGAAGCGGTCCGGCGGCGGTTTCTTTTCACGGAAACCGAAACCGATCGACTGCGACGCATCGGCGTTTCTGTTGAAAAACGGGAAATTAGCAGACAAAACGGATATTGTATATTATGGCAATCTCCAGCACAAATCGGGGGCTGTCCAGCATTTGGGCGATAATCTGACCGGCGCGGGAGAAGGGGATGACGAGCAGATCGTCGTCGATCTTTCGTGTGTGCCGGCGGAATACGACAGGATGGTCATTGTCGTAAATATTTACGGAGCGGCCAGCAGGAAACAGCACTTTGGAATGATCGAGAACGCGTTTATCCGGCTGGTGGACGGCAGAAATAACAAAGAGATGTGCCAGTACAGCCTGACGGAAGATTATTCTGAGATGACGGCGATGATTTTTGGGGAAGTGTACCGGCAGGACGGCGAGTGGAAATTTAACGCGATCGGCCAGGGGACGAAGGACAAGGCGATTGGCGATCTGGCTAACCGCTATCGATAACGACTTACTTTATGAAGGAGGAATGAAATGCAGTACAAGGGACTTACAGACAGGGAGGTAGAGGAGTCAAGACAGAAATATGGCTCCAATGCGATCCCCGATTCTGAACCAACCACGTTTTGGCAGGAATTTAAGGAAACATTCGGCGACCCGATGATAAAAATACTGTTGGCGATTGCCGTACTCATGATCATCATGTGTGCGGTTGGATACGCAGATATTTATGAACCGCTGGGAACGATCGTGGCAGTGCTTATCGTTGCTTTTGTTTCAGCGAAAACCGGGGTTGCCAGTGATACGAAATACCGTGAATTAAAGGAGAACACGAAAAAGGATGAATGTAAGGTTCAGCGGAATTCCTTGATCAGCGTCATTGATGTAGATGATGTCGTCGTCGGGGATAAGGTTTTGCTGCAATCCGGAGATAAGATCCCGGCAGACGGTATCCTCGTTTCGGGTTCGCTCCGGGTGGACAATTCCGCACTGAACGGCGAGGCTGAGGAATGTAAAAAAACGGAAGCGTCGGAAGGAGTGGAACTGCCAGAAGAGATTACCGGCGATACCTTTGTGGATCGCCATTCGCTGTTCCGAGGCGCGGTCGTATTTGACGGAGAGGGTGTTTTGGATGTCCGCCGGGTCGGCCTGAAGACGATGATGGGCAAAATGGCAGAGGAAATGCAGGAAGATGAGCCGGATTCACCGTTGAAAGTAAAACTTTCAAAACTGGCGAAGCAGATATCGACCTTTGGATATATCGGCGCGATCGCTATTGCGTTTTTATATTTTGTGTATTTTATTGTGCAAGCCGGCGGCTTTTCAGCGTATTTCGCAATCGGGCCGCAGGAGATCATCAAGGATGTTGTGGAGGCAGTTTCATTGGCTGTCGTGATCATTGTCTGCGCGGTGCCAGAGGGACTGCCTTTAATGATCTCGCTCGTACTGATGCAGAATACGAGCAAAATGCTTGACCACAATGTACTCGTCAGGAAGGCAGAGGGAATTGAAACCGCAGGATCCCTTAATATACTATTTAGCGATAAGACGGGAACGATTACAAAAGGTCGGCTGGAAGTGGTAGATTTCTTTACGGCGGATGGTGCGTCGATCGTGCTTCCAGAGTTGGATAAGCATGTCAAAGTAAAAAAACTGCTGAATTTTGCGATAGGGAAAAATACGCAGTCCATGTTCGGGTCAGAGCATCAGGTGATCGGCGGTAATGCCACCGACCAGGCGCTGATGAAGTTTATCGGGGAATCGACGTTTCGAGCGCTTGAAGAGGATAAAGAAAATGAAGTGACAGCGAGCCAGGGGTTTAACTCGACGAATAAATTTAGCCAGGCGCGCATTGATCATGTGGGAAAGACCTTTTATAAAGGTGCGCCGGAACGGCTTCTCGCCGCTGCAAAAAGTTATCTGGATGCGGATGGCAATGTAAAACCGATCCAAAAGGAAGCGCTGGATAAAAAAATTGATGAACTTGCGAGTAAGGCCATGCGCGTACTTGCGTTTGGGTATTCGGAACAGGGACTTGTGGAAAATACGATTCACGATGATATCGTTATCATCGGACTTGTAGGAATCCGTGATGATGTTCGTCCTGAGGCCAAAGAGGCGATACAGGAAGTGCAGAATGCGGGTATCCAGGTAGTTATGATCACGGGTGACCGCTTGGAAACAGCGCAGGCGATCGCGAAAGATGCGGGATTGCTCACGAGTGACGCAGATCGGATCATTTCCTCTGCAGAATTGAATCAGATGACCGATGAGGAAGTCAAAAAGATTATTCCAAACATCCGGGTTATCGCAAGAGCTCTGCCGACAGATAAATCGAGGATGGTGCGGCTGTGTCAGGAGATGAACCTTGTGGTAGGTATGACAGGGGACGGCGTTAATGACTCGCCAGCACTCAAACGAGCGGATGTCGGCTTTGCGATGGGAAGCGGTACGGAAGCTGCAAAAGAGGCAGGTAAAATTGTTATTCTTGACGATAACTTTAAGTCGATCAAGGATGCGATCTGGTACGGCAGAACGATTTACCAGAACATACTTAAATTCTGCAAATTCCAGCTTGTGATCAATGTGACAGCGGTTGTTGTTAGCGCCATTGCTCCATTTTTCAGTGTGGAGGAGCCTTTGAAGGTGACGCATCTTCTGTTTGTCAACCTTGTGATGGACGGATTAGGCGCGATCATGCTCGGAAACGAGCCGGCATTAAAGGAATATATGGACGAGAAACCGCGAAGGCGGGATGAAAGTATCGTCAACAAAAAAATGATGGCTCAGATATTGGTGATGGCGGCATGGCTTTCGGTTGTCAGTTTTGTTTATCTGAAACATCCGTTTTTTGCAGGACTGTTTGAAAATGAAAAGCAGCATCTGACAGGATATTTTGTACTGTTTATTGTCAGCGCCCTATTTAACGGCTTTAACGTGAGGGATGATGGATTCTCAATCTTCCGTGGGCTGGATGAAAACACCGGATTTTTGAAAGTGTTCTTAACGATCGTTCTTGTTCAGGCAATCATAGTAAATGCAGCGTTGATCCCATTTTCTGTTTTTCAGGGTATCGGTAATATGTTCAGTTGCGTGCCGTTTGGCATCCGCGGCTGGGTAGCTGTCGTGCTTTTGGCGGTAACGATGATACCGGTTGATTTGATCCGGAAGGCAGTTGTGAATGCAGGCGGAAGCAAGAAGATGGCTTAAAGGTAAATGAAGTTCTTGAGAAGGTCGGCATGATTTTTTTCCTAGCCGGCCTTCTATCTTTTCATGAATGGACAACGTATGAAATGGCGAAAAATCGTTGTTTTGAAAAAAATGCAAAAAAAAATAAAATTTTTTCGAAAAAAGTGTTGACAAAGGAAGAAAGTTTTGGTAAGATAATACTCGCTGACGCAC
>CAJUTR010000014.1 GCA_910589665.1 uncultured Eubacterium sp. | reverse complement strand
TCCCCTCATGAATGAGGGGCTAGGGGAGTTGATGTGTCGAAGACACTTTTTTGTCCGGCCTGGGGATGGAGGCAGAGCCGGACCTTCGACTGCAGCTGCAGACGGTAAAAGAGGCGTTGCGCGACTATCTTCATGCCGGTGAAGAATATAAAAAGGCGGTAGAGGCGAAAGATCAATTTGCAGATGGGATCGAGAATTTAGAAGCGGTGAGGAATGCCGGCGGAGCGAATGCCAGCGAGTTGAATGACAGTGGGGCGGATGCCAGCAGAGAAAATGCCAGTGAGGCGAATGCCTACAGGGTTAATGAGAATGAGTCCCTCACGGAGATCCAAAACCGCCTGCGGCTCATTTCCGAAGAACTGGAGGGGATCCAGAGGAACCAGATGGCATATGACCGTCAGTTGGAACAGCTGCAGGAAAAAAGGGATGCGATCGCGGAGTCCGAAGGGCAGTTAGCACAATTACGGGAGCAGTTTTTGCAGAATAGAAAGAAGCGGGATATTTTGAAACAGACGGGGCATTATCTGGAACAGGCGAAGGCTGCGCTTACCGCGAAGTATACAAAACCGCTGAAGGAAGGATTTGATAAGTATTTTGCCATCCTGACCGGAACGGCGGCGGATCCGTATGAACTCGACGCGAATCTGGAACTCGCTGTGACGGAGCAGGGAATGCCGCGGAAGATCGGACTGTTCAGCACGGGGTATCAGGATATGATGGGGATCTGTCTGCGGATGGCGTTTGTCGACGCGATGTATCCGGGGGAAAAGCCATTTTTGATATTTGACGACCCATTTGTCAATCTGGACGATAGAAAAACAGAAGGTAGTCTGCGGTTTCTGCGCGAGATCGCGCGGGAGTACCAGATCATCTATTTTACATGCAGGGAGGGCCGTGGAAATGTTAATGGATTCGCTGAGTAAGGAACAAAAAGACCAGATGCTGGAAGAGATCGCCTATTTTTTCAACGAGGAATTTGAACTGGATCTTGGCATCATCGGCCGGGAAACGGTTTTTGATTTCTTTCAGGATAATCTGGCAAAATATATTTATAACCGCGCGTTAGATGACGCGAAGAAATTTTACGAGAGAAGTGCTTCGAATATGGAAGCGGATTATTATGCGTTATATAAAGACTGAACAATGTTACGCGGATATAACGTGGAAGATGGAGAAAAAACTTCGGAGGGCAGGCAGGATGAAGGAGCGTCTGAGGATTGCCGTTTGTGAGGATGATGACACGCAGCGGGATTACATCCTTTCCCTGGTGGCACGGTGGGCAAAGAAAAAAGGAATCCCGTGTGAAACGTCCGGGTATATCAGCGCCGAGCAGCTGATGTTTTCGTTTGACGGGTATTTTCCCTATGAAATTTATATTCTCGATATCCAAATGGGGAAAATGAACGGCATGGAACTGGCGAGAAAGATCCGGGAGATGGATGCGAAGGCGGCCATCCTTTTTCTGACCGGCGTAAAAGATTACGTGCTCGAGGGGTATGAAGTCGGCGCTGTCCGCTATTTACTGAAGCCAGTCAGGGAAGATGAGTTTTTCCGTATTATGGACGAGGTGGCGGAAAAGGAGAGGGAGACGAGTGTAGAATGTTTTTTGCTGGAAACGGGAACGACGGTACAGAAGATCCCGTTTCGTGATATCTGGTACGTTGAATCGCAGGGACATTATCTGCAAATGGCTTTCGGGGATCAGAAGGTGCAGTGGAAATCGAGTCTCGGCAGCGTGCAGGATCTGTTTGAAAGGCACGGTTTCGTGATGACGCGGCGGGGCGTGCTGGTGAACATGGGACGGATCTCGCGCGTTGGAAAGACCGGGTGTGTTCTGGATAACGGCGAGGAGATACCAGTCAGCAGAAGCCAGTATAAGGCGGTCAATGAGGCGTTTATCCGATATTATAAAACGGATTTGCCACAATAAATACGGAGGGAATGATGTAACGTGCAGATGGGTGTTGGAATTGCGGTCTGGGTTCTGGCAGTTGTGCTGGCGGTGGTTATCACTACTTTTGTAGTAAGAAGGCGGGAAGAGAACCTGTTTGACGAGTATCAGGATAAGATTCTGAAAACCCAGCGCGAGGAAGTGCAGAATATATATAAGACGATGCGCGGTTGGCGGCACGATTACCATAATCATATGCAGAAGATCAAGGCCCATCTGGCGCTCGGGCAGTTTCAGGAAGTCACGGAGTATTTGAACCGTCTGGAGCAGGATCTGGACGAGATCGACATCACGTACCGGACAGGGAATGTAAGTGTGGATGCGATCTTAAACAGTAAACTGACTGTGGCATCGGATAAGGACATCGAGATCAACTGCAAGGCGAAGGTGCCAAAAGAGCTTTCGGTCAGTGATGTGGATCTCTGCGTGATCATCGGGAATCTCGTGGATAACAGTCTGGAATCATGCAAAAAGATGGGCGATGACGAAAAGAAGTTCCTTCGGGTTTACATCGGTGTTTTTAAGAAACAGCTTTACATTTCGATCATGAATTCTACAAATGAGGAGGAGCGGAAACAGGGGCATGAGTTTGTGAGCCGGAAGTGGGGTAATCACGGGCACGGATTAAAGCGGATCGACAACATCGTGGAAAAGAATCAGGGATTTATTAACCGCAAAAATGAGCCGGGCGTATTTGTCACAGAGGTTATGCTGCCGCTGTAGAAAAAAGGATAAGACGTTTTATGAACGGATTTTTACCATTCGTGCATAAAACGTTTTTTCTTTTTTCATCGTGTTAAAATGAGGATAAGATTTTTGTAAAAGCTTTGGCGTTTTGAAATGGAGGGATCACATGGATAACAAAGAACACATGAATACGAAGCGGATCTTCAAAAATCTCTCAGTCGTATACCGGGAATTGTTCCGGTATGCCAGGCAAAGTATTTGGCAGCTGCCGCTGTACGCGCTGGTCTGTATTATTCTGCCCCTGTTACTCAGCGCGATACCGGCCGTCGCGATCGAGATGCTGACACAGGACGATCTGGGCAGGTATGTGTTTGGCATCAGCGCGCTGCTGGCGGCCAGTACGCTTTTGACTGTCATACGCATTTTTCTGGGAAACCGTTTTGACCTTAATATTATGGGAATGCGTCTGCAAACGTTCTGCGCCCGTTTGTTGCGCAAATGCCTGACGATGGATTTTTGCAATTTGGAGCCGGCGCGCCAGCAGAAAAAGATGTTCCGCGCTACGTACAGTGTCACGAACAATGGGCGTGGCGTGGAGGGTCTCACCCGCTATTCGTTTGAATTATTTTACGGGATTTTCGGCCTGTTATCATACGGAACGATCATGTTTTCCATGCACTGGAGTGTTCTGGTCATCGTAGCGGTCACGACGGTCGCCACGTATTTTCTGAAAAAGCACGCGATCCTCTACTGGCGCAGGCTGGCCGATGACCGGTATAAGGCGGGGCGCGTCAATTCCATGCTCGAACATCAGGGGATCTCCCTGGAGTACGGGAAGGATATCAGGATTTATCATGTGGAACACTGGTTCCGGGATATTTTTGATGAGCAGCTTCGGATCATGAGACGCGTGATCGCGAAACAGGAACTGCACTGGTACTTCTCGACGGTGGGGGAGCAGGTGGGAAATCTGATCAGGGATCTCGTCATGTATTTGATTCTGATCCGTATGGTGCTAAATGGCAGTATATCGGTGGCACAGTTTATGTTTTACGTCGGTGTCGTGGCCAGTTTTTCCGTGTGGATGAATGAGACGGTCACCCACTTGTTGCAGGTGATGGAGACAAATGTAGAAGCAGAACATTATGCAGAAGCGATGGAGATCAAGGATGTGTTCCAGCATGGAAGCGGGGAAACACCTGACCTTTCCTGCGGGATGTCGATTGAGTTTCGCGATGTGTCATTCCGCTATGAGGAGGATGGAGCGGATATTTTGTCCCATCTTAGTTTCGTCATCGAGCCGGGGAAAAAGGTGGCGCTCGTGGGAAATAACGGAGCCGGAAAGACGACGATCGTCAAATTATTGTGTGGATTTTACCTGCCGACCGAGGGAGAGGTGCTCGTCAATGGAATCAGTACGAAAGATTATGATATGGACGAGTATGGCAAGCTGATCTCCCCGGTATTTCAGGATGGCTTTATGTCCGCGTTTACTGTGGCGATGAATATCGCGGGAGGAAAGGAAGCGGACATCGACGGGGACAGAGTGCGCCACTGCCTGCGGGAAGCGGATATATGGGATAAGATCCGTTCCCTGGATAAGAAAGAAGATACGTATATTACCCAGACGCTCGAGCGGGACGGTGTCAATTTTTCGGGCGGGGAGATCCAAAAACTTCTGATCGCCCGTGCGCTGTACAAAGATGGAAAATGCCTGATCTTAGATGAGCCGACGAGCGCGCTCGACCCGATCGCGGAGAGCCGCATTTACGAGATGTACAATGAGATGACGAGAGAAAAGACCTCTGTATTTATCTCGCACCGGCTGGCAAGTACCCGTTTCTGCGATGAGATCCTGTTTTTGGAGAATGGGAAGGTGGCAGAGCGCGGAACGCACGAGGAACTGTTGACAAAAAAAGGCGCCTATACCGAAATGTTTGAAATACAGAGCCATTATTACACGAAAGAAGAGAGCGCAGGGCAGGCAGAGCTTCAGAAAGGGGGATCTTTATGAAAAACAAGAAAGCAGTCCGGCTTGTACTAAAGATCGTACACCGGTTATGTCCCAGTTTTTTACCGCTTCTTGTACTGATGAAATTGGCAGGCGCGGCGATTCCTTATGTAAATATTGTAGGCAGCAGTATTATCATCGACGCGCTGTTTCAAAAGAAGGAGTTTGACCAGATCTTTCAGTACGCATTGTGGATGATCGGTTTGAATTTTGTGCTCAACATGCTGTGTTGGGGAATTGACAAACTCATCAACATAAGGAAATATCTGCTGGCGGAACAGATCCAGAAAATGATTTCCGAAAAAGGATTAACGTTTGATTACGAGATACTGGAAAAGAAGGAAACACTGGAGTGCATCCATAAGGCGAGGGAGGGAATGAATGCGAATGGAGACATTACGGTTTTCTGTGACAGGCTTGCCAATATGATCGGAGTTGTGTCCGATCTGATCTATGCGGCCGCGGTGTTTATCCCAGTGTTCTTTGCCGTGGGAGATATGCCTGTGACATCGTTTTTTGGGTTTGTCCAGTCGCATTTTGGCAGCCTTTCTTTGAACCTCGTATTAGTCGGCCAGCTTCTGCTTCTCGCGTGGAGCCAGCGGCGGATCGGGGCGATCCAAAAGGAGGAGTTTGACATCAACATTGATGCGAACAGGCACTTTTTTTACTATATGTCCTTCATGATGGATGCGTCCAATTATGGAAAAGGAAAGGATGTCAGGATGTATGACTTTGCGGACACGTTCAGCGGGAGGTTTCGCCATGACATCGGCAGTATGTGGAATGTCTTTGTGGAAATGAGAAAGCGGGTTGAAACCTATTCTTTCCTGAACGAATGGGGCAGTGTGGCGTATACGATCGCCAGTTACATTTACGTCGGTGTCAAAGCGGGACTTGGCCTCGTCAGCATCGGCAGTGTGGCAAGATATGTGGGTGCGTTTACGAAATTCAGTGTGGCGCTGGGAAGCGTCGTCAGAACCTATATGGAAATATCTATTTGTGCCCGCTACCTCGCGTATTTTGAAGAGTTTATGGAAATAGAAAATGAGAAATACAACGGTACGCTGCCGATCGAAAAACGGGATGACAATGAATATGAGTTTGAATTCCGGGACGTGTCATTTTCGTATCCAAACAGTAAGGAGCCGGTGTTAAAGCATATTACGATGAAGCTGAAAGTCGGAAAGAAGATGTCGCTCGTCGGGCCAAACGGCGCCGGCAAGTCAACGTTTATCAAGCTGTTGTGCCGTCTGTATGATCCGACCGAGGGACAGATCCTGCTGAATGGCGTGGATATCCGGTATTATGATTACAATGAGTATATCCAGCTGTTTTCGGTGGTATTTCAGGATTTCAAATTATTTTCGTTCTCGATTGCGGAAAATGTGGCGGTGTCGAAGGAATTTGATGAAAAGAAAGTCAGAAGCTGCCTGGAAAAAGCCGGTTTTTCTGAGAGGCTCGGCACACTGGATCAGGACATCCATACGAGTCTTTATAAGCTGGAGGAGGACGGAATCGAGATTTCCGGCGGGGAGGCGCAGAAGATCGCGATCGCCCGCGCGCTGTACAAGGATTCACCGCTCGTCATCCTCGACGAGCCGACGAGCGCGCTGGACCCAGTGTCGGAGTATGAGATTTACCAGAGTTTTGATAAGCTGGTGGGAGACAAGACGGCCATTTACATTTCACACCGCATGTCGAGCTGCCGTTTCTGCAATCAGATCCTCGTGTTTGACGGCGGCCGGATCGTGCAGCAGGGAAGCCACGAGGAACTGGTCGGGGATGAGGAAGGGCTTTATCATGAGATGTGGAGCGCGCAGGCGCAGTATTATGCGTGAGAGGATGTGGGGAAATGGCGCTGGTATATCTAGACAGGGGGAGATGAGTATGTTAAGATTAGGAAAACAGAAACGGGCACCGCCTTTGTTTTGGGACGAGGTGGATATTGCAGAGTAAAGGAGGTGTCTTGTATAAAATGAAAGAGAAATCGGAATTTGAGGGGAGACAATAAAAATGATAGAGCTTAGGAGATTATCAGTAGATGATGGAATGGATGTATATGTAATGTTACAAGAAATTCCCAAAGAAGAGAACGGGTTAATGAACAATGCTAACGGGTTATCATTTGAGGAATATAAAGACTGGTTGAAGAGAAAATATGCAGATTCCGAGCAGATTGGACTTAAAGACGGTTGGAAAGTGCCGTCTACTACATATTGGCTTTATGCAGATGAGAGGCCAGTTGGTTTTGGCTCTATCAGGCATTTTCTCACAGATGCGCTTCGTGAAGCGGGGGGGCATATAGGGTATGGAATAGCTCCTAAGTACCGTGGGAAAGGATATGGAAAGAAAATTCTTGAGCTTTTACTTGAGGAAGCCAGCTGTCTTGGAATTGATAGAGTACTTGTTACAATTCAGTTGGACAATGCTGCATCAAAGGCAGTAGCATTTGCAAATGGTGGTGTGATTGGGAAACAAACAGATGAACGTATATTTGTTTGGATAGATACTGTGCGGAAATGCTGAAAATTTATTGATAATGATTCTGTCAAATTCTAATTTGACGGAGAGGGATTGGCGTGATTACAAAGTTGAAATATGGTAATACAAACAACTATCATCCTGACCATATAGGACTAGTAGGCGAACTAATGAAGCAAAAAAATCAAACTGCTGCTACTTGATACACAAGTATCATATATCCATTTTGCAGACGATATTTTTGCAAGAGATAAAAGATTGAATTATAAGCCAATAGAGATGAATAACTCAACGATTATCCGCTGTGAAGAAAGCAGAAATTTCTTACTAAATATAGGTATAAATGGAGAAATCGTTGTTACCCCAAGTCATAGCGAAGATAGCGTATCTTTGATTATGAATAATGGAGAATGCTTTGTCGGGGATTTAGAACCCATTGAGTATATTGATGGTTATGAACATAACGGAAATTTACAGAATGATTGGGATCTTATTATGAGTCATTTTGCTAAAGTGATCAACTATGCTCACGCAACCCCAAAAATATATAGAGGTGATTTCAATGGATTTTAGAAGAACAGATGGTAAAAATAAAGATTTTATAGAAAACTGTAAACTTCTTGATATGGATTTGGATAGACGAGTTGGAAAAAAGATAAAAAGAGATAAATACAGGAAATATAACCAGTTAGATGAAATACAAGAAGTGATAGTTGTGTATGAAAATAACAAGGCGATTGGCGGCGGCGCTATAAGAAAATATGATGTGGAAAACATAGAACTGAAAAGAGTATTTATACATACGGAATATCAAGGACAAGGAATAGGAACCAAACTTGTTTCTTTACTAATAGAATGGGCGATAGAATTGGGATATAAAAGAATAATTCTTGAAACAGGGGAGTTATTAGCTGAATCTTGTGCCGTATATAAAAAACTAGGTTTTAAGAAAATTCCCAATTATGGACCATATGTAAATATGCCAGAATCATTGTGTATGGCAAAGGATTTGGGAAATAAATAAAATGTCATATGACAGCGAAGGTGTATGACCAACGAACGAGGAGGTAAATAAAATGCAATATATAAGAATTTATGAAATGCCCACATGTAAGATGGTTTCCTCGGGAAAAGGTATGTTTGGCGAAGGGAATTTCCCGCTTTTTGAGGAATGGTTTTCTTCACATGATCGCAGCCTTTTTCCTAAGGATTTCCTGTATTGGGCAGGAGACGGATTTGTTTGGCTGTATATGTATGAAAATGGGATGACAGTTCCGCCGGAATTGGAAATAATCGATTTTCAGGGCGGCCTTTATGCGGTTGCAACAGACATAGACCAAAAAACAGATAAAGATCGTATGAATACGGAGATGGACAAGTTTTTAAGGGCAAATGGGTTTGAACGCGATACATCACGACCTGAGTTGGGAAATATTATCACGTCACCACTTGCACAAAAAATAATGGGGTACGAACAAATGGATTATTATATCCCAATTAAAGGAAGGTAACGCCTACATCCCGCGGGATGGCGTATGACGATGTAATATATTATGGGGAGCAAATATGTTCATAACAAACAATAAGGTGATAGGTGTTAATCAGACAAGAGGAAGGAATATGGATATTTTAGTATTAGGTGGGACCAGATTTTTTGGCATTCCCATGGTGAACGAACTGATCTCAAAAGGACATGATATCACGATTGCCACTCGACAGAACGCCAGGGATGATTTCGGCGACAAGGTGAAGAGGATCAAGGTGGAGAGAACGGATGCGGAGAGCATGAAAAGGGCATTTGATGGGAAGTATTATGATGTGGTGATCGATAAAATTGCCTATTGTTCCTATGATATCAAATATGCGATGGATGCCCTGGCCTTTGGAAAATACATCTACATGTCTACGACGTCCGTATACGATCCCAAACATTTTGATACAAAAGAATCCGATTTTGATGGGATCCATCGAACATGGAAATGGTGCGGCCGATTTGACGCGCCGTACGAGGAGATCAAACGGCAGGCTGAGTGCGCGCTGTGGCAGGAATACGCAGATAAGAACTGGCTCGCCGTCCGCTATCCGTTTGTGGCAGGGAGAGATGATTACACGCAGCGGCTGCGGTTTTATGTAGAGCATGTGATGAAAGAAATGCCGATGTATATTGACAATATAAACGATCCGATGGGTTTTATCCGGTCCGATGAGGCTGGGGCGTTTCTCGCTTATCTGGTAGATCAGGAGGCGAACGGTGCCGTAAACGGGAGTGCGTCGGGAACGATTTCGATGAGGGAGGTTCTCGCGTACGTCGAAGGGAAAACGGGAAAAAAGGCGGTCCTGGCCGATGACGGGGAGGCGGCTCCTTATAATGGAGAACCTGCATACAGCATAAATACAGAAAAGGCGGAACGCCTGGGGTTTTGCTTTTCGCAATTGCGGGATTGGATTTTTGAACTGATTGACCATTACATAGATGATATAAGATGACACAAGGAAATGGAGGAGCAATGAATGAAAGATAAAATGAAACAAATATTAGAAAATCTACATAAGCACAATATGGAACATATTGCAAATATAAATTTTGGCTTGTCGGAAGATATAGTCTACGAAGCATTAGTTGTTGCGCCTTCTTATTCCCCGGAGAAGGTGATCAGGGACAATACTTTCGTAGTGACAGAGATGGGTTCGCAAAGTTATTGTACTGGTTATGAGGTAAAAAAGGATCATATCACGATCGCATGGATCAAAACAGCGGCCGGCGGCTGCAATATGCTGGATTACCTGTTGATCTGTGGGGAACTGCATTTTAAAAAGCTGATCTTTATTGGCGCAACAGGCGCCTTAAAAAAGGAATTTAGTATCGGCGATATTTGTACGCCCTTATATTCTGTAGCGGGGACATTAGCAAATACATATTTGAAGGATAGCATAAAAGACTATCTTCCGTTTGAAAAGATTTATCCAGAACCGGAATATGTAGATCGCGTAATTCGGTTAGCAGAAGAAAGCAATGTTACAATTAAAAAAGCTTCTGTGTTTTGTACGGATTCTATTGTCATGGAATATACACATTTAGAAGAAATCAAGTCATTTGGTACGGACTTGATTGAGATGGAAACATCAACTTTTTATGAAATCGCTAAGTTGATGGAACTACCTGCAATTGCGCTTCTGGTAGTTTCCGATAATTCGGCTGCGGGAGTGCCTCTAGTCGGAAGAAGTGAGGAAATACAGAGGATATATGAGTATTCGAGAAAAGTAGTACTGATTGATTTGATATATAAAATAGCATGTTTGGAAGTTTAGCAGATGGAGGAAAAACGATGCAAATTGCGACCTATAATATTTGGAATTCCGAGATGGGAGTGCCGTATCGGACTGGGTGTATTATCCGTGAAATATCAGGTGCGGAGGCAGATGTGATATGTCTTCAGGAAGTACAAAATAAAGCAATGGCCAGTGATGTTGCGCATAGGGCGGGGTATCCGTATTTTTACTTTGACAGCTATCGGGATAGTGAGGAAGGTCTGTGTATTTTAAGCAATATTCCGTTCGCGGAGTGTGAATCATGGCTGGATCATTCAAATGCTATTTTTTGTTCTGTTTGTCACGATAATAAGACTATTTCGGTTATCAACATACATCTTCCGTGGGATAGTGTGGCAGAACGGGAGAGACAGATCGTGGATATTGTTGCTGAGGTTCATAATAAAAAATGTGATCTGGTTTTTATGGCCGGGGATTTTAACTGTGCGGAGACATCGGATGTACATCGTTTTCTCATGGGAGAATGCCGGTTGGATCAGAAGGAAGCAGTTCCCCGTTGGTATGATCTGGCCTCCGCGTATGCGGAGTTGACAGCTTGCGAGATAGAACCTACGCTGAATTTCCGTGAAAATCCGAGGTTTAAGCATAATACGATCGAATTGAATTCCAGATTTGACAGGATTTTATTGAGAAATACGTATCCTTGTGAGTTCCCGGTGTTGCGAAATTGTATGATATTTGGGAAAACGATTTATGAGGATATTCAGTTATCGGCGAGTGATCATTATGGGGTGATGGTGGATATGGAGCCGTGAAGGCATATGCGGAATATTTTCTCGATCATTATCACGTTCCTAAATTGATAGCGACAGTCAGGGCAGATAATGTATCATCTTGGAGGGCGCTTGAGAAGGCGGGTTATCTTATTTTCTTTAAAGTTTCATGATGTATTACCCTATAAAAAAGGATTAATTGTACGTAAAGGATACTTTGCCGCGGAACTTTCGCGGTATTGAATGTAAAAACGAGATATGATACGATTTAAAAAAGGACTTTTATGTCGAGAAAGATAGGATTTTCGATGCGGGGATGGAGACGGAGGCCGCCTTGGCTCTTTATGTAGACGGTGGGCCCGTAGTTTTCAGGAGAACATGTTCCCGCATGGGGGCAGGAATCCACGCGTCTGCATTTGAGCGGGTGGCGGCACGGAATAAGAAACGAGGGTTTAGTCAATGTGCAATAAAAAACATATGATTGAGGAGGATCATTGACAATGGCAACAATAAATACAATTTTCAAGCAGGTTTTTGGAGAGGCTCTTAAGTCCCGTGGTTTTGTTAAAGTGAAGGGAAGGCAGCCGTATCTCGTAAGAGTGGTTGGAAATGAAATCTTACATGTAGTGGCATTTCGGAACGAATGGTGTCCAGAGCCAGGGTATAAAGATTTTTCCATTAGAGGAGGAGTGGCTACAGTGTATCGCAAGTCTATTGATTTTTCATGTGGTGTAAGAGATAACAGTAACTGGCTTTGGGGACTTAGAGATTACTACGTAAAGTCAAATCCGGCTGGTTATGATGATTATTGGAAGAAGCTAACGGCCTTTCATTATCAAATTGATGATGAAAAATGTTTGTATCATAAAATGGAACATGCACTGAAGGAAACAGAACGGATCTTGTTACCGTTACTTGACCGGGTATCCGATCTGGATGTTTGTATTGAGTTTTTGAGAGTGTATAATTCGACTTCGCTGAATGTGCGGGAATATGATGAAAATTATAGGTTTGGTTATGAGGATGACAATGAGGATGACAATGAGAGCCTGTTGTATATACAAACAGATAACCGTGATGATTTGGTGCTAAAATATAACGAAATGCTTGATGTAACTGCAAAGGCAATTGAAAATGGTAAGCCGGGATATGGGCCATATGAAGTAGAAAAGAAAGCTTATGAAGAATGGCGAGTCGAGACGATTACACGAAGAGATAGTATTTACAATACTCCCGCGTTATGCAAAAAGGTATTGGCAGAACTTGAGCGGCGGAAAAAAGTGAATATGGAAACACTGAGGTCTTATGGGGTTGATTTGTAAAGTTGAATTTATTTTCTAATATTGAATAATATCCACGGATTATAAAAGTGTGGAATTTGTAAATGAACAACAAAAAAACAAATCATTGAGGAGGATTATTGACGATGGCAACAATAAATACAATTTTTAAACAGGTTTTCGGGGAAGCTCTTAAGTCCCGTGGTTTTGTTAAAGTGAAGGGAAGGCAACCGTATCTCGTGAGAGTGGTGGGAAATGAAATCTTACATGTAGTGGCATTTAAAAATGAATGGTGCGGAGAGCCAGGGTATAAAGATTTTTCCATTAGAGGAGGAGTGGCTACAGTTTACCGCAAGTCTATTGATTTTTCATGTGGTGTGAGAGATAACAGTAACTGGCTCTGCGCTCTTAGAAAATATTACATAGAGTCAAATCCGACCGATTTTGATGATTATTGGAAAGAGTTAACTTTTTTTCGCTACCAAATGAATAATGAAGGAGGTCTGTATCGTAAGATGGAACAAGCTTGGAAGGAAACAGAAAAGATCATGTTGCCGATACTTGACCGGGTGTCCGATCTGGATGTTTGTATTGAGTTTTTGAGAGTGTATAATTCGACTTCGCTGAATGTGCGGGAATATGATGAAAATTATAGGTTTGGTTATGAGGATGACAATGAGGATGACAATGAGAGCCTGTTGTATATACAAACAGATAACCGTGATGATTTGGTGCTAAAATATAACGAAATGCTTGATGTAACTGCAAAGGCAATTGAAAATGGTAAGCCGGGATATGGGCCATATGAAGTAGAAAAGAAAGCTTATGAAGAATGGCGAGTCGAGACGACTACACGAAGAGATAGCATTTACAACACTCCTAAACTTTACGAAAGGATAATGGAAGAACTTGAACGGCGAAAAAAAGCGAATACGGAGACACTGCGGTCTTATGGAATTGATTTGTAAGGTGGAATTTATTTTCTGATATTGAATAATATCCACGGATTATAAAAATGTGGAATTGGTAAATAAACAACAAAAAAGTAAATTATAGAGGAGGATTGTGGACGATGGCAACAATAAATACTATTTTTAAGCAGGTTTTTGGAGAGGCTCTTAAGTCCCGTGGTTTTGTCAAGGTAAAGGGAAGGCAGCCGTATCTCGTGAGAATGGTGGGAAATGAAATTTTGCATGTAGTGGCATTTAAAAATGTATGGTGCGGAGAACCGGGGTATAAGGAATTTGGTATATACGGGGGAGTGGCTACAGTGTACCGGAAGTCCATTGATTTTTCATGTGGTGTGAGAGATAACTGTAACTGGCTTTGTCCTCTTAAATTTTATTACACAAAGTCAAATCCGGTTGGTTATGATGATTATTGGAAAGAGTTAGTTTTCTTTCGCTACCAAAAGGATGATGAAGAAAGTCTGTATCAAAGGATGGAACATGCAAGGAAAGAAACAGAAAGAATTATGCTTCCGGTCCTTGACCAGGTGTCCGATTTGGATGCCTGTATTGAGTTTTTGAGAGTGTATAATTCAATGTCACTGAATGTGCCGGAATATGATGAAAATTATATTTTTGGTTATGAGGATGACAATGAAGATGATAATGAAAGTCTGCTGTATATACAAACGGAGAATCATGATGATTTGGTGCAAAAATTTAATGGGATGCTTGCTGTAACTAAAAAGGCAATTCAGAATGGAAAACCGGGATACAGACCATTTGATATAGAGAAAAAATTTAAAGAAGACTGGCGGGTTCACACGGTAAAGCGGAGGGACAATATTTATAACACTCCCGAACTTTACAAAAAGACATTGGCAGAACTTGAACGGCGAAAAAAAGCGAATACGGAAACACTGCGGTCTTATGGAATTGATGTGTAAAGGGATTCTTTGGGGTCACTTATACAAATAAATAAAATGGATAGCTGAGGGCAGTGCTGCCCCTGGCGGAAAGGAATGTAGTAATGATTAAAATGAAGAAAAAAGTTGTTCGCTTTATCGCCTGTTTATTGGCAATGGCGGTATTTATGTCGGAGGTTCCAGCGTCGGGTGTCTCTGCTGCGAAAACAAAAAGTAACATTTCAAATTTGAAGGAAACTGCTGCAGAGGTGATTGGGGAACAAAAAGAGGCGGCAGAAGAAGTGGCATTAGATGCTATATCGCCTAGATCAGCTGGGGATTGGAGTACTGCAATTTTTAAGGATCATTTACCTTGGAATTATTTTCATAATGCGGTTCAGAGGCATATAGAGGATAAAAACACGGGTATACAATTAGAACATTCCATTGCTTATGCAAACGGGAAAAAAGGAAGAGCTGATTTATTTTTTCACACTGACGAACTTGGATATATTTGGGAAGTCAAGCCGCTCTCATATGAAGTTGAACCGAATAAATCCAAAGGACTGGCACAATTAAGCGGATATATCAATTCGGACAAGAACTATAGAAGAGGTAATACAGATGGTACAAATATCCCAGATGGTGAATTTGATATTGGAAAATACCATGTGAAATATAAAAATCCAAAAAACGGATTGATTTTATATGAATTTAAACGCAACCCAGATGATCCGAAGAAAAAGCCGGAAACCGCTATACAAGAGGAGTCGTCAAAAGAAAGTGCGAAGGATGAAGTGGCAAGCTCTGCCTCTGGCAAGGATGGTGAGATTGCCGTAGGTGTTTTAGTTGCGGCAGCAGGAATGCTATATGCCAAACACAAAGTGATTGAGAATACTAATTCCGTCTCGAAAGCTACAGTTATGGCGTGTGTAGCATTTGTGACGGCCGTGGGCGCATCTAGTGCTACAGCAAATGCTGCTGAAATTGATCAGGCTTGTAAAGATTTTAAGACATTTTTAGATGCCTACTATGGAAATGATGATATTTATCGAGAAGCAATTAAAAGCGGAGATGACGACAAAATTAATGAAATAGTGAAAAGAATTCAGGAGTATGAGAAAGAGTATTCAAAAGCCGGTGAAGCACAACCGCCAAGAGATCCGCTTATCATTGATTTAGGGGCTTCTGGAATTGAATTGAAGTCCGTGGAACACGGAGTATATTTTGATCTTGACAATAACGATTTTGCTGAGAAAACGGCATGGATTGGTGAAGAAGATGGATTCCTTGCCTTCGACCGTAACGGCAATGGAACAATTGATAATGGTGGAGAATTATTTGGTGATCAGGTAATTCTGAAAGACGGATCAAAATCTATATCTGGTTTTGAGGCACTTAGGGAAATGGATGATAATGAAGACGATAGGATAGATAGTGAGGATACTGCCTTTGATAAACTCAGGGTGTGGATTGATGCCAACCACAACGGGAAGTCAGAGCCGGATGAGCTGAAAAGTTTGAATGAGCTTCATATTGTATCAATCAGTCTTGACTACAAAGAAGTAAGTTTGGTTGATGATGAGACCGGAACCCGTATTGCTGAGACAGCTGATGTAATGATGGACTATGATGACAGCCTCACTACAACGCAGATCAGTGAATTTTGGTTTCCCGTAAATTCATCGGATACAACGCAGGGGGGTACAGTCACATCCGGTAATGTTCCCGACATTCTGAAAGCGATGGAGGATGATCAGGGCGGGGAATTATGTGAGCTGTGTCTAGAATTCGTAACATTAAATGATGCTGCCTCCAAACGATATTGTGTAAAAAAGATTTTATATCATATTACCGGTGCAGTAGATTTGGCAATAAATAGCCGTGGTGGGAATATGGATGCGCGTGACTTGAGAGTGATCGAACAGTTTATGGGACGTGAGTTTGTCGGTGTGGGCGGCTCAAGTCCGAATGTAAACGCTGCGGCCATACTAAAAGAGATATACGCAGATATTGAGAACCAGTACTACAATATGTTGAATATCTATGCGGCGCTGGGAGGGTATCTGAAAGCGGTATATGAGTATGAAGACGATAACGGCAAAAAGTTGGATTTGAGATTTTTATATTGTATCCTTGATTCAAAAGTATCAAATCGAGACGATCTTTCAACACTTCTTTACGATTTTGGAGTTTATTTTGATTCATTTGACAAGGCTAATGGGACAAAATATTTTGAAGATTTCAGCAATAAGTATTCTGCTGTGTCAGCACACTATGCTGATATGATTGCACGTTCTAAATCCGGTGTTACCTATTTGGGGACAGATGAGAACGATTCTTTTCATGGAACGGGCAAAAATGAATTTATTTTTGGCCTGGAAGGTGACGATACTCTAAACGGATCGTCAGGGAATGATAGTATGGACGGAGGTCCGGGAAATGATGTATTATCGGCAGGTGCGGGCGATGATATTCTCAGTGGAAAAGAAGGAAATGACACGTTAGATGGTGGAGCGGGCAATGACGTTCTGAAAGGCGGCAAAGGAAACGATACATATATTTTTGCAAGGGGCTATGGAAATGACACGGTTATTGATTTACATGGACAGAATGTATTGTGGTTTAAGGGACTTGCTCCCAGTGATTTACGTGTGAATGGCACAGATGATTATGACGCAGCGCTGAAAATTAAGGGGACAGAGGATACTCTTGTTATTCGTGACTTTTGCAAAGGAGAGGAGTATCAGGACTATACTCTTACATTTGAGGGTGCTACAATGAAAGTGACAGATGGAAACAGTCCATTCAGGTACATTTGTGGCGATGACGGAGACGATGATTTGAAAGCTGTCATAGAGGATTCTTACATGTATGGTTTCGATGGTAATGATATCATCCATGGAAGTGAAGGGGAGGATGTGATCTATGGCGGCCAGGGAGACGATACCATTGATGCGGGAGATGGAGATGACTATGTATTTGGTGGTGCGGGAGATGACGTTTTAAATGGTGGTAAGGGAAATGATATCCTCTATGGCGGTAATGGCGATGATACCTATATGTTTGGCAGGGATTATGGCACGGATATCATTAGCGATAGGAAGGGGAAATGCACCATCCAGTTTGAGGAAGGCATTCTTTTAGAGGAACTTTCCATGTACCCGGATGGAGAAAATGCGGTTATCGAAATAAAAGATACAGAAGATAAGCTGATCGTTGAAAACTATTGTGAAAAACCAGAACGATATGTTCTTCAGATGGGAGATAAAATAATTTCAATGAAAGAACATATGACCGACAGTAAAGATTCCTATTTGTCCGGTTCTGATCACAATGACTACATGGTAAATTCTAATAAAAGTATTGTAGCAGGCGGTATGGGCGGTGACCGTATTATCGGGACAGATGACGCTGAATATGTATTTGGCGATAGCGGAGATGATCAGCTGCTTGTATCGGGTGGCGATGATGTGATTTTTGGCGGCGCAGGAAAGGACTATATCAATGGTGGTGACGGTGATGATGTGATTGACGCTGGAACAGGAAAAGATTTTATGGACGGCGGCAAAGGCAATGATGTTTACCTGTTCCATCGAGGATCTGGAACAGATTCCATTATGGACTGCGACGGAGAAAATACGATCCTGTTTGATGAGGGGTTAAAAGCAGGTGATATAAAGGCATATCGGTCAAATTGGAATGATTTACTTCTTACGTTTGATGGACTGGAAGATACGTTGAATCTTAAAAATTACTGCATAAGCGAAGAAGCAAGAAATTTCAATCTGGTATTTGCAGATGGTACAATTGTAAAAGCAACGGACGCTAATAGTCCTCTAAGAACCATTTACGGAACGGATGGCAGTGAGTATATGACATCTATTTATACGGATGGCATAACGAAGATTGGCCAGGATGGTGATGACCAGCTTGTGGGAAGCAACGGAGATGATTTTCTTTATGGTGGAAAAGGAAATGACAGAATCACCGGTAATGGAGGGGACGATGTACTGGATGGTGGAGAGGGAGATGATTACCTATATGGAGAAGCTGGAAATGATACATACATTTTTAAGCCAGGTTACGGTACCGATACAATTGGGGATGGAAAAGGCACAAATACAATAGAAATTTATGGATATTCTCCAAGTCAAATAAAGGCATACCGTACCAATTGGAATAATATTACAATTACCTTCGGCGATTCCGAGGACAGGCTTATCATTGAAGGATTCTTTATTTCCGAAGCGGATAGAAATTTTTACCTTACATTCAACGGTGGATCAAAGGTTCACGCAACAGCCTCAAATAGTCCGCTCAGAACAATTTACGGAACGGACGAAAGTGAGTACATTGTGGCAATGGATGATAGAGGAGTAACGATCTTTGGTGAGAATGGAAATGATAATTTGAATGGAGGAAATGGAACAGACAAGCTTTATGGCGGAGCTGGTGATGATCAGCTTTATGGTAAAGATGGAAATGATGTTCTGGATGGCGGCAAGGGAAATGATTATTTATACGGCGGGGCTGGAAAAGATACCTATATTTTTAACAAAGGTTATGGAACGGATGTGATTATGGATTCTGAAGGAATCAATACAATTTCATTTGGTGACAAACTAAATGCGAGTCAGCTTACCGCATACCGTACCAATTGGAACGACCTTAGCATTACCTTTGAGGGCATGGATGATACGCTTATCATTAGGGATTACTTTACCTCTGAACGTAACAGAACATTTAATGTGATGTTTGCGGATGGAACGAAGTTTTCATATGATGAAGCAGACAATCCAATTAGATGGGTTCATGCAACGAATTATGATGACTGGATGAATGCGTGGAGTGATGACGGGATTGTTCTTTACGGTGATAATGGGAATGATCACTTGACGGGAGGAAAAGGTGACGATACTCTCTCCGGGGGTACAGGCAATGATTATCTTGCTGGTGGCGAAGGAAATGATACCTACATTTTTGGAGAGAAATACGGCTCAGATATCATTGAGGATAACGATGGTGAGAACAGAGTGGTTTTTCAAGATCTTACACTCGATATGGTGGCATTCCATGTTGATAAGAATGGTACTTTTGTGATTTCGATCAAGGATAGTAAGGACACCCTTACGATCAAAGATTTTGATTCGGACTTATTTACATTTGAATTTTCTAATGGTGTGACAGGAAAAATAAATGCGGATACAGCTGAATTTTATGCAGCGTAATGAAATTCGGTTCTGATTCAGCAAAAAAGAGGATTATAATAAATAAGCCATCGTGAAGAAATTCATGATGGCTTATTATTGTTCTAAGGGACCACAGTTGCAAATTCTTTCAAAATATGATAAAGTAGAACTCGTTTATGAAAGGAAAGGATTGTGCGGATATGGAAAGTCAGATTCTGTTTTTTGACATAGACGGTACCCTGATCGATGAGGAAAAGGATATGGTTCCGGAGAGCGCGAAACAGGCGCTGCGGCAGGCGAAGGAAAAGGGGCATATCCTATTTATCTGTTCGGGCCGGTGTCGGGCGATCATACCAAAAGAGGTGTTAGACCTCGGTTTCGACGGCATGGTCGGCGGCTGTGGGACTTATATCGAATATAAGGGAACGGAATTGTTCCACCACCAGCTGGCACCGGAATTGCAGAAAGACATGATACACGACCTGTTACGGTGCCATATCGACGGTGTGCTCGAAGGCAAAGACTGTTCGGCATTCCGCCGGGATTACTGGATGCCGGTCGTGAAAAATATCTTTACTGAAAACGGGAGTTTTACCGCGAAAACACAATGTTTCTGGGACGAGGAATTTTCGTTTGACAAAATGGCGCTATGGTTTGATGAAAGTTCGGATATGGCGGGATTCCAGAAAAAGTATGCCGGGCAGTTTGAATTTATCGAACGGGATCCGACTTTTTTTGAGGTGGTTCCAAAAGGGATTTCGAAGGCAAGCGGAATGCGTTTTGTATGTAACCAGCTCGGCATTGACCAGACGCGCACGGTGGCGTTTGGAGACAGCGCAAATGATATATCCATGCTGCGCTGCGCACATACATCGGTGGCAATGGGCGGCGGAAATCCGATTTTATTTGATCTCGTGGATCATGTTACGAACCCGGTCATGGAAGATGGGATTGCGAATGCAATGAGATACTTGAAATTGATATAAAGGATGGTTTATATGATTCATATACAGAAGAAATTACTTGGCGTTTCGCTGGCCGTTTTATTTTTATGCGAGATTTGTTTTTTTGTTATTTCCGCGGAAAAAACGCTGCGGGCAGAGTCGGCTGTTCCCGACCTGCCAGCTGGAGTTTCCGTGACGGGGGGAGCGGTAAGCGGCGGGAGCGGGGCTGGTCAGCCGGTGTCTGACCCGGGAGTAGTATCCCGGCCTGTACCGGAAACGCCTGCGTCAGAATCCGCGTCAATTGAAACAAAGAAGGCTGAAAATCCGAGGTTTGTAACGACGAAGTACGGTAAGATCGAGGGAAAGAAAACGAAGAACTCGTATATCTGGTATGGCGTACCGTACGGGCAGACAGAGCGGTGGCAGGCACCAAAAGCGCCGAAGGCGTGGACGAAAACAAAGTCATGTAAGAAAAAGAAGAAGGGCAAGGGGGATGACTGCCTGTTTGTCAATGTTTATAAACCGGTGAAGGTATCGGAAAAAGCAGGCCCGCTGCCAGTCATTGTGTTTTTGCACGGCGGCGGTAATGTCGGAGGTACGGCAAACCGTAATTTCAGTGAGTTTGTGGAAGAAACAGAAGCGATCGCCGTATCGGTAGAGTTTCGGCAGGGGGCATTCGGCTGGTTTAGTTCCCGCGGTCTTTCGCCGAGCGATCATCTGGCAAAGGGAGGAAACTTTGCGATGCTCGATATAAGGCTGGCGCTGAAATGGGTTCGGAATCATGCGGCAGCGTTCGGCGGGGATGCGGGTAACGTTACCCTTTCCGGGTTTTCAGCGGGAGCAAGAGATGTGCTGAACTGTACGATTTCGCCGGTGATGAAAGGACTATTTGACAAAGTGATCAGTTTCAGCGGTGGGATGACGACCTGTTCCATCCGGGAAGGAAGGCGCTGGTCGAATGAAAAGCTGGCACAGGTGCTCGTGCGCAGGGGACGGTTTTCAAAGAAGCAGCGAGCGTTAAAATATGTGAAGCGGATGAGCCGCAAAAAGATGAAAAAGCTTTTGAACAGCTTGACGGACTCGGAGATCAAACGGATGGTAAAAAGCACAGGTCTCCGTCTGACAAATTTTCCACAGTGTTTCCGTGACGGCAGGGTCATACCGAAATCAGGGTTTGACTGCGTGAACTGGGGCGGCTATAACAGGGTGCCGATGATCATAGGCTCGAATAAGTCCGAGTTTTCGAACGTATCGTATCAATCCATGCGCCGGATGCTCACGAAAAACCCGAAGACGTTTAAAAACCGCAAGCAGTTTTACAATCTGCTCAAGAAGGCAAAAAAATACGGATGCCAGCTCCAGAGTTCTTTCTATTTGGAAAAAGTGGCATCGAAGTACTGCACGGATCCCTATCACTCTCCGGTCTACACATACCGGTTCTGCTGGGGAGAGGATAAAAAGGTAGCCGGTACGGATTACGCCAAATATGTCGGCGCTATCCACGGTATGGATGTTGATTTCCTTTTGGGGCGCTTTATCAAAGGGGAAGCCGTGACCTCTTCCCATATTTATAATAAGTCGAACGCGAAAGGACGGCGCGCGCTGTCGAGCCGGATGCGCCAGTATTTGAAAAATTTCCTGTATACGGGGAACCCGAACGGAACGGACGCGTCAGGGACAAAGCTGGAGCGCTGGAACCGATGGGGCAGAGCCGGTTCGAAACGGATCATGACATTTTCTGCAACAAAAACGAAAGCGAAAAGTAAAATGAGTTCGAGATATATCAATCGGCAGAAATGTAAGAGGAAAATGCGCAGGGGCCTGTCGAAAAAGACATATAAGTTTTTGAAACAGCGTATATTAAATGATAGGTTTTTTGTATAATGTAAGGAGGTTTTTATGCAGTTAGCAAAGTTACTTACAAGTGTAGAATACAAAGTTCTGCAGGGATCGCTGGAGCGGGATGTGAAAGACATCGCCTATGATTCAAGAAAAGTAGTCCCAGACGGCATGTTTGTGGCGATCGAGGGAACGGTGCAGGACGGACATGCGTATATAGCCAGCGCGGTGGAAGCCGGTGCCGGGGTGATCGTGGTAGAAAAGGAGTCAGTTGTAGAAAAAGAAGGGGTAACCGTCCTCCTCGTAAAGAACGGCAGGGAGGCGTTGAGCCTGATGTCCGCGGCATATTTTGACTATCCGGCAGAGAAAATGATCACAGTGGGGATCACGGGGACGAAAGGCAAGTCGACCGTGGAACATATGGTGCGTGATATCATCGAGAAGTCCGGTAAGAAATGCGGCATCATCGGTACGGTCGGTGCTTTTATGAATGGGAAAACCATCGTGACCGAGCACACGACGCCGGAATCGTACGAACTGCAAAAGCTGTTCGCGATGATGGTCAAAGAGGGGTGCGAATACATGGTGATGGAGGTGTCCTCACAGGGGATCAAGATGGACCGCGTCGCCGGAATTACATTTGATTACGGCGTCTTTACAAATATTTCCCCGGATCACATCGGTCCCGGCGAGCATGCCGACTTTGAAGAATACCTCGGATGCAAAGCGGAGCTGTTCCGAAGATGCAAAACAGGAATTCTAAATCGGGACGACGCGCATTATGAGGATATGGTAAAAAATGCTTCCTGCGAGATCATAACGTTCGGAACGGGGGCGGAGGCGGATTTAAGGGCGGGCCGTATCCGTCATGTGGCGGATGGCGGCGAGCTTTCGATGGAGTTTCAGGCGGAAGGGATCCTTGACGGGGAGATCGTCGTAGGACTGCCGGGCCGGTTTAACATCTTTAACGCCATGTGCGCTGCGTGTACCGGGGCGGCGCTCGGCATACCGAACGAAGTGATCTGTCATGCGCTGGAGCATGTGAAAATACGCGGGCGTGTGGAAGTAATGCCGGTTTCCGATGAGTTTTCTGTCCTGATCGACTTTGCGCATAACGGCGTGAGTTCGGAAAATGTGCTCTCGACGCTGCGTGAATATGAACCTCACAGGATCATTAGCATTTTCGGCTGCGGCGGCAACCGGAGCAAGGTGCGGCGCTACGAGATGGGGGAGGTCATCGGGCGGATGTCCGAACTGGCCGTGATCACAAGCGACAATCCACGCCGCGAAGACGTGATGGACATCATCGAGGACATTAAAATAGGAATGGCGAAGAGTAATGGGAACTATGTGGTGATCCCGGACAGGGAAGAAGCGGTGGCATATGCGCTCGAACATGCGGAGAAGGGGGATATGATCGTTCTTCTTGGAAAAGGGCATGAAGAGTACCAGGAGATCAATGGGATCAAACACCACTACAGCGAGCGGGAAGCCATTGTCAATGGAATGAAAAAAGTTTACGGAAAAGACTTCAGTTTTCTGCTGCAATAGCCGATATGGTAAATAAGGGAGAGATTGGTGGGAGCAATTTATTCATGGATGAAATGTATGTTTTGAAAGGAGTCGAGAATTATGACAATGTTTAATACTTCTATGGCAGATGCGTTATTTGGGGGATCGAAATCGGTTGGAACCGGCAGTTTTTTTTCCGCTTCTAATTTTGGGGATCTGGCTTTGATCAAGAGCGGCGTTTATACAAAGATGATGAGATCTTACGTGTCCAAAATGACCGAAGGAGATGAAACGGAAAAGAGTTCGGATTCGGCTTACAAATTTAAAAATTCGGTGAGTGAGAAGATGGAGCAGCTTACGGCTCCGAAAGTGACGACAGAGACCGATAAGTCGAATAAGGTGCTTTCGAATATCAAGAGTGCATCCTATAAACTTGAGACTTCGGCAAATGCTCTGTCCAATATGGATTTTGACAAGAGTACACGGGAGGAGCTGTACGACGCGGCGAAGTCATTTGTCGCAGATTATAATTCCGTGCTGAGCAGCGCAAAGGATACCGATAATGTCAGCCTGTCACGCAGTGTAAAATGGATGAAGGATGACATCAAGGCGCGCGAGAAGATGATGGCAAAGATCGGTATTACGATCGGTTCGGACGGAGCGCTTTCGATTGATGAGGAAAAATTCAATGAGGCGAACCTGAGTGATATCAGGACACAGTTTAGCGGAAGTTCGAGCATTGTAGGAAAGACGGCGCAGAGGGCAACCGGTTTGTACAATCTGGCAGCCAATCAGATTTCCTTCAATGGCGGAAATACGTTCTACTCCAGTAAGGGCGTATTAAAATAAAAAAATTAAGACGGCATGTTTTACCGTTATCGTTTTGGCAGAAACTAAGCACAGGCATTGCGTTGGCGTAATGCTTGTGCTTATTCCATGTCATGGCAGAAGGAGGTTGTGATGTACCGTTTTTTTGTGCCCGGCGAGCAGATTCATGGCGATTTTGCGGAAATTACCGGGGATGATGTCAATCATATAAAAAATGTACTGCGCATGGGGCGGGGAGATCACGTTGTGATTTCCTGTGGACAGGGAACGGATTATTATTGTATAATAAGAGATATTCAGTCTGAGAGCGTTGTGCTAGGCGTTGAGAAGGAAGAGCCGGTCCGCACGGAGCTCCCGGTTTCGATCACGTTGTTTCAGGCATTGCCGAAAGCTGATAAGATGGAGTGGATCGTTCAGAAAGCTGTTGAGCTCGGGGCGGCGGAAATCGTGCCGGTCAGGACGAGGCGCTGTATTGTGCGCCTGGATGAGGGGAAAGCGGCGAAGAAGAGGCAGCGTTGGCAGACGATCGCTGGGGCGGCGGCAAAACAGAGCGGGCGCGGCATCGTCCCGAACGTCCATGAAGTGATGTCGTTTGCGGACGCGCTCCGTTATGCAGGACAGATGGAACACGCGGTCATACCCTATGAGCTGTTTGATGACATGGCGGCTACTAAAAAGACGATCTCGGATCTCTGTCAGGGAGCGTCGATCGGTATTTTTATCGGGCCGGAGGGCGGTTTTGAGCGGGGGGAGATCGAGCAGGCGATGGAAATGGGTGTGATGCCGGTTTCACTCGGCAGAAGGATTTTACGCACGGAAACGGCGGGACTGGCGATCCTTTCAGTCCTGATGTTTCAGATCGAGGGGGAGAGAGGAAACGAGAGAGATGGAAGCTTATTTGGATCATGCGGCGACAACGAGAGCGTTTGATGAAGTGGGTGAACTGGTTTCGCATATCATGTGCACAGATTTCGGGAATCCGTCTTCGCTCCATATGAAGGGCGTGGAAGCGGAGCGGTATATCCGGGAATCGGCGGATATCATTGCGGATACGTTAAAGACCGGCCGGAAGAATATTGTATTTACCTCCGGCGGCACCGAGAGCAATAATATGGCGATCATCGGCGGGTGTATGGCAAACCGGCGGCGCGGCAGGCATATCATCACAACGTGTTTTGAACATGCGTCCGTACAGCAGCCGTGTCTGTACCTGGAACAGAATTTTGATTATGAAGTTACGTTTTTACCTGTTGACGAAATGGGTCATGTGGATCTGGAAGAACTGCGCGGGGCCCTGCGGGAAGATACCGTTCTCGTATCGGTGATGATGGTAAATAATGAGGTCGGGGCCGTTTTGGATGTGGAAGCGATCGGGAACACGATCAAACAGTTTAATAAGGACATTTTATTCCATGTGGATGCGGTCCAGGCCTATGGAAAGATGAGATTATATCCGAAGCGCGCCAAGATCGATCTGCTCTCCGTCAGCGGTCATAAGATCCACGGCCCGAAAGGGGTCGGTTTTCTCTATATGGCAGATGGTGTTCGGATCCATCCGTACATCCACGGCGGAGGACAGCAGCAGGGAAGACGTTCCGGGACGGATAATGTACCGGGGATCGCGGGACTTGGCCTGGCGGCAAAAATGATGTACGCGGATCATGAGAAAACGTCTGAGTGGATGTATTCTTTAAAAGAGTACGCATGGAAACTGTTTCATGCGCTAGGTGATGAAGGGCGCATAGCAATCCACGCATGTGACCCGGAGCATATCCGGGAAACGGCGCCGCACATATTGAGTATCGGGATCGAGGGGATTCGGAGCGAGGTGCTGCTGCATGCGCTGGAGGAGCGGGGCGTATATGTATCTTCTGGTTCGGCGTGTTCGTCAAACCATCCGGGCATTAGTTCCACGCTGAAAGCGGTCGGGGTAAAAGACCATTTGCTGGATTCGACGATCCGTATCAGCTGGTCGGTGCTGACGGCAAAAGAAGAATTGGACTACGCGGCCGCGCAGATCCGGGAGCTTCTGCCTGTGCTGCGCAGGTATCAGAGAAAGTAACTTGAAAAACAATTTTTGCGCACGCGATGTGCAGACGGGAGAAACGATGAATCAGGCATTTTTGATAAAATATTCGGAAATTGGAATCAAGGGAAAAAACCGTTACATGTTTGAGGATGCCCTGCGGGACAGGGTGGCGGAGAAGCTGAAAAAATGTGAGGGGACATTTTCCGTACAGCGTGAGAACGGGCGGATTTATGTGGAGGCAAAGAGCGAATACGATTATGATGAGGTGGTGGGCCAGCTCACAAAATGTTTTGGCATCGCCCATATATGTCCGGTCGTACTGATCGAGGATAAATCTTTTACACACATATGCCGCGAACTTGTGGTACATATGGAGGAGGAAATCGGCAGCCGGCCATTTACGTTTAAAGTATTTGCAAAGAGGAGCGATAAGCAGTACGAGCGGACAAGCCCGGAAATCTGCCAGGATGCCGGGGCGTATATTTTGGATCATATGCCAAATGCCAAAGTGGATGTGCATCATCCCGAGGTTTTGGTCAACATCGAGATCCGGCACCGCGCGTATGTGTACGTGACGAGCATCAAAGGGCCGGGCGGCATGCCGGTCGGAACGAGCGGCCGGGCGATGCTATTGTTGTCCGGCGGCATCGACAGTCCGGTGGCTGGGTATATGATGGCGAAGCGCGGCGTACAGATCGAAGCCGTCTATTTTCATGCGCCGCCGTACACGAGTGAGCGGGCGAAGCAGAAAGTGATCGACTTAGCTGAGATCGTGAGCGATTACGCAGGGGAGATCCGCCTGCATATCGTGAATTTTACGAATATCCAGATGTATATTTATGATAATTGCCCGCACGACGAATTGACGATCATCATGCGCCGCTACATGATGAAGATAGCGGAGCGGATTGCCGGGGAGACGGGATGTATGTCGCTTGTGACCGGAGAGAGTGTCGGTCAGGTGGCAAGCCAGACGATGCAGAGCCTGGTGGCGACAAACGCGGTCTGTACGATGCCGGTATTTCGTCCGGTCATCGCGTTTGACAAACAGGATATTATAGATATTTCAGAAAAGATCGGGACGTTTGAGACATCGATCCTGCCCTATGAGGATTGTTGTACTACATTTGTAGCGAAGCATCCGGTGACCAGGCCGGAGTGTTCGAGGATTGAAAAATCAGAACAGAAGTTAGCGGAACAGATAGATGAGATGCTCGCCCGCGCGATTTCGGAGAGGGAGATCGTCACGGTCCGGAAATGACAGGGAATGGCGTGTGATGGACAGCAAAAAAGGACTGTTTCTTGCATTCAAGACTTACAGTCCCCACACGTTACTTTTTGTACCCCATGTTTCTCCGTTTGCGTTGTTATTCGACGATAAATGAATCGAGTTTCGAAAGGATTTCATCTACGTTATTTTCGTTGTGGATGTTCAGATCGATCGGCTTTGACAAGTCAAGGCTGAAAATGCCCATGATGGATTTTGCGTCGATCACATATCTTCCGGAAACCAGATCAAACTCGGCATCGAATTTTGTCACTTCATTGACAAATGCTTTTACTTTGTCAATCGAGTTCAAAGAAATCCGTACTGTTTTCATCAGAGTAACCTCCTTATTCAGATTCAGATGTATGATACACGGATGATTCCGTGATCGTAAAACACTCATTTATTATACTATTATGTTATGGATTTTATGTCAATGGAAAATTTAAACCAGTTGTTAGAAAAATCAACACTATTTTTGTGCAAATTGTAGAAAGGAACTGTGCCGGGAAATGAAAGACCGTATGAAAGCAGCTTTTTTGACGCTCGGGTGTAAAGTAAACTATTATGAAACAGAAAAGATGATGGCGGATTTTGAACAACATGGGTTTCAGGTTGTGGATTTTCATGAATGTGCAGATGTATATGTGATCAATACGTGTACGGTGACGAATATGGCAGACCGCAAATCACGAAAGATGATCCATCGGGCGAGGAAGAAGAATCCGAATGGCGTGGTGGCTGCTGTGGGGTGTTATGTGGAGAGCGCAGGGAAGGAATGGGAAAAGGATACGGCGATCGACCTTGTGCTTTTAAATTCGGAGAAAAAAGACGCCGCCAAAAGAGTCATTTCGTTTATGCGGCAGCATGGAAGGATGGCTGGGGAGGGGACGCAATGCACAGAAGAGCGTTTCATGCAGGAGAAAACAACATCCGTACGCACGAGAAAATATGTTAAGATCCAGGACGGCTGCAACCAGTTCTGCAGCTATTGTACGATCCCTTACGTGCGCGGCGGCGGTGTGCTGTCCAGCCGTCCGGCAGAGGACATACTGCAAGAGATCCGCCAGGCGGCGCAGCTCGGGTTTCAGGAAGTCGTTCTCACAGGGATCCATCTTTCTTCGTATGGTGCCGACGGTTCCGATGAT
Source organism: uncultured Eubacterium sp. (assembly GCA_910589665.1). Classification (GTDB taxonomy): domain Bacteria; phylum Bacillota; class Clostridia; order Lachnospirales; family Lachnospiraceae; genus Eubacterium_F. The sequence goes on along the minus strand of CAJUTR010000014.1, from coordinate 34,788 downwards.
AAGTCCCAAAGTGCCAGACAATTTGTCTGGTTAAAAGGAGCGCCGCTTGTGGCGTTACTTCAAAAAGTGAATGAGGTGCCAGGTATCAAACGGATCCGGCTGGGATCTTTGGAACCGCGTATCCTCTGCAGGGAGTTTATGGATGGACTTTCTCAGGTGGACAAACTGTGTCCGCATTTTCATCTGTCACTCCAGAGCGGGTGCGATGCCACGCTGAAGCGGATGAACCGCCACTATACGGCCGCGCAGTATCGTGAGGGATGTGACTGCATCCGGTGTTATTATGAACATCCGGCTATTACGACCGATGTGATTGTGGGGTTTCCGGGGGAAACGGAAGAGGAATTTGAGACGACAAGACGTTTTGTAAAAGACGTCGGACTTGCGGCTATCCATGTTTTTCCGTACAGCGTAAGGACAGGAACGAAAGCTGCCCAGATGGACGGGCAGGTTTCTCCGGACGTGAAGCGCCAGCGCAGCGAGATTTTGATCGCGGACGCGGCAGAGTTAAAAGCGGCGTATGCGGAATGGTTTGTGGGAAAGACGGAAAACGTGCTGTTTGAAGAGGTTCGAAAGATCGACAGCCAGTGTTTTCTGGTCGGCCACAACGAACGGTATATGCTATTTGGCGTGCCGGTGCAGGAGGCGCGGGCAAACGGGTATCACGAGAATCAGATCGCGGAGGTGAAGATCGGGAGACGGAATTGTATTTTAGAAACACCTTGAATTCTCATCCGTTTGAGAGTATACTTAAAGAAAATTGTGCGAATGATAAGAACATTCCCGCAGGTAGAGAAAAAAATAGTTGCGGTTTTCAGATATTTATATTAAAATAAAAGATAATTGTTTGATGAGATTGGGAAATAAGCTGTCGGAGTTTGAAAGGAGTATGGCAATCGTATGCAGGAAATGAGCAATACACAGCTTTTTAAGGTGGATGTGGATAAAGATTTTGATGTGAGGGATGTCATTGCTTCCGTCTATGCGGCACTGACCGAAAAAGGATATAATCCTGTCAATCAGATCGTAGGGTATCTGATGTCGGGTGACCCAACGTATATCACGAGCCATAAAGGGGCGCGGAGTCTGATCATGCGGGTGGAACGGGACGAAGTGATCGAGTTGTTTTTAGAAGATTATATAAAGAATAATTTGAAATGAAGAGAATATTAGGACTTGACTACGGCTCTGTGACAGTAGGGGTGGCGGTTAGTGACGCGCTTCTCATTACAGCACAGCCGGTTGAAGTAATAAAAAGGAAACATGAAACAAAACTGCGTCAGACTCTGGCAAGGATCGATCAATTGATCGCCGAGTATGAAGTAGAAACGATTTGTTTGGGGTATCCTAAGAATATGAATAATACTCTTGGGGAACGAGTACAGCGAACGGAAGAATTTAGAGATAAGCTTGTGAAACGAACGGGTTTGGAAGTAGTACTGTGGGATGAAAGACTGACTACCGTATCTGCTATGGAGGTTCTGAAAGAGGGGAACGTGCGACGTGAGAACCGGAAGAAATATGTGGATAAGATAGCAGCAGCATTTATTTTACAGGGCTACTTGGATTCATTGCGTGTCGAAAAGTGAAAAGGAGAGAAGCCGTGGAAAAAAATGGTGAGATTGTGCTTACTGCTGAGGATGGCAGCGAGGAGGCTTTTTTTGTTGTGGAAAAAGCAGAGATTGCAGGAAGGGTGTACCTTCTAGTGACCGATCAGGAATGGAACGAAGGAAATGATACAACTGTAGAAAACTTGGAAGAGGAAGAAGGACAAGCGCTGATCTTACGGGTCAGGGAAGAGGAAGACGGGAGCGATATGGTACGCTGCGACGTGGTCGGAGATGAAAAGGAATTAATGATCGTATCGAAATATTTTGAAGAGTTGATGGAAGATATTAATCTCTCCATGTAGGAGAACGTGTGCGCCCGCAAAGCAGATTTGCTGCAAGCAGCATTTTCCCTTTTGTTTGCGTACACGCCCAAATGAGTGTAGAGAAAAAAATGATAAAAATCAATCATAGAATCAAGAAAGAAAAGAGAGGTGCAACAATATTTTGAGAAAAAAGACGAAAACAGGGAATGAAAAGGTGCGTATCATCCCGCTGGGTGGACTGGAACAGATCGGAATGAACATTACGGCATTTGAGACAGAAAATAGCATAATCGTGGTGGACTGCGGGCTGGCGTTTCCAGAAGATGATATGCTCGGGGTGGATCTGGTCATACCGGATGTGACTTATTTGAAAGATCACAGGGAAAAGGTGAAAGGGTTTGTCATTACCCACGGACATGAGGACCATATCGGGGCTTTGCCATATATTCTGAAAGAACTGAATGTGCCAGTGTATGCGACGAAACTTACGATGGCGATCATTGAGAACAAATTGAAAGAGCATAACCTTTTAGGGTTGGTTCGGCGTAAGGTCGTATCGTATGGCCAGTATATCAATCTCGGGGATTTCCGTATCGAGTTTATCCGTACGAACCACAGCATCGCGGATTCGGCGGCGCTGGCGATCTATACACCGGCCGGCGTGATCGTGCATACCGGCGATTTCAAGGTGGATTATACGCCGGTTTACGGGGACAGCATTGACCTTGCCCGGTTCGGGGAACTCGGGAGGAAAGGCGTACTCGCTCTGATGGCAGACAGTACGAACGTGCTGAAGCCTGGATTTACGATGTCAGAGAAGACGGTGGGAGAAACGTTTGATACGATCTTTGCGGAAAATGAGAAGAACCGAATCATCGTGGCCACATTTGCGTCGAATGTGGACCGTGTGCAGCAGATCATCAATTCGGCGCATAAGTACAAGCGTAAAGTGATCGTAGAGGGACGCAGCATGGTAAATATTTTAGAGATTGCTGTGGATCTCGGATATATAAAGGCGCCGGATAATATTATCATCAGTTTGGACGAGATGAAAAATTATACCGATGACCAGATCGTGCTGATCACGACCGGAAGCCAGGGCGAGGCGATGGCTGCTCTTTCACGGATTGCGGCGTCCATCCACCGCAGCGTGACGATCAAGCCGGGGGATACGGTTATCTTTAGTTCCAATCCGATCCCGGGGAATGAAAAGAGCGTGTCTAAGGTGATCAACGAACTGTCAATGAAAGGAGCGAAGGTTATTTTCCAGGATGCCCATGTTTCAGGACATGCCTGCCAGGAAGAACTGAAATTGATCTATTCGCTCGTGAGGCCGAAATTCGCGATCCCAGTACATGGTGAGTACCGCCATCTTCTCCGACACAGTGAGTTGGCGCAGGAGATGGGGGTTCCGAAGGAAAATGTTATGATCATGAATTCCGGCAACATCCTGGAAGTAAAAGAAGATGGTATGAAAGTCGTTGGAGACGTACAGGCGCAGGGGATCATGGTAGACGGGCTCGGCGTCGGCGATGTCGGAAACATCGTTTTGCGTGACAGACAGCATCTCTCGGAAAACGGCCTGATGGTTGTTGTCCTCACACTGGAGCGCGGTTCGAATCAGATCCTTTCGGGGCCGGATATTGTATCGAGGGGATTTGTGTATGTGAGAGAGGCGGAAAACCTGATGGACGAGTGTCTGGAGATCGTCAATATCGCGCTTGACCGGCTGAGTGACAGGGGGATTTCGGACTGGGGAAGGATCAAGTCGGAAATCAAAGATTCCCTCAATGATTTTCTGTGGAAGAAGACAAAGCGGAATCCGATGATACTGCCGATCATTATGGAAGTATAAAACGGATGCAGAGAGGAGGGCGTTTATGGCAGGGAAAGCGGAAAAGGGGAATGCGACAGCGCTGCTTTTTATACGGGGATTTCTGATCCTCTTACTCAATGCCATTTTTTATGTCGTAATCGTTCTCGGTGCTGTGGAGGTATGTCAATTATCATATTCATTTGCCAATGAAGTTTTTGGCGACGTGGTGGCGGAGCCGCCGCCGGGCAGGAACCAGACATTTGTGGTCGCGGAAGCGGATGACGCGATGACGATTGCGCGAAACCTCGAAAAGGAAGGGATCGTTCCGAATGCGTATTCATTCTACATTCGTCTCCGTCTATCCCAGAGCAGTAAGAGTATTATCGTGGCAGGGAGCTATGAACTGAATACGAGTATGACTTATAAAGAAATATTAGAAAAAATAGTAAAGGGAGTCAGCGGATGAACCAAAACGAGGAGAGGGCCGAAGTGTTTTTTGACACGCTGCGCATGGAATTACCGGCTTACATTACAGAGATCGAACGAGAGGCGGTTCGCGATGAGGTGCCTGTGATCCGCCGGGCGGTTCGGGATCTTCTCCGCTATCTGCTGCGCGTGAACCGTCCGAAAAAAGTGCTGGAAGTCGGAACGGCGGTTGGTTATTCCGCCTTGTTTATGAAAGAGTGCCTGCCCGCTGCATCCCGCATCACAACGATTGAAAAAGTAGAAATGCGGCTGGTAAAGGCACGGGAAAACTTTGAAATGTACGACCGGGAGAAGCGGATCCGCCTGGTGGAGGGAGACGCGTGCGAGAAGCTTGTAGAGATGGTGGATAGAGAGGATTCCTTTGATTTCATTTTTATGGATGCCGCAAAGGGGCAGTATTTGAATTTCCTGCCGTCGATCCTGTCAATCCTCCGTCCGGGCGGTATTTTGGTATCGGATAATATCCTTCATGACTGTGATGTGCTGGAATCGCGGTATGCGGTGAAACGACGTGACCGGACGATCCACGCCAGGATGAGGGAATATCTGTATACGATCACCCATATGGAAGAGCTGGAAACGATCTGTCTGTCATTGGGAGACGGCGTTACGGTCAGTACGAGGATGAACAGTACAATACACTAGTATGAAGAAGCCGATAGCGGCGGAGTCAAAAAAGTCAGCCTGTTTCAGGCCGAGAAAGCGGGAGAGGAAGATGAAGAGAAGAAGACCGGAAATACTCGCGCCGGCAAGTTGTCTGGATGTTCTGAAGACAGCTGTAGAATATGGTGCGGATGCGGTTTATATTGGTGGGGAAATGTATGGACTGCGGGCGAAAGCAAAGAATTTCTCTTTTGATGATATGAAAAAGGGGATCAACTACGCCCATGAGAGGGGAAAAAAAGTATATGTGACAGCAAATATTACGGCCCACAACCGGGATTTGGATGGCGTGAGACAGTATTTTGAGGAATTGAAGGAGATCCAGCCGGATGCCCTGATCATTTCGGATCCGGGTGTGTTTTCTATCGCGAGGGAAGTATGTCCGGAAATTGATGTCCATATCAGTACACAGAGTAACAATGTAAATGAAATGACGTTTCGTTTCTGGTACGAGCAGGGCGCGTCCCGTGTCGTGACGGCGAGAGAGCTTTCTTTAGGGGAAATCCGGGAAATCCGGGAGAATATACCGGATGAGCTGGAAATTGAAACGTTTGTGCATGGGGCGATGTGTATTTCGTACTCTGGCCGCTGCCTTTTGAGCAACTATTTTACCGGACGCGACGCGAACCTCGGCGCATGTACGCATCCGTGCCGGTGGAAGTACTATATTATGGAGGAAAAGCGTCCGGGAGAGTATCTTCCGGTCGAGGAAAATGAGAGAGGAACTTATATTTTCAACTCGAAGGACCTGTGTATGATCGAGCATATCCCGGAGCTGGTTGAGGCGGGGATCGATAGTTTTAAAATAGAGGGACGTATGAAGACGGCGCTGTATGTGGCAGTTGTTTCAAGAACATACCGGATGGCGGTCGATGATTATCTGAACGATCCGGCGCTGTACAAGAGCAGGATCCCGTACTATCAGGAAGAGATCGCGAAGTGTACCTATCGTCAGTTTACGACGGGGTTCTTCTTCGGGCCGGTCACGCATGAGGGCCAGATTTATGACAATAACACGTATGTAAAGGGATTTGTTTATCTCGGTATGATCGAGCAGGTGGAAGACGATGGAACGGGATGGTTTGAGCAGAAAAATAAATTCTCCGTAGGGGATGCGGTGGAGGTCATGAAACCATCCGGCGAAAATGTGCGGGCAAATGTGGCTGCTATGTTTGACGAAGAGGGAACGGCGGTTGACAGCTGCCCGCATCCCGGACAGCGGATACGGATCGATCTGGCGTGTGAGCTTGCCCCGTTTGATATCATACGGAGAATGGGGGATGGATCGATATGAGCGTAAAGACCGAGCTCCTGTCTATTTTGGAGGCAAACAGGGAGAAAGATCTATCCGGCGAGGAAATCGCGAATCGGCTCGGTGTGTCGCGCACATCGGTATGGAAAGCGGTAAAAGCCCTGAAAGAGGAAGGATATAAGATCCGTGCCGTGAATAACCGCGGCTACCGGCTGGAGGGTTCTAATGATGTGATCAGTGCTGAAGGGATCCGGCTCGGACTGAAAGAGAGATACCGGGACCTGCCGATCGAAGTGTATAAAAAGGTGGAATCTACGAATGTAGAATTAAAACGCCGGGCGCTTGACGGGGGGGCACACGGACTCACCCTTTTGGCGGAGGAGCAGACAGGTGGAAAGGGACGTCTGGGAAGGAGTTTCTATTCCCCGCCGGGCACAGGCATCTACATGAGCATTTTGCTGAAGCCAGAAATGGGTGGTTCGGATGCGGTGCTGATCACGACAGCAGCGTCGGTAGCTGTATGTCGCGGCATAAAGAATGTATTGGACATAGAAACCCGGATCAAATGGGTGAACGATATTTATTTTGAGGACAAAAAGGTATGCGGTATATTGACGGAGGCGATTTCGGATTTTGAGATGGGCAGGATCGATTCTGCCATTTTGGGAATCGGCATCAATTACCGCACAGAGGATTTTCCGCAGGAATTGGTGGAGCGGGCTGGGTGTATCGGGCAGGGAAACCTTCCTCCCCGAAATGAGTTAGTGGCATCTGTGCTAAATGAGTTTTGGAATATTTACGAACATCTGACAGAACGTGAATTTATGAAAGAATACCGGATGCGATCCAATGTGATCGGAAAAGAGGTACGTTTTTTGGAGCGCGATGAGTGGAGGGAAGCAAGAGCGCTCGATATTGATGACGATGGGGGACTCGTCGTAGAATGGGAAGAGGCCAGAGGGGAAAAAGTGAGACGAACCCTTCATACCGGAGAGATTACGCTGCGCATAAAAAAAGGTTTGCCATCGTGAACGTGAAACAGTGCACGATTGCAAACCTTTTTTCATCAATGATTAGCGGCATATGCTTTTATATTGATCTCTCCGCGTTTCGCTCTTCCCATAAATTTGAACAGCATATAGATCTGTACAAACCAGATGAGAGAGGAGACGATACCCATTCCTAAATTCTTGCCGGGTTCACTGTCCTCACATACATCGTACATCTCACCGAGAATACATCCGCTGATGAGAAGCGCGAGGATGGGGAACACCTTACCGATGAAGGGAATGAAACCTGAGGCCACTGAACCGATCAGAGTGGCAAAACCAGCTACCGGCCGCGGCAACGGTATTCCAAATGCCTGTATGTTTGGTTCATTCTTGTAGTTAAATGCCATCGCGATGGCAAAATACTGGCAGAAGGGAATCCACGCAAGCCATGCGTAATCATAATCTACTGCCTTCAGTATTTGAAACATTGGATATGCCGTCAGCACATAGAGGGCAAGAACGATAATACCAACGATGATGAGGAAAATGAGCGCTCCTAATATGCCGATTCCGGCAGCCGCATACAATGATTCATCTGACATAAGAAACCTCCTTCTTTCTTTTTTTGAGTTAATATTACATATGTCTGTTTCTATTATACACTACAATCTTCCAAATTTCACTAAAAATTTGAAATAAATCTTAATTTTTTTATCACTTTTTGTGCGTAACGTTTTTTGTGTTTCTGCATATACTGGATACTGAGGATTGTGCATAGGAGACAGTGATGCGGAAAGGATTCTATTTTCTGTGCGTGTGTGCACTCAGTATGTTGATTTTCAGTGAGTATGAGAAAAATAATCTGCAGAATGAAAATGAGAGGAGTGTAGAAACAGCTGCTAATGGTTCTGCTGTGGAAACAAGTCAGCCTGCTGCTGACAAGGTGGCGTATCTTTCGTTTGATGACGGCCCGAGCGAGATTACGCCAGTCATACTGGACACACTGAAAAACAAAAACGTTCCCGCCACGTTTTTTCTCGTGGGAAATGAGATCACCCCAGAGAGGGAAGAAATCGTAAAACGTGAGTTAGCAGAGGGGCACCGCATTGGCGTACATACGTTTTCACATAAAAAAGATGAATTGTATTGCAACGAAGAAAGGTTTTTTGAGGATTTTAATATGTGCCGAGACCGGATTCAGGAGGTGACGGGAGTTGCACCCACGCTTCATCGGTTTCCGTGGGGCAGCAGTAACAGCTATGTGTGTCCGATCGTGGACGACCTGATCCAAAAATTGAAGGAACAGAATGTCATGAGTTTTGACTGGAATGTATCCGGGGAGGATTCCGTCGGTAGTCATGTGCCAGGAGCGGTCATTTACCGGAATGTGGCAAAGGATCTTGAAAAGCATGATCAGCCTATTATCCTTTTGCATGATTCGAATACGATGAAGAATACGGCGGCGGTTTTAGGGGAGATCATTGATCTGATCACCGAAAAGGGGTATACGTTTGGTACGCTTGATGAGAGGGAAGAGTATACGTTTCCGGCGAGCTGGCGCAGGTAGCAGGGATGTGATTTAGGTATGGGTAATATCCTATTTTTAATTTACAACATGTCATTTTAGTCATTCCAACATACGCCCCATTTTTTTACCCCATTTCTGGCGTTCTTCAAATCCTTCCCATTCTCCGTTAAAGGAATCTATGCTAAAGTAGTCTGTTTCAAAATAGGGGTCATACAGATCGTTATATGACAGCCATCTTGTACCAGTAGCTTTTTGGAATGCGTCTTTGTCAAAGGAAAATGTCCGTTCCCGCTCGGTTATGTCAGAACCGTATCCTGCGCGTATTTTTGCGTGTTTGAGATATGTTTTACCGAGTGGGTGGATTCCGTTTGGGCATGAAACTTTTACTTGGAAGGTTGTAAAAGAATATGGGGAAATCCAATGCGTGGGATCGGTCGTTCGGATGCAGTAGACATTTCCTTCATGGGATACGATTTTGGCGCCCGAGATGATTTCAATGGTATCTTCACATTCCAGATAAATCTCCCAGTTAGCAATAGATTGATTAAGGTCTTCTTCCTTTTCAGAACCTGGAGAATGATGAGGGACTATATTGGTCAGTTCTGCGGTTGCGGTATAACCATCAGACGTCTTTTGGTCAAAGACAAATAAGAGATCGGCTCCCCAAACAGTATCGGCTACTAAATATGTTTCCAGTTTTCCATAATCAGCCCCGTATTGACCTTCCATGACTGCCCATGTATCCGTATCACTTACGTCTTCTTTCTCATATAGCTCAAAAGCGTCATCAAAACTATTATCTATTTTTGGCTGACCAGCAGGGCAGGTTCCCACGAATGAGATTTTCAGTGTTTCACCAGCTGCCAGATCCATATGATCACCATTGCCATAAATGGTTAGAGTCCATAAGTCTTCCTCGTCATCGTATGTATAATGTTCTGAGCCGTAACTGGCATAACCATCTTTCAACGAGGTAATCTGAACATTGGAATTAAAAACAAGTTCCCATCCCGCTAATTTTTTTCTAGAACGGTTGCTTATGTAAATGTTTCCAGTTACAATATCACCGTCTTTTTTCAGGAAGGTACACTGGCAGTCGTATTTTTTGCGGGAGACAGGTTCAAGTTCTTTAGAAAAAAAGCAAAATTTCGGTTCGTGGATCTGTTCTTGAAAGGAGGCCGTTATTCCAAAGCTGATCTTAAAGACTAAATCATCTGCATTTTTGCCGTCATCTGCTGAATATTTCAGGGAATCACCGCGGATGATGTAGTGGGTCCCCTTGTGGGATAAAACTCTGGCGCCGGAGATCTCCTTAATCTCATCGGCAAACTCCATATAAAGTTCCCAGTTAATTTCGGATTGCTGTCCGATATCAGTGAGATCTACCCAGAGACTGATTTCTGCCTGATATTCCTGTGAGTTATTTTCTTTAATGATAAAGGTGGCAGCGCAATATTGATAAGGAGTTTTTAATGAGATTTTTTTGGGTTTCATGTCTCGATCTTGTTTGTTTTCGGAACCAGTTTTTTCGGAAACAGCTTCGCCAGACACGGCTGTCGAAGTCGTTTGGTTTTTACCTGTGGATGATCGGCTGCATGCCGTCAAGCATAAACTAGTAAATAGAAGGAGCATGATGCACGGGATAGAGGGCTTCATGTATGCCACCCCTTTCAAATGTTGATAAGTGCCAATATGTGTCCGAAACAGATCAGTTAAGAATGGATTCATATTGGCACTTATGAAAAGAATAAAGTGTTAGCGCTGTACCCGTCCGGATGCGTCCCCGCCGGCGAGTTTTTTCACTTCGTCCACAGATACCTGGTTAAAGTCACCTTCAATGCTGTGTTTGAGACAGCTGGCAGCAACGGAAAATTCGATGATATCCTGTGGCTCCATATTTTGCAGACAGGCATAGATCAGTCCACCGCCAAATGAATCGCCGCCACCGACACGGTCGACAATGTGCATCGTGTACTGTTTGGAAAAATAGCAGTCATTACCGTCATAGAGCATCGCTGCCCATTTGTTGTCGTTGGCGGAAATTGACGTGCGGAGTGTGATAGCTACTTTGCTGAACCCAAAACGGTCAGCCAGTTGTTTTGCAACATCCCGATAACCCTCGTGGTTGACCTGTCCGGCTGTGACATCAGTACCGGCCGCTTTGATGCCAAACACATCACTGGCATCTTCTTCATTTGAAATACATACATCTACATATTGACAAAGTTCACCCATAACTTGTCCGGCTTTTTCTTTGCTCCACAATTTGTTACGATAATTCAGGTCACAGCTGATCGTAATTCCTCTTTCTTTTGCTGCTTTGCAGGCATCCAAACAAATGGCGGCTACATTATCGCCGAGTGCCGGTGTGATGCCTGTAAAATGAAACCACTCAACACCTTCCAATATTTTGTTCCAGTCAAAATCCTCTGGTTTGGCCGTTGCGATTGAAGAACCGGCGCGGTCATAAATGACCTTAGAAGGGCGCTGGCTGGCTCCTTTTTCCAAGAAGTAAATGCCGACGCGGTCCCCGCCGCGCACGATATGCGTAGTGTCGACGCCAAACCGGCGAAGGGAATTGATTCCTGCCTGGCCGATTTCATGGGCAGGCAGTTTTGTGACAAAGCCTGCGTCTAAACCATAATTTGCCAAAGAAACAGCTACGTTTGCTTCCCCGCCGCCGTAGGTGGCGCCATATGATTCAGCCTGAACAAATCGGTAATAACCTTCAGGAGCGAGACGGAGCATGATTTCTCCAAATGTGATTACTTTTTTAGACATTTTTTCCTCATTTCTGCACCGCTTCTAAAAATTTTTTATGATAATGTTATACGGGTCTGGGACAAGCAGTGCGCAGACACAAACCCGAAACTCTATGCTATGACTGTTTTCAGGAGTAGTAAATAGAGTATAAGTATCGTTCTATTTCGATTATAATTTGCTAGTGTCTGTCTGTCAAGTTTTTCCTTTCTTGAGGTTTTCTGCTCAAACTCGGAGAATGTCCGGATTACGAACGAAAAAACCCATATTTGATCGTTTACAAGTAAAAAAATCCGTGATAAAGTAAAACTACCTCGAGGGAAACAATGTAAATCAATTAACTTATAGGTTAGGAGTGATCAAGTTGAAAAAAATTTTATCGGTAATACTTGCTTTGGCGATGCTAATGACAAGCGTTTCATCAGCAGATGTAAGTATAGTGTCTGCAGCTCTGGCACTGGATGTAAATGCGGGAGAGAACAGTACCGTGGGAGCGGTTTCCCAGGTGCAGGGAATTCAATTTAATATTGGAGATATCCGGTATTCGGGAGATATAGGAAATATTAAATGGGGTATTGATGGTTCGGGTGTTTTTGCCTTTTATCATTCGGATGCCACACCGGAACAGAGGATTACAAATGCTTCTGGTTTCCAAACGTATTCTGATCCGACAAAAGTTCCGTGGTATCGGTACCGATCTTATATCCAGTATATTACGCTGGCAAATCTGGATAGTTATTTTGCGATTCCAAACATGGATTATTTCTTTTATGAGTGTAGGAATCTTTTGGCAGTTGGAATGCTTCCGGCAGTCGTGACGTCGATGAATCATACCTTTTATATGGATATCAAGCTTCGTTCAATCGGTTGTGTGTTACCAGAAACGAAGAAAATGAATTATTGTTTTCAGGGATGCAGGGAACTGGAATCTGTAGTGGTCGCGCACAACCCAACGGAATGTGCGTATGCGTTTAATCGTACGTCCTGTCAGGTGATCGTGCTGCCAGGTATTTATGACGAAAGATCCAAATTGGCCATCGACTCAAAATGTGATGGGTATTATAAAATGAATTCATTTGAACCGACTCTATATGGTATTTCAAAAGTGGATGGAAGTCCGTCGGAAACGTATCGGTCAGATTCCAGCGTGTCCCCGATTCGATATGGACAGTCGATCGGTGATGCGGAAGTCGGAAGTACAGGTGGACTGCGTCTTATGTATTCATACGGGTCAAGTACCTTTTGCCGGAGTGTATACCTTCCGTGCCAAGTGACAAAAGTGATAAAAAGTCCCCGAAACTGGCAGGATGTACTAAATGTCGGTACGTATAAAAACGTTTTGGATATCAGTATGCAGGCGAATCCTTCTGATGTTTTTGAGGCGGTTGTTCCGTCCGTATTTTATCGCACAACGTATAAGAGTATTGTAGTGGAAAAATGTCAATTGGAATTGTGCAAGCTTTCTTTGTCGGAGAATTCGTTTGTGTACGATGGAACGGTTAAAATGCCTGAGGTAAGTCTTACAAATCCTTATAACGGAGAGAAACTGATTAAGGGAAGGGATTTCACCGTATCTTATGAAAATCATACGAATGCAGGGACGGCACGGGTGACCGTTACCGGAATTGGAAATTATACAGGTTCTGTGACACAGGATTTTCAGATAAGAAATGCAGAACTTTCGGGAGGAGTAAGTGTGGAAGGTTTCTCTGGTATATATGACGGAAATAGTCATGGGATACGGGTCAGTGTAAGTAAACCTTCTCAAGGTGTTACGGTAAAATATGGTACTTCACCGGGAAATTACAGTCTAGCGGACAGTCCAATGTATGAAAACGCAGGAACTTATACGGTATATTATCAGGTTTCGGCAGACAACTATCATACATTAACAGGCAGTCAAACGGTTCGAATCAATGCCAAACACATAGGAAACTGCTCTTTTGAAGCTATGGAAGATCGTATATACGATGGAAAAGCGCATACACCTGATCCTGTCGTGTCTGACGGAGAAAAGAAATTGGTAAAAGGTACGGATTTTACAGTGTCTTACAGCAGTAATATAAATGCAGGGACAGCTTCTGTGACGGTCACAGGAAAGGGAAATTATACAGGTACAAAAATGAACACATTTACGATCCAGCCGTTGACACTGCAAAGCGGTAGTGGTAATGGCGCAGTACGAACAGGGAGTGTCGTCTATACAGGCGATGTTCAAGATCCAGAAATATCAATTGTTCTCGGAAACGGAATTGTTACGTTAAGAGCGGGGGAGGATTATGACATTACAGGAAATACAGCAGTAAATACCGGATTTGCTACTCTTTTGGTTTCTGGTAAGGGAAATTATACGGGGCGAGTATCGGCAAACTATACGATATCCGCATTTCCGATGGAGGCGTTCGGAGAGAAAATGGTATTGGATCAGGAGGAACTGGTATATACAGGTCATGAAGTCCGCCCAAGTGTGAAGATACTGGATTCGAAAGGCAGGCTGCTGGAAGAAGATACGGATTACTCGCTCATTTATAAGGATATCGTGAACGTTGGAACGGCAAAAGTTCAGGCAGTCTTTCAGGGAAATTATTCGGGAACTATTACAAAATCGTTTTATATCAAACCGGCTCCCGTTTCGGAAGTGGAGTTGTGTGAGGATGAGTTTGTATACAATGGAAAGGAACACAGGCCGGCTTTGAAGGGATATATTGAGGACGTCGATTATATAGTGTCTTACCGGAATCATATTGATGCCGGAACGGCGTTGGCAATCTTTTCTTTTCAAGGGAATTATACGGGGACGGTGACGAAGGAGTTTGAAATCTGTCCCCGCAGGATGGATGGAGAAATCGTATTTCCAAATGCGGAACAACTAGTTTACCGGCCGGGATTAACAGTAAGTGAATCAGGATTGTCTGTGATGGATAATCAATACGGGAGTTTTTGCTGGAATGACCCGGAACAAGAAGTCAAAGTGAACAATGAGGGTTATGCGGTACGGTTTACGCCAATCGATAAGAAAAATTATGATTGGAGCAGTGTGCCGGGGTGGAGCCGGGAAGAACAGATTGTGATTCGCCAGATCCCGCTTATGGTACAAAAAGCAAAAGGAATACTTCCAAAATTCTCTGTGACATGTCTGGCGGAAGGAGATTTGATAAGCGAATCTGAGATTTCATGGAATCGTGAGGAGGGAGAGTTTTTTTGGCCGGATGAGCCAATGATCGTGTCGCCAGATCTTACAAACTATCCTTTGCAGTATGTGCCGTCAGACTGTGAGAATTATGATTGGTCGAACGTAGGACAATGGGACGAGAAAAATCATATCTGTCATATTACATGCAGGGTAGCAGTTATTTCAAATCCGGAGGTGTCCTGTGTGAAAGATGGGGATAAATTGGCCTTGTCCGTGTTAAAATCGCGGCAGCAGGGAGCGACCTATGAATGGAAAAATCCTAATATAGTAGTAACGAAAAAGGGCGATCATGTAAATAGATATGAGGCACTGTATCACTATGAGGGGCAGACGATCGTCCGTTTGGTGCAGGTCCCAGTTTGGAAGGAGCCGGAAGTTCTAATAACTCCAGAACCAATATCAACGGATAAGCCATTGATCGAACCGACACCAGTGAGTACAGCAGAAGGGACGATCATGCCGACGCCTGAGGGCACAGCAGTGCCGACGATCCAACCGACGCCGTCGGGGATAGCCGTACAAACGGATAAACCGACATCAGGGGATGCAGGACAAAAACCCAGAGAAACATTGCTTCCGACAGGAGAACCAGTGGAATCGTTGCTGCCGGAATATACACAGTCACCAATAAAGGATCCCTATGAGAGCAACCGGCCCAAAGAAACAAATATGCCTTTGAACACAGAAACACCGACGAAAACATTTCTGCCATCTGAAACGGCAGTGCCGACCGTGACTCCGCTCAGTACGTCCCCAGCAGTATGGTGGCCGGAACAGACGGAGGACTATGTATCAAACAGTCAGGATCAGGTATCAATAGAGAATGATTTTCTGGATTTGATTAATCATGTGCCCGCTTCCTATGATATGATCCACAAATTTATTTCTGCCAATCTGATCGCAAATCGTGACGTTACAAAGATGGGACAGAATAAAGCTATTTCAATTCTATCTAAAATCAAAGTAAAGTGGATCAAGAAAAGAAAAACAGTGATCCATCTGAAAAAAGGAAGCAAACTGCGTCTTAAAGTCAAAGGATGTTCGAAAAGAGAGAAACCTGTTTGGAAATTGAAAGGGAAAAAGATTATTTCTATAAGTAAAAATGGCTTGATCAAGGCAAAAGAGAAGGGAAATGCCCGTATTCTTTTCCGGATAAAAAAGAAGCGGTATATTTGTACGGTAAAGGTGAAACGATAAATAATGTAATTTGATATTTTTGCCGAGATGTGTTATGCTTACATAACATTTTGCAATAAAAAGAGCAGAGGCCAGCGTGCGCAAAAAGCCACGTAACTGGAGTTTTGCGCAGAAATGAGGAAGAATATGACACAATTTTTTCAGAGTGAAACAAGGAAAGAAAAAGTGATCCTTGTAGCAGTAGATCTTGGGGATGGGGTGGATGTACAAATATCACTGGATGAACTGGCAGAGCTGTCACAGACAGCAGAAGCGGAACCTGTGGGGCGGATGGTGCAAAATCGAGAGGGTGTGCACCCAGGAACATATATTGGAAAGGGAAAGATAGAAGAATTACGGGAATTGGTCAGGGAAACAGAAGCGGATACCGTTATTTGTGACGATGAACTATCTCCTGCACAGTTAGGGAATCTACAGGACGAGCTGCAGTGCAAAGTGATTGATCGGACTGTTTTGATTTTAGATATTTTTGCGGCACATGCAAGTACAAGTGAGGGAAAACTGCAGGTAGAACTTGCCCAGCTTAGGTATCGTTCTTCACGACTGATCGGTTTTGGTAAATCGCTATCCCGGATTGGTGGAGGGGCAGCTGGCAGCAGTGGAGGAATTGGAACAAAAGGCCCCGGAGAGAAAAAACTGGAGATGGATCGCCGTCTGATCCGGGATCGGATCGCTGTACTGAACCGTCAGTTAAAACGCATGGTATCGACAAGGGATACCATGCGCAAGCAACGAATGAGACAAGAGGTAAAAGTAGCAGCTATTATTGGATACACCAATGCGGGAAAATCAACTTTGTTAAATACGCTGACTCAGGCAGATGTACTGGAAGAAGATAAGTTGTTTGCCACTTTGGATCCTACGACGAAAAGTTATGAGATGGAAAATGGGCAGCAGATCTTGTTTACGGATACCGTAGGTTTTATTAATAAACTTCCCCATCATTTGATCCAGGCATTCAGAAGCACATTGGAGGAAGCGAAATATGCAGATATGATCCTTCATGTCGTGGATTCGTCGGATCCTGATTATGATGTTCATATGCAGGTGGTTTATGATACGTTAAAGAAATTAGGCGTTCAGGATAAACCGGTTCTTACCGTATTTAATAAAATCGATCAATGGGAACACGGTAAATCTGAATGTATCTGCAAAGATGAAAAGAGTGATGATGTTGTAAAGATTTCTGCAAAGCAGGGGATTGGTATTGATGAACTTTTAGAAAAAGTAGAGAAGATCTTAAATGCTGGATTTGTTCAGATAGAAAAACTGTTTTCTTATGAAGAGGCCGGATTGATCCAGTTGATCCGTAAGTATGGGAATTTGGAGCATGAGGAATATAAAGAGGACGGAATTTTTGTCAAAGCGGCTATTCCATCGAAGTATGTCGGACGTATTATGAAACATGCGGAAGGATGACCTTTTTGAAAGGACGGAAGCGATGAAAGAGATTACGCTATTGGCAGCTGTTGACGCTAATTGGGGAATTGGATTTCAGAACCAGTTATTGTTCCACTTAAAAAAGGATATGGAGTATTTCCGTAAACTCACGTTGCAAAACATTGTCGTGATGGGAAGAAAGACGTTTGAGAGTTTGCCAGGCGGAAGATCTTTGCCAGAACGGAAGAACATTGTGCTAACCAGGCAGGCGGGATGGGAAGAAGCATATGCAAAAAAAAATGAGGACGTTCTTGTCTTTCATTCTCCAGATCAGGTTTTGGCGTTTGTGGCAGACCGGCGAGAAGATGTGTACATCATAGGGGGCGGGCAGGTTTACAGGCAGTTTTTAGGGTGTGCGTCGATGGCTTATATTACGAAAGTGCATGAAAGAAAACAGGCGGATACATTTTTTCCTCACTTGGATCAAATCGAAGGATGGAGCAAGGTTTCTGAAAGTGAAATGCTCATAGATGAAAGTGGGGTAGAGTTTCAATTTGTACAGTATAAACATATCGGCGGGGATCGTTGTTAGGGAATACTGTCTTTGAGGCACAGTACGCCCCAGCCAATTTGGGGACTGGGATATGTTTGTACGGCGGGAAGGTGTCTAGCGCCTTTTTGCAGGTAAGCTTTTACTTTTTGGCCGTAAAGATACGGGTCTCGTCCCTGAATGATGCCATATTCCATAAGAAGGGCTGCGCTGCCCGTTACGAAAGGAGTAGCCATAGAGGTTCCAGTGTTCTGTGTATAACCGCCGCCGGGTGCGGTGCTGGTAATGTCTACACCAGGAGCGGCGATGTCTGGCTTGGGAAGTGAAAGACCAGTAAATCCCTGACCCGAAAAGGAGGCGAAACTATCTGTATTACTGTTATAAGCGGCTACTGCGATGGGGTTAGACGCTGTTGAAGGAATTGTCAAAGTGACGTCTGGTGATGGAACGAGAAAGTTAGTTGACGGATTGATCGCATTTCCGGATGGAAGCCACAGGTCAAATCTGCCATCTACAATATTTACGGGAGTGAATTCAAGTTTCCAAATGCCGCTTTGTATATATGAGCTTCCGGGAAGTGGGATCATTTCCAGATATATTTCCTGAGACACGCTATAGGGTGCAGGTTCTCCAAAGTACCATAATAGCTGCGTGCGGTCTAAAACATCACGGTATGCTCCGATGGATTGTTCTGTGAGAACGACGCTGGCTCCAGAAGGGGCGACTAATCGAAGTTGAAAGGTGTCAACATAATTCTTCCACAGCTGCACATTTAAAGAAGTTTCGTTGGGGGAGACTGCCAATTCAATCTGCATCGGATTCTCTTCCACGAGTTGTCCAGCGGCATGCCTGCCTTTATTTCCCTCGTTTCCACTGCCAATTGCGATGGTGGTCCGTCCCAGGTTGGAAAGGTTGTCAATGAATGTTTCTAAGAGTGAGCTGCCATCGTGACTGCCATAACTGTTACCGAAACTGATGTTGAGAGCTAATGGAATATTTAAGTCAGCGGCTTTTCGGACACAGTAATCCATTCCCAGCATAAGTTCGGTTGTTCTTGGAAACCCCTCGGGAAATGTGTTTCCTAACTTGACAATTAAGAGTTCACTTTCTGGGGCGACACCCTTTCGTTCCCCTCGGCTCGCGCGTCCATTTCCGGCTGCGATGCCAGCTACATGAGTTCCGTGGCCGGAAGGATCTCTGCTCGGAAACGATCGGTCATTATCCATCAGGGCTTGATTGATTTCGTCTCGGCTGAATATTTTTCCCCTATTATAGAAAAAATTGCTGTCTTCTTCATTTGGGATCGTTTGATCCCAAAGTTCCAAAATTCTTGTCGTTCCATCTTCATTCCGAAAATCCGGGTGAAAAATATCAATTCCGCTGTCGACGATGCCAACGATGATCCCTTTGCCAGTAAGGGAAAGGGGGGGATTTTGGACAGGGGTTATACAGGAGGCAGCGCGCGCTTCGTAAAGCGAGAGTACGAGGTTTTTCGGTTTTTCGATATATTCAATCTGAGGGTTTTGGGAGAGGGACTCAATTTCTGTTTCAGGGATAGAGATGATGGCATACCCCCCGTATAGGGGGAGTACCGAAATATATTCTGGCAGCAGCAGTTCACCAGAGTATTTGATGATCAGTTCCCAACGCTTGGTAAGGGAGTCATATCCCACGTTTAAATTTTCGCTTTTTTCTCGTTGGTTTTCATTCGCGGCTAAGGAAAGTTCCAACATGTTTTCTAATTTTTGATCAGCCATCTCAACCTCCCGTTTGAACGACGAATATGCTATGAATGGAATATTTCGCCTTCATATGCTTGACGAAGTTTTTCTAGAGCTTTTTTTTCAATACGGCTTACATAGCTTCTGCTGATTCCGTATTTTTGAGCAATTTCCCGTTGGGTAATTTCATTCTTCTCGTTTGCGTTTCGGTTTTTGGGAAGTCCGTATCGAAGGCGGATGATTTCCTTTTCGCGGTCGGTAAGTGCGGTTTCTACATATTTGTACAGCTTTTTTACATTTTCCTCGATTTCCATTCGTTCCGCTACGTCTTCATCTGTCGTTTCAAGAAGATCAAGAAGGCTGATGCTGTTGCCTTCCCCGTCATCGCCATTGATCGGCTCATAAAGGTATACTTCTTTTGCTTGTTTCTTTGCGCTTCGAAAGGTCATGAGGAGTTCATTGTCGATACATCGTGACGCATACGTCGCCAGCCGGACTCCTTTTCCCTGCTTATAACTGTCAATCGCCTTGATCAGTCCAATCGTACCAATGGAAATGAGATCTTCCTGACTGTGTTCGCTGTTGCTATATTTTTTTACAAGATACGCAACCAGTCTTAGATTCCGTTCGATGAGAACTTTTCTGGCTTCCATGTCTCCATGTTCTAAACGGCGTATGTATTCCAGCTCTTCTTTTGCGGTAAGGGGTTTGGGAAATGATTGCAAGGACGACACCTCAGAAACATACGTTAATCATAGTTTATGAGAGTCGGTGTCCAATAGTGCCTGGCAAGGAAGTGAAATATTTCTTTTAAAACTAATCAGTGTATTTTGAAATAATAAATTAGATAATACTAGGTGATGCTTTGAAAGTTTTTTCGGTACTCGGACGGATTTTTTTTCATGATCTGTTTAAAAGCCCGGTTGAAATAGCTGATGTTATTAAAACCACACCTGGCTGATATATCGGCTATTTTTTTGTCTGTGCTGGTCAGCATACCACATGCCTTTGCGATACGTACTCTGTTAAGGTATCCAAATGGAGTGAACCCCGTTACATCTTTAAAAACCCTGCAAAAATGTCCTTTACTAAGCCCGGAAGCGGCGGCGAGATCGGCAAGGGAGAAATCATACATATAATTGGAGTTTATAGTATTGATACATTTGTTTAGAAGAGGGTAGATTGGGCGTGCATAATGTTTGGCAATCTGTGTGGAATATCTGTTGTTGTAGAGAAGCTGCCATGCACTGAGTAATCTGCCGCGTATGATAAGCTCACATTTATCTATCGATGTATGATCATAATCAAAGATTCCCGTCAGAAAATCAATAACGGCATTCTGCCAGTCAGTATCCGGGGTTAGGCAGCACACTCCGGTCATGGAATTACAAATAGCAGAATCAAAGTATTTTCCACAATACGAAGGCAGGGCATCGATCATCATCCTGATAGAAAACACGACAGCGTCAAAGGAACATGTTGTCCCGCCATTGCTTGCACATCTCGCATAATGGATCAGACCGCTGGGAATAAGAATGGCGTCTCCGGTTTGTATGTGATAAACATTGCTCTCGATATAAAAATCGAGTTCCCCTTCTGTGAGATAAAAAAATTCGAGTTCAGAATGGCAGTGGATGTACAGTGCGTTTTTGTTTCCCTTTTCTACATTAGTATGATGAATGGAAAAGGGCCTGCCCTCTGTCTGATGCTTGATCTTTTCGGTAAGAGGATCCATTTGTGTTCCTGCATTTTCTGTAATCATATTTTTGGTGAATACATGATCCTTGTTCATATGTAACACCTCTGCTTTCGGTATTTTGTACTGCCATCATAACACGATTGCGCCTCTATATCAATATAGTGTCAGAAAATCTACAAATAGTGCTAGATTTCGTAGCAAAAAATCAATATAATCATTATAAAGTAATATGAAAGAAATTGGACACAAACCAGCCTAAAAAAGTGGAAGGAGAAATGTTGCGATGGGAAAGATCACGATTTACAAAGATAAGCTTGTCTATGAAAGAAGAGAGGAACTGACGGTCATAGAGCCATATGGTCGAAATTGCCTGCGGTGCCGCTCAACGAGAAACGGAAAAATACTGGATGAGGCGTGGACGCTTCTGCCCCCAACGGATGATGCGGAGTGTGTGACAGAGGGGAACGAGAAAGAAGCGACGATACGCAATGGGATGATGTCGGCAAAAATAGAGGTGGGACAGCCTTGGTATGGCGGGATCATAACTTATTACCGAGACGGAAGTCAGATCCTGCATACCAAATTTGAGGGTGAGTATACAGGAAGAAATGTTCATGTGGAAGGCGATCATTATCAGATCAAAGTCATATTTGACGCGAATGAAAACGAGCACTTTTATGGACTTGGCCAGGAGCAGGAGAACCAGTTTGACCGAAAAGGAAGCACAGTCAATCTTTTGCACTATAATACAAAGTCGGCTGTCCCGGTTTTGTATTCTTCCCTCGGTTACGGCTTCTTCTGGAATAATCCGGCCCCGGGAAGGTGTGAGACGACAAACAACCATACGATGTGGGTGGCGGACAGTGCGTATCAGGCGGATTATCTGGTGTATGCGGATACGACTCCGGCAGGAGTTCTCAGAAAATATTGTGATCTGACGGGGTATGCGCCGGCGTTTCCTGAGTGGGCGGCAGGTTTTTGGCAGAGTAAGCTTCGTTATGAGAGCCAGGAAGAGCTGCTGGAGGTGGCACGCGAGTATAAGAAGAGAGGCGTGCCGATCGCTGCGATCGTCATTGACTTTTTCCACTGGACAGAACAGGGCGAGTGGAAATTTGATCCTGCGTACTGGCCAGATCCCAAAGCGATGTGCGGGGAATTGAAAGAGATGGGGATAGAGCCAGTGGTGTCTGTGTGGCCGACCATCAATCCGGCGAGTGAAAATTATACGGAGATGAGCGAGGGGAACATGGTCGTCCGCACGGAAAATGGTCAGTATGGCCTGTTTGAGTTTCATGGGCAGCAGACGTTTATTGACCCTACGCATCCGAAAACCGGACCATTTGTATGGAATATCGTCAAAAAGAATTACTATGACTATGGCATCCGGAATTTCTGGCTTGATGAGGCGGAGCCGGAGGTTCATCCGCAGCAATTTTCGAATCTGAAATTTCATGCGGGAAATGGGGCGCAGACGGCCATGCTGTATCCTTATTATTACAGTAAGATGTTTTATGAGGGGTTAAAGGAGGCGGGGGAGGATGAGATCATACTTCTGACGAGAGCCGCTTATCCCGGGACGCAGAAATTTGGCTCCCTTGTCTGGAATGGTGATATCATGTCAACCTTTGAGGCACTTGAAATGAGCGTAAAGACGGGGCTTTCGATGGCAATGAGCGGCATTCCCTGGTGGAACAGCGATATTGGGGGCTTTTTGTCTGGTGACATTGAGAGCGACTATTTTAAGGAGCTTGTCGTGCGGTGGACCCAGTTCGGCGTATTTTCTCCGGTTATGCGCCTACATGGAGCGCGGAACAAGACAAAAGGTCAGGTCGATAAACATCCGGGCATCAAGGAAAGCAGCGGCGGAGATAATGAAATATGGTGTTTTGGAGAAGAAAACTATGAGATCCTCAGTAACCTTGTCAAACTCAGGGAGAGACTGAAACCGTATATCTGTAAATATATGGAGATCACGCATGAAACAGGCGAGCCGATCATGCGACCTATGTTTTTTGACTACTACGAAGATGAGGTTTGTTATACGCTGGAAGACCAGTATATGTTTGGCAGGGACATATTATTCGCGCCGATCACGCGGCAGGGAGTGACGGAGAGACGGGTGTATCTTCCCAAGGGTGAGTGGATTGATGTGAACAGCCGGGAAACATACACAGGGGAACAGTGGATCGAGGGCAAGGCGCCTATTGATACATTCCTTGCTTTTGTCAGGAAAGGATGCGAGGTTTTGGAGGTATTTGCACGCTGAACGTTGCATCACGCACTTGAAATGTGATTTACAATGCGTCTAAATGGAACTATAAATAGATGGCAGAGGTGATCACATGACGATGGGAGAAAAATTAGCATTACTACGTAAGAAAAAAGGATTGACGCAGGAGGAATTATCTGAACAGCTGGATGTTTCCAGGCAGTCTGTTTCCCGCTGGGAGATGGATGTATCTTTTCCGGAAACAGAAAAACTGATCAAACTAAGTAAAATTTTTGCGTGCAGTATCGATTTTCTGCTCAATGAAGCTGTTACAGCGGAAGAGGAGAAAACAGAGGGGGCGTGGACGGCTCGGGATTGCTATTCGTTTATCCGAAAGTGCGGCTATTTTTTTCTTGCGACGTCTGTAAATGGCCGGCCGCGGTTAAGGCCATTTGGTATGATCTATGAAAAAGAGGATGCTTTGTTTATCGCAACCGAAACGCGCATTATGAAGATGGCGCGTTTTATGTCATTACCTATGGCCTTTCCAATAAAATGAGGCAGATCGAGGGAAATCCAGATGTCGCGATTGCTGGTGATTGGTTTACTGCGCATGGAAAAGGGGAAAATCTGGGCTTTTTTGGCAGGGAAGAGAATAAGAAAATTGCAGGTACATTGAGGGAGGCCTTTTCAGAATGGATTGATAATGGCCACAATAATTTCAGTGATACCAATACGTGCATCCTTTGTATCCGGCTTACAGAGTGAGTCTTGTTTTCACATGGGACACGGTTTGATATTGATTTTCGCAAATAACGAACTTCCTGAATGCTAACTTCCTTAAAAAAGTCAAGAAACGAAATAGCGGATGATATATAATACAGTTACATCGCGATGTTACAGGAATTGGAAAGGAGTTCGATGATGAGTTTTTCAACACACACACGAGCCATGATTCGCTATATCGAAGCCCATCTCCAGGGCGATCATTTTGACTACAAAGAGATGTCAGACGGGATTGGCTATTCTGAGGCGTATATGCGGGAATTGTTCCGCCGGAATACAGGCTGTTCCCTGTCATTCTATGTGAGGAAGCGAAAAATCCTTGCTTCCGCGTTTGATCTGATCCACTCGGATGCTTCTATTATGGATGTCGCGCTGCGATATGGTTTTGCGAATCATGAAAGCTACACGCGGGCTTTTCGAAAACAGGTGGGCATGACGCCGAGCCGTTTTCGCAAGGAACGGCCGATCGTGGGAAAAGAGGAGCTGGCGCAGGGCGTGTACGGTATCGGACTCCCCGGAAAAAAAGAGCGAAGGAGCGATATCTGTATGAAGAAAGAACAGTATAAAGATAATGAGAGTACGATCTTATACGGCGTGCCAAAAGTGGGATGGGGTACGTATGGCGGGAATACGCCGTATCCGATCTGCCTGAAAGCGTGCATGGATTATCTCGGCGAAGATGTCAGTTATGAAGAGGTGATGGTGTCGGGTGGGGCGGCTTTTCGTCTGACATGGAATGAAGAAACGTGGGACCTGAGCAACGTAGATATTTATCATATGCTGGAGTCACTGGATGTCTATTACATAGGCGCGGGAGCGCTTGGGCGGGAATTTGGATTCCTGGGACGGGAGAAGCAGACTTCGAAAGAGGAATTCATCCGTTTTATCAGGAAGCATATCGACGAAGGGTATCCGTGTATTGCCCAGGGTATCATTGGCCCGCCCGAGGCGTGTGTGATCACCGGTTACCGGGATCGGGGAAATACGCTGCTTGGCTGGAACTTCTTTCAGGAAGATCCCGAATTTGGCGGCAGTGTGAGAACCGATGAGAGCGGCTATTTTATCTGTGATGACTGGTGGGAAAACAAGGATACCCATGGCGTTATGTGCATGGGAGCCATCCGGGCTGACCGGATTTCAAGGAAAGAGATATTGGAACATGCCGTGCGTGTCATGACAGGACGGAACGAAAACCAGTATGCAAAAGGGCTTTTCGCCTATGATGCCTGGGAACGCATGCTGGCAAATGATGCGGATTTTCGCGCGGGAGATCATGATTCCCTTCTATTTGAGAAATGTCTGTGCTTAAACGATGCGATGACGTGCCTGATTGACGGGAGAGGCTGTGCCGCCCGCTATTTCTCCCGTTTGGCAGGATTGCCGGACATAGCGGAGAGAGAAAAGGAAGCGTTTGCGCACACGGCATCGTCATTTGAGCGGACGGAAAAGAGTATTTGCCAAATGCGGGAGTTATTTGGCAATTGGGAGGACATGGGTGCCAGATTATCGGATCCATCCGATGCGGGACTGCGGAAAAAGGCGTGTCAGTATATACGAGAGGCTAAAAAGTCGGATGAAGAGGCGTGGCAGTGGATGAAAAAAATAATTCAGGGGATAAAATGATCTGCGAGGTTAGGCTTGTTTCCTTCTTTATTCTGTGCTATGATAAATAAGGCAATTTGGAGCATGGAAAGTGGAGGTAAAGATCATGTTAGCGGAATTTCTAGGTGAAAAGTATGGAAAACGGATGGAAACTTGTACGGATCAGGAATTGTATGCCGCACTTGTCCAAATGACGAACGAACTGGCTGCGAAGCGCGTTGTGGATCACTCACAGGCAGCGCACGCGCCGAATGGAGGAAACAAAAGAAAACTTTATTATATCTCGGCGGAGTTTCTGATCGGGAAGCTGCTCAGCAATAATCTGATCAACCTCGGTATTTACGAAGAGGTGAGAAAAGAGCTTGCGAAGGCGGGGAAGAAACTGAGCGTATTGGAGGAAATGGAGCCCGAGCCGTCGTTGGGAAATGGCGGTTTGGGCAGACTGGCTGCCTGCTTTTTGGATTCGGTGGCGACGCTTGGCCTGCCGGGAGATGGAATCGGTTTAAACTATCATTTTGGATTGTTCCGGCAGGTATTTAAAAAACGGCTGCAGAACGAGGAACCGAATCCGTGGATGGAAGAGGACGGGTGGCTCATTGACCGGAGGAGCCGGTTTGTCGTTTCGTTCGGAAAGTTTGACGTGACAGCTAAATTATATGATATTCTTGTAACCGGCTACGGAAATCGGACGAATGCTCTGCATTTATTCGATGCGGAACTTTTGGACGAGAGTATAGTAATGAGTGGGATTGATTTTGACAAATCGGAGATCGAGAAAAACCTGACGCTGTTTTTATATCCCGATGACAGCGATGAAGCTGGTCGGCTTTTGCGGGTATACCAGCAGTATTTTATGGTGAGCACGGCGGCGCAGTTTATTTTGCAGGAAGCCGAGGAGAGGGGAAGTGACCTGCATGATCTTTACGAGTATGCGGCGATCCAGATCAACGACACCCATCCATCGATGGTGATCCCGGAACTGATCCGTCTTCTGATGCAGAGAGGGATCGCGATGGAAGAGGCGATCGAGATCACGACGGCGGTATGCGCGTATACCAATCACACGATCCTTTCCGAAGCGCTGGAAAAATGGCCGGTATGTTTTCTCGAGGAGGTGGCGCCGAAGCTCGTGCCGATCATACGGGAGCTGGACCGCCGGGTGAAGGAAAAATACGACGACGAGTCGGTTTATATCATTGATAAAAATGAACTGGTCCATATGGCGCACATGGACATCCATTACGGACACAGCGTAAATGGTGTGGCCTATCTCCACACGGAAATTTTGAAAAAGAATGAACTGCATTCCTTTTATAAGATCTACCCGGAGAAATTTAATAATAAGACGAACGGCATTACGTTCCGCCGCTGGCTTCTTCACTGTAACCGGCCGCTGACGCGTTTTTTGGAGGAGATGATCGGGCCCGGCTTTAAAAGAGATGCGGAGGAACTGGAGAAATTGCTGGCATTCAGCGAGGATCATGCTGTTCTTCAAAAGCTGCTTGCCATCAAACAGCGCAATAAGCACAAACTCGCGAAATATCTGAAGCGGACGCAGGGGATCAAACTAGACGAGGACTCCATTTTTGATATTCAGGTCAAGCGGCTTCATGAGTACAAGCGGCAGCAGTTGAACGCCCTGTACGCGATACACAAATATCTGGATATCAAGAGCGGCAATCTGCCGAAAACGCCGATCACGCTCATCTTCGGAGCGAAGGCAGCACCAGCTTACACGATCGCCAAAGATATTATCCATCTGATCCTCTGTCTCCAGAAGATCGTGAAAAAAGATAAGGCGGTAAGGCCGTATCTCAATATTGTCATGGTGGAAAATTATAATGTGACACTGGCCGAGAAGCTGATTCCGGCGTGTGATTTATCGGAACAGATCTCGCTGGCCTCGAAAGAGGCGAGCGGTACCGGCAATATGAAATTTATGCTCAATGGCGCGGTAACGGTCGGAACGGAGGATGGCGCGAATGTAGAGATCCACGAACTTGTGGGAGACGATAACATCTATATTTTCGGGGAAGACAGCGATACGGTTATAGCGAGGTATGACAGAGGAGATTACTGTTCGAGGCAGTATTATGAAACGAATGCGGATCTGCGGCAGGCCGTGGACTTTATCATGAGTGACACGATGCGGAAAGTCGGAAAGAAGAATTCATTGAAAAGACTTTACAACGAACTTTTGAATAAGGACTGGTTTATGACATTCCCTGATTTTGATGAATATGTTGCGGTGAAAGAACAGGCATATGAGGACTACAGGGACAGACAGGCATGGGCAAAAAAGATGCTTATCAATATAGCAAAAGCTGGGTTTTTCTCTTCCGACCGGACGATCGCCCAGTACAATGAAGAGATTTGGAAATTAGGAGAGTAATTTCTCGACATTCAGCAGTCCCCATCCCTGGCTTCCGTGGGGGAGCGATAGGTCGGTACAGCTGTTTTTCAGCCGGACTTTCACGTCCTTTGGCGTAAGATCAGGATATTTTGAGAGAAGGAGCGCGATACTTCCACTGACTACAGGCGTAGCCATAGAAGTGCCGCTCTTTTTTATGTAGGCGTTTTGCAACGCGTACTGATGGCAGCAGCTTGTGATCTGATAGCCGGGCGTAACGACGTCCGGTTTTTTGATACACAATGAGGTCGGGCCGACGCTGGAGTTGGAGTGCTTGCTATAGTATCCGACGGTAATGATCTTGCGGCTGTTTCCGGGCGCGCTGATGCTATATGGACTCGGGCCTTTATTGCCTGCCGAGGCGGTGACGACAATGCCCATATCCCATAATTCATTGACCTGCTGGACGAAGTTCGACGTTTCGTTGAACCGCTCGCTGTCTGCTGTGCCCACGGAAATGTTGACGATATTGATACCGAGCCGGCAGCGGTTCTGCATGACCCAGTGAATGCCGGAGATAATATGAGGAATCATGCCCTCCCCATTTTCGTCAAGGATCTTTACGGATACAATACGGGCTTCCGGCGCCATGCCGCAAAATGTCCCCCGGCTGAGCGACCCGTTTCCAGCAGCGATGCCGGCGACATGCGTGCCGTGTCCATTGTCATCATAAGGGGTGCTTCTGCCGTTGATGGCGTCGTACCAGCCCGTGATGCGGGTTCCAAAATCCGGGTGGGAACAGATCCCACTGTCTAAAATAGCGATACAGCTTCCCTGACCGCGTATGCCCTGCGCATGGACCTGGTTTACATTGACGATTTCCCGTACACGATTCATGTTTTCCCCTCATTTCTGCACATGTTGATCTATATCATTTTGATCCGGATCATCTTCTGCCATTCGAAGTTATTTTCATTTTATGCGCAGATGTTGTTTCCGTGAATGGAAATCAGGGGAAAATATATCGTGTCGGGGACGAGTTCAGCGAGCCCGGTCTACGCCGACCGAGGGAAGGCTGCTCAGATTATTTTCCTCATCGCTGTCGGGAAGGGATTTCAGGTATCTCGTATCTCCGCGGTGGGCAATGCCGACGCCGCGGATCTCGCCGGATTCGGCCAGCGCGACCCCTTCTTCCTTACTGACTGTCTGGCCGTCGGAAAGCTGGTAGCCGGTGATCTTCCCCCTCTGTTTTACGAGGCCGACGATGTTTTTCGCGTCGGAACGGGGTTCGGGGATTTCATCCAGTGCTGCCATAGGAAGGGCGCTGCGCAGATCTTTTGACTGGTTCATATCACTCATAGTATGCCTCGTTTCTTATTTTATTTTGCTGTTAGCATTTCCATCCCCGTCCTTTTTATTCACATGCCGATGCGGACAGGGGGCGCAGGCATTGACGCGCGCCACATTGTCGGTTATAATGGTTACAGACTTTTGGAATTGGGGATTGTTATGGATCAGATGTTTTTGACGACAGGTCTTTTTGGGGCCTGTCTGTTACAGTACATACTGCCAAAACGGTATCGGGTCTATGTTCTCCTTTTTGCCAGTGTACTATTTTTTATCTGTGTTTCGCCGCCGGCATTGATTTATGTGACTGGAGTTACTGCCGTGTCGTATGTGGCAGGCAGGGCGCTGGAGAAAAGAAGGAGCAAATGGATTGTGGGCGCTGTGACAGCCGCTATGGTTATCCTGTTCATTGGAATCAAGTACTCGATATTTTGGTGCGGGACATCACTCATCATTCCGATGGGGTTGTCCTATTATTCACTTATGGTGATCGGTTATCTTATGGAGGTGTATCGGGGGACTGTGCCGGCCGAACGGGATTTTGCCCGTTACGCACTGTTTGTCAGTTTCTTTCCGCAGGTGGTAGCGGGGCCGATCGGCCGCTATAAGGAACTTCGGCGCCAATACGAGGAAGGGCCGTCGTTTGACTTGACGGAGATCCGTGCCGGGGCTGTGATGGTACTCGTCGGATTTTTTCAGAAAATGGTTTTGGCGGATAATCTGCTCGTTCTCGTCAGAGGGATCTGTGAGGGGGAATTTGTGGGAATCTCCGTGGTCTTTGCGATGCTTTTATATTCCCTTGTGATCTACTTTGACTTTGGCGGGTATTCCCTAATCGCCATTGGTGGCGCAAAGATGTTAGGCGTGCGGCTTATGGACAATTTTAATGCTCCGTACCGTGCGGTCTCCATACAGGAATTCTGGCGCAGATGGCATATATCTTTGAGTTCATGGTTTCGGGATTATGTCTACATTCCGTTTGGCGGCAGCCGGAACGGAGAGAGGAGAAGGGACGCGAATACCATGCTCGTATTCATACTGAGCGGGGCATGGCACGGCTCGCTGGCCGGATATCTGCTTTGGGGAGGTATCCATGGATGTTACCTCGTGGCAGGAAAGCGGACGAAAGCATTTCGTGACCGGCTTTTTGCCAGGGCCAGACAAAAAGAGCGGTTTGCGTGGCTGCAGCGAACCGCTGTGTATGTTCTCGTTTCGGTCGCCTGGGTTCCATTTTTCGCAGGGAAGCTGTGGAAAACGAGAGACTTATTTCTGCGGATGTTCGCCTTTTGTCCCTGGACTATGACCGACGGCAGTTTGATGGAACTTGGACTCAATGGGCCGATGATGGTCGTATGCGCGCTCGGGACCATTTTCATGTTTGCCATTGATCATTATAATCAAAAAGCAGATTTTTATCGCTCGATTGCAAAAGACCACGTCTGGATCCGTTATGGTTTCTGTATTCTTATGTTTTGCGCCATCATTTTAGCCGGGGCATACGGGACGCAGTATTACGCAACCGAATTTATATATGGACAGTTTTAAAAAGAGTGCGGCAGTATGCTTGATTGGCTAAAGAGCAGCCGCACGACAGGGAGAGAACATGTTGAAACAAAAATGGAGGCTTGCTTTTGAGATATTTTTCTTTCTTTTGTTGGCGGCCGGTATACTGGTGGCAGTAAATGAGGTAACGAACCCTTATAATGCCAAGGCAGATAAAGTACAAAAGAATCTGTATTCGGACGATGCAGATATGGAACAGACCGAAGTGGCGTTGATCGGGGGAAGCCATGCGGTGAATGGTTTTAACCCATCGGTCATCTGGCGCAATGAGCGCATTAAGTCATACAATTTTTCGTTTTCCGGAGAACCGGTGTATCTGACATATTACTATTTAAAAGAATTATTGGAAAAGCGCCAGTACAAACTGGTTGTTTTTGATCTGTACTATATCGGCATGAAAAACCGTTATTTTAAAAGGGAATCGTTTGTGTTTGACGTGCTCCGGTGTATGAAATGGTCTCCGGTTAAGCGCGAGTTTATCCGGCAGTGTGTTCCTGCGGACCAGAGAAAGAAATACTATTTACCGTTGCTTGCTTATCATACTCGTTGGTCAGAACTGACGAAGGCGGATTTTCTCAGGCAGCCAGATACGAAGGATGACTTTTGGCTTGGGTCGGAATATTATTATGAACGATGCGGCGCGGAGCCGGTATCTTTTGAGCCGTGGGCGGATCCAGGCGAAGCGGCGGCCATGCCGGAGTATTCGGAGATGTATTTGCGAAAAGTGGTGGAACTTGTACAGAGTCACGGCGGTGAAGTGTTATTCGTAGATCTCCCGCACCGCTATAACGACGCGAACGCACCGGATACATGGGTTGAGGATGAGTACAGGGTGTTTAACCACGCGAAGCAGATCGCACAGGAATATGGTGTCCGTATGGTGCAGTTTGATGAGAGGATCCAGGAGGAGATCGGTTTCATTCCGCAACAGGATATGTATAATAAAGGGCATATGAATATTTATGGTTCGGAAAAGGTATCAGCCTACTTGGGAGCGTATATACGGGAGCATTATGAGGTGACACAGTTCCCGGCTGGAACACATGATCTGTGGGATGAGTTTTTGGAAACATATGAGTCGGTGTATCAGGAAAAGAAACAGCCGCTCCTGTGCAGTTAAAGGAAAGGAAAAAAGAATGAAAAATATATTTTCACTCGGCAAGTTTGTGTCTGCGCGCTGCTTGCACAAACATTGCTTGATGCGCAAAAAAGCCACGGAACTGAAGTTCCGCGCAGAAATGAGGTAAAGTATGAATAAGTTCAAATCGATTGCTTTCGCGGTGTTATATCTGTTTATTACGATTGCCTCGCAGTTTTTGATCGGAATTGTGCTAAGTGTTCAGATGATAATTTTTGGTGTTCTGAATGGATCTCCTGATACGGGATCCATTCAGGAACAGTTTGCGAGCAACCAGTATAACCTGATCCTGGTAGCACTCATCAATCTGATCCTGATCGCCGGATTTGGTTCCTGGTATGTGCTCATCCGCAAAAAGCGAGATGTCTCACCCGTTCCGTACCGCAAGATCCTGTCGGCGAAGAGTCTGGTCTTTACGGTGTTATTAGCTGTCTGCAGTCAGTTTGCCTGCAATATTATCATGGTCGTATTTCAGATGGCCTTTCCTTCTGTCTTTGCCCAGTATACGGAGTTGATGGAAGGACTTGACATCCATGTGCTGCCGGCGTGGGCGATGATTTTTATCGTCGCGGTATGGTCGCCGCTGGCGGAGGAACTCGTTTTCCGGGCGATGGTATTTCGAACGCTTCGCAAAGGGTTTTCGTTTGTGCCAGCCGCCATCCTCTCCAGTGTCGCGTTCGGAGCCTATCATATGAACTGGGTGCAGGGGGTGTATGCGGCCGCGCTCGGTATCCTGCTCGCGTATACGTATGAAAAGACGAATTCACTGCTCGGATGTTATCTGTTCCATCTGGCGTTCAATCTTTCGAGTTACGCGATCGAGGCGCTGCAGTCGGCCGGTGGTGCGCTCCCGGATGTAGTACTTGGACTTTTGATGCTTGTCGTACACGGCGTTTCAATTGTGGGGGGCGGCTTACTGATCTGGCGCTATTCCAAATTGTATGCGAAAAAGGAGATTGTGGAACATGAAGAAATTCGAGAAATCTGAGAAACTGCACGGAGTCTGTTATGATGTGAGAGGCCCGGTTTTGGACGAAGCCAATGCGATGCGGCAGCGCGGCGTGGAAGTGCTGCCGTTAAATATCGGGAATCCGGCACCGTTTGGATTTACGGCGCCGCCAGTCGTACTGGACGCGATCCATCGGGCGTTAGAGGATCCGATGAGCCAGGGGTACAGTGATTCGAAGGGGATTTTGGAGGCGAGGCTGGCGATCTTGGATTATCATAAGGAAAAAGGACTTCCAAATATCAGTGAGGATCATATTTATTTGGGAAATGGCGTCAGCGAACTGATTTCGATCGCGATGCAGGGACTTTTGAACAATGGCGATGAAATACTGATCCCGGCGCCGGATTATCCGCTCTGGACGGCAGCGGCCAAGCTGGCCGGCGGAAATCCCGTACATTATTTGTGTGATGAGAGTGCCGGCTGGTATCCAGACATACGTGATATGGAGCGGAAGATCACGGACAGGACGAAGGGGATCGTGGTCATCAACCCGAACAATCCGACCGGCGCGCTGTATCCGCAAGATCTTTTGCAACAGATCGTGGAACTGGCGAGGAAGCACGATTTGATAGTATTTGCAGATGAGATCTACGACCGCACGGTGATGGACGGCAAAGAGCATGTTTCCATCGCGTCACTGGCGCCGGATCTGTTTTGCGTGACATTTAACGGACTTTCCAAATCACACCGTATCGCCGGCTACCGGAGCGGATGGATGATACTGAGCGGGGATACGGCGAGGGCGGCTGGCTACATCGAAGGGATCAATATGCTCTCGTCGATGCGGCTGTGCGCGAATGTGCCTGCGCAGTACGTCGTCGCGCCGGCGTTGAAAAACCGGCCGCAGGTAGATGAGCTATTGCTGCCGGGCGGGAGGGTTTATGAGCAGCGAAAGTGCATCTGTGACGCGATCGCGGAGATTGACGGATTGTCGGCGGTGACGCCGGAAGCGGCTTTTTATATTTTCCCTAAGATTGATGTGAAAAAGTTTGGAATAAAAAATGACGAGCAGTTTGCGCTCGACTTTTTGCGGGAGAAACATGTTCTGGTCGTGCATGGCGGCGGGTTTAACTGGCCGGAGCCGGATCATTTCCGCATCGTTTATCTGCCGGAGGTGGAAGTGCTGGAGAGGTCGATGGCGAAGTTGAGGGAGTTTTTTGGCGGGGGGATTTGAGGAGACAGATAGTAGGAGAGGAAGACTTTATGGCTTAAAAAAACAAACTTATTATTCATGATTCGACAGGGGTGGGGAATGGTAAGGATTTAATAAGTGTGTTATGGGGAGGGGCAGATATACTTCGCTCGAAGATGGATGCAAATGAGTATAAGGACTATTTGCTGGGGATCGTATTTTACAAATATTTGTCTGATACATTTTTGATCAAGGTGTATGATTTGATTTATGATGAGAAACCACAAACGCTAAAAGATGCACTTGAGGCATATAGAGAGGCGTTGGAGGAAGAAAGCGCTGAAGAATTGAAGGAGCAGATCAAGGCCGAGTTTCATTATGTAATAGAACCGGATTTGACATATACCTGCTTTGCAGATGCGGCAAGGAATAATTATTTTAATCGTGAACAATTGCAAAAGGCATTCAATAATGCAGAGCAGATCGGGTCCCTGTCAGAGGCGTTGGAAGAGATAGAAGCAGAGCTTCACCAGAAGTGCCGT
>CAJUTR010000013.1 GCA_910589665.1 uncultured Eubacterium sp. | reverse complement strand
AACATGTTTCATGACGTATTGGTGCCTTTCGCAGAAAGGCGGATTATAATAATGACAGATGTGGAAATTATAAGAAGCAAGCGAAAGAGCATGGAAATACAAATATGTCCGGATGGACATCTTCGGGTACGCGCGCCGTACTTCACGACGGATACGGAAATTTGTGACTTTTTAAGAGAAAAATCAAACTGGATTTCAAAACACAGAGCGATCGTAAAAGAGAGGCGGCGCAGAGAACAGGAAACGGATTGGCATCGTCTTAGCGCACAGGAGATAAAGGAATTAGCAGATGAGGCAATAAGGATCCTTCCGCAAAAAGTACAGCGTTTTGCGGAAAAGATCGGCGTGGATTATGGGCGTATTACCATTCGGAACCAAAAGACCCGATGGGGGAGCTGCAGCGGGAAAGGGAATCTGAATTTTAACTGCCTGCTCATGCTCACACCTGACGATGTTCAGGATTATGTCGTGATCCACGAATTATGCCATCGGAAGCAAATGAACCATTCTTCGAAATTCTGGGCAGAAGTGGAACATATGATGCCGGATTATAAACAAAAGAGAAAATGGCTCAAAGAGAACGGGGAAGAGATCATGAGAAGGGTGGTCAGATAATCGTCAAACATGGAGCTTACTAAGCGGAGCAGCCTGTGAAACGATCCAGTTGCCAGAAAAAGAAAAATATGGTAAAATTGAATTGATATGTCAAGGAGGGATAAGTATGTTAAACCATGTGAAAAAATTAATGATGGCTGCGGTTTTGTGTTTTATTTTTACGATAGCATTTACACCATTGCGCGAGAAACAGGTATCTGCAGACGAACAAACATCGCTCGACATGACCGACGAGAACCTTTTTGTGACCCAATATGTGGATGGGGTACTGACGATCACGGACTTCCGGCCGCCGGCAGGCGGGCCGAATATGACCGATATCGTCGTACCGGCGGCTGTCCGCGGTCAAAAGGTACGTGCGGTAGGCACGAAGGCGTTTGCGAACGCGGGGACGAACATTCATAACCTGTATCTGCCGGATACGCTGGAGATCATTGGGGAGGAAGCTTTTTCGTCGTATGCGGTGGACCATGTATCAAGTTATACCTATACGCCGACAGGAGAATTTGCCGAGGTAGAATCTGCCGGAGCAGAACAGACCGTTACGAACATACCGACGGTGGAAACTGGATCGGCCGTCGCGGTCGAAGGGTTGCCGAGCCATTTAACCAAAATTGGATACCGGGCCTTTTATAATTCTCCCGTAAAAAATATTACGTTTACGAGTCCGAATCTCTTCATCGGTAACAATGCCTTTGAAAACACGGGAAATCTGCTGGAAGTTGTTGTAAAAGAAGGCGCCGGCATAACAGAAATTGGCGAATGCGCATTTAAGAACAGCGGCATCCACAATTTTACCGTAGACGGATCTATCGGGAAACTGGGGGCGGATGCGTTCCAGGGAACGGCAAATATCCACGCATTTATAGTAAGCGAGCAGGGAAATATGAATGAAATCGGATCCGGTGTATTCGAGAACAGCGGCATTCATTATGTCACGATCCGGGGAACGGTGTCCTCGATCGGGGAGCGCGCGTTTGCCAACTGTGGAAACATTTTGGACGTAACGGTGCAGTCGAGTACTCCGTATACGGTGGGAGAATTTGCGTTTCAGAATGCTGGTATCCACAGCGTGAACTTTTCCGACGGGCTGTCGGAAGTGGAGAAGGGTACCTTCGAGGGGTGTGGAAATCTGGAGACGGTGAAACTGCCAGATACACTGACCGATATTGCGGAAGATGCTTTTAAAAACGCGAGCAATATAAAAGAGATCACCATCAATGAAAACGTAACGATTGCGCCAAATGCGTTTGCGAATGTCGGTGGCTCTACGCTTCAGGCGCTGGCGAATACGAATAACGCGAGTGCAAAAGCGCTGGCAGGAGTCACTCCGGCGCCGGCTGTGCCAGTTACCATTACGCCGGCGCCAGCTCCGGTCGTGACGGATGCGCCAGACATAACTGTTTCACCTGTGAAGCTGACGCAAGTGAAAAAGAGCAGGAAAGGAAACAAGGTGACGCTGTCCTGGACAAAGAATCACAAGGCAGGCGGTTATGTCATTTATAAAAAGGTGGTGAAAAAGGGAACAAAGGCGAAAAAGGCAAAGAGCATCAAGTTTAAAAAGGTTAAGAGCGTCGGGAAAAAGACGTGTAAACTTACATTGAAACTGACGAAACATGCGACAACATATCTATATGTCAAAGCGTATCAGAAAACAAATGCAGGTGGCAAAACAACGGTGTCGTACAGTAAAATGTCTAATACGAAAAAAATCGTTGTCAAATGATCCGATCCTATGCGGCTGACTGTTATAATCGGATTAGGTTTCAGACATACTAAAAAAGAGGAAATATCGCCATAGGCATGTTTCTTAACAACGTTTAGAAATGGAGGAATACGATGAAAAGGAAAACAGTATTATTGTGTGGGATCGGTCTCTTGATTTCCGTATTTGCAGCTGGATGTGGAAAATCCGAAAAAGAACCTGTGACGGTAACAGATCCGCCGGCGGCAACTGATATGGCAGAAGCATCTGAGGCGCCGGAGGTTACGAATCCTGGCCAGGATGATACGGATGGGGCGCTGGATGACGCGGATGAGACGTCTGCCGGCGTAACGTCGGCAAAACCGAGTGCAACGGACGACGGTGGCTTGACAGACGAAAACAACACTTCTGATCAGACAGGTTCATCCTCGGATACGTCATCGAGTAAAAAGATCTCAAAAGAAAAAGCAGCCCAGATCGCTTTGGAACGGGTGAAAGGGGCAAAGGAATCTGATGTCAGCATCCACAGCGAATGGGATGACGGAAAGGAAATTTATGAGGGGTCGATCTTCTATCAGGGAAAAGAATACGATTTTGAAATAGATGCCGTGAGCGGAGAAATCCTGGAATGGGAAGAGGAAGCGTTCGATGAGGACTGACCCGGAGCGGTATGGCAAAAAAATGGATGAGGCGCGATATCGTCTCATCCATTTTTGCGTCTATTTTAAGAACTCTTTCATCAGAGAGCGATGGAATACGTTTCGATCCAGTATCCGACCTGAAGGAAATAAGCCAGCATCTGCGGGCCGGCCATGAGCTGGCCGTACCATGGTTTTCCGTAATCGCTCGGAGACGAGAGGAAATGTTCCAGCTTCTTTTTGTCAAGAATGCCAGCCAGCGGGGAATTTGTCTGATAAACCATCTCGCGGAGGCGGTCAGCTAGAAGAACCTCGTAAGCAGGGTCGTACGTTTTGGGATAAGGGCTTTTTTTCCGGTACAGAACAGAATCCGGTAAAAAAGCTTTGCCAGCTTCCACGAGCAGGCTCTTTGTCTGCCCGTTCCGGCACTTGTAGTCCCACGGAATGCTGTATACATAGTCTAAAATGCGGTGATCGGCAAACGGAACGCGTGCTTCCAGGCCGGAGTACATACTTGCCCGGTCCATGCGGTTCAGCAGTGTCATCATAAACCAGCGGATATTCAGCCATGCGATTTCCCGGCGTCTTGCTTCCTGCGGAGTGTCTTCGGACAGGCGCGGCGTGCTGCGGATCGTATCCAGATAAGCGTTCTGGGAGTAATCTTCCATATGCAGGGAGGAAGCGAAATCGTCGGTTAGGAGCGCTTTCCTCGCTGCCATATCCCACGACCACGGGAAGGCGTGTTTCTGCCACAGATCTTCCCTGTGGAACCACGGATAGCCGCCGAAGATCTCGTCGGCACATTCCCCGGTCAGCGCCACCTGGTTCGTCTGTGATACCAGCTCGCAAAAATACAGCATGGAGGATTCCACATCTGCCATGCAGGGGAAATCTCTAGCGTCTACCGCTTTGTACAGGTAATCCGCCTGTGTCTGGTTGTCACATTCTAAAAACGTGTGGTTACTGCCGATATAGGATGCCATTTCCTCGGCGAACGGTCGGTCGAGCGAGGATTGGAACGCATTTGCCTGAAAATTTTTTGAGTTATCCTTGAAATCAAAGGAGAACGTGTTCAGGATACGTCCCGTTGCTTTTAATTTGCTTTGGCAGACGGCAGCGACGAGCGAGCTGTCAAGGCCGCCGGATAAGAAGCTGCAGATCGGGATATCGGACACCATCTGCCGCTCGATGCTGTCTTCGACGAGCCAGTTTACCCGTTCTACCGTCTGCTCGTAGGAGTCTGTGTGCGGTCTGGCCTGCAGCGCCCAAAAGCACCATGTCTGGCAGTGGAAAAACGGAGGGGTGTTGCGCGGGGAGAACGTGGCGCATTCTCCCGGCAGAACCTCTTTCATGTGAGCAAATCCGCCTTTTCCCAATGTTCGTGCCGGCCCGACGCTGAAAATTTCATTCCAGCAGTCCGTATCGGCGGCCGGGGGTATGCCGTAAGCAAATAGTGTTTTCGGTTCCGAGCCGAACACGAGCGTATCGTCGTATATTTGGTAAAACAATGGTTTTACGCCGAGGGGATCCCTTGCCAGAAGGAGCGTTTTGCTTTTTTCCACATAAATAGCAAAAGCATATATGCCGTTCAGCTGTTCAAAGAAACGCTCGCCCATTGCCAGAAACCCATTGAGGATCACTTCCGTGTCGCCGGTTGTATGCCAGCGGAGCGGATACGCGGAAAGAGTTTCCCGCAATTGGGCTGTATTATATATTTCTCCGTTGTAGACGATCGTTGCCGTGATCCCCTGATAGGAAGCGGTCATTGGCTGTGTGCCGCCCTGGAGGTCCCGGATCGACAGACGCGTGTGTGCCAGCCCGGCGTGGTGGTACAATTGTACATTTTCATCGTCCGGGCCGCGGTGTCTGAGGCAGTTCTTCATTTGGACCAATGTATGATACCATTTGTTATTCTTTGATTTGCCACCATTGGATGGTGACAGGAAATCGTATTTGTTTTGATAAAAACCAGCAATACCGCACATAATATTTCCTCTTTTCTAATTTTACACTTCTTTCGGACATGGCCCTTGTCTATTTGGGGCATGGCCCCTGGATCACAGGCTGTAACTGCTTGCCCAGCAGCGCATGTTCGATCGTTTCGCCCAAAAATTCCATATGGGC
Source organism: uncultured Eubacterium sp. (assembly GCA_910589665.1). GTDB lineage: Bacteria > Bacillota > Clostridia > Lachnospirales > Lachnospiraceae > Eubacterium_F. Next base: position 64,166 of record CAJUTR010000013.1, on the reverse strand, counting down.
GATCATGGAATTTGGTTTTGTCTTATAATTATCCTGCCCAAAAGGGATAAAATAAATGTTCTTCGTGTTCAACAGGATACCGATATTTTTCAAGTTCATACCGAGCGCGTCATTTGTGGAGAGGGCCACGACAAGCGGTCTGTTGTTCCTCAGATGCGCTTTTGCTGCCATCAGAACGGGCGTGTCGGAAATTCCGTTTGCCAGTTTGGAAAGCGTGTTTCCGGTACAGGGAGCGATGACAAGTATGTCAAACAGCGCGCCTGGCCCGATTGGTTCCGCATCGGGTATCGTTGTGATCGGTTTGCGTCCGGTGATCTCTTCTGCTCGTTTCAGGAAATCTTTGCAGCTCCCGAAACGGCTGTCTGTCGTCGACGCGTGGTCAGAAAATATAGGGTAGAGGTTGGCTCCGGTTGTCGCCAGATGTTTTAATTCTTCAAATACCTTTTGGTATGTGCAATAGGAGCCAGTGATGGCGATGCCAATATTTTTGTTTGTAAAATCCATAGACATAATGTTCGTCCTTTCTTGTTCTTTCTTGAATGATGATTAAAGTTTGAAATGATTGCAGATCTCTTTGGCGATGATATGACCAGCTGTCTTTGGTGCGTATTTTCCGGGAATACCAGGACAGTCAAAGACCCGTTCCGAGAGCGGACGAGGAAGCTTCAGGGCAAACGAAGCGATGTTAAAGATCGTGCAATTGCTGGAAAAGCTTTCCCATACCTGGTTGTGAAATGGATTTACGGGGGAGGTGTTTATGATGATATTTATTTGATGTACGCTATGGTTCCTGTCACGCAGCTCCTTTTCGGAAACAGTCTTAAAATGCCTGGACTTGGCAGCTTTCATGGCGGCGGGATTTGTATCGTAAATGTAAATATCGTTTGTAAAAAGCTGAAGGATGTCAGCAATCTCTTTTCCGCAGTTCCCATAGCCTGCCAGCAGTACCCGGCAGTCGCAGATCGAAAAAGTGGTTTTTGACAGCAGTGGTATCAGAAGGCCTTCTGCGGTCAGTCGGGCATTTTTTGATACGAACGCGGGAGATGTCATGACATCGTAGTACTTTATGCCGTGATAGGTGCAGTATGAAATCACATTTTTTGAAAGATTTCCTCCGATGATGATATGCGATCCAGTCAGCATCCCTAAAAAGCTGCGGATGGAAAGCGGATCAGAGATGGAAGTATTTACCATTCTGCCGTCTCTCGTAAAGGGGATACCGCAGATCAGATAGCCCGAATCCGGCATGTCAGACCAGGAAGAACAGACGGTTCCTCCTTTTTTTGCCATAACTTCGGCGATGTATTCCATGCGCGTGTCACCAGGAAGGATTGAAATAGGTAATTGCATAGGCCACCTTTGAAATGGAAAGACTTATGAACAATATATGTCAATTGTTTTTTGAGTGTGAAAATCTTGACATAACCAACAAAAACCTTTATACTTATTTTGTTAAGATTTCCGTGCAGCCGGGGAGATAGCGGTGCCCTGTACCTGCAATCCGCTATAGCAGGGGTGTTGTCTTGCCCAGGGTCTTTTGAAAGAGAGCTGCCCTTTATAAGTGGCGTTGACATTTGGGTCTTACGCAACAGGAACTTGTGAACCGTGTCAGGTCAGGAATGAAGCAGCACTAAGCAAACCTTTCTGTGTGCCGTGAGGGTGCCTGAATAGAGCTAACTGTAGAGGTAACGTCTTTTGAGGGAGATTCGAAGCAGGACGCACGGATTTTTATTCGATGTTTTACAAATATGATGATAATGATAACATAGGTAGTATGTATGTAAAGAAGGGGTATCAGATGGAAAATCGAGTTCAGATTACGATAAACAGCATGAATTCCCTGAGCAGCGGGGATGTTTTGTACGAAAAGGGAGAGGCGGTTACTTCGATCGGACTTTTGGTAAAAGGAAGAGTGGAGGCTGTTTCGAAAGGCATGTGTGCTGTCCTCAGCTCGGGCAATTTTTTAGGGATTTGCGACGTTGATAAGGGAAACCATACATTTACCTACATAGCAAAGGATGATGTGACCGTATACATTCTTGCCGTCAAAGGACTGGAGAGCGTAGAGCAGCTATTGAGGGCAAAGCCGGAATATTGCGGTCTTTTAGTAACGTCTCTGAATTTCTTGACGGTAGAACTCCTGAAGCGTTTGACGCAGTTCAAGAAAGAGAACGATTCCCTGAATGAATTTATTGATAAGAAATATCTGCTGTGTGAAGAGGTAGGTAAGAGCAGCGGCATTGATGTGGATACAGCTTCTTCCCGCCAAAAACTGGAGAAATATTCCCAGGGGACGGTCAATCTGTCAGAAAAGACAGAGTATTACCGTCAGTGCGCGTCGATCCCGATTGACATACAAAAGAAATATTTTAGCGGGAGCGCCTATATTGCTTTTAGCCATTACCGTGAACAGTGTCAGGTCATTGACTCGCTCGTCACGGCGTGCGGACTCTATGGAGAACATCTATACCGCCATTTTATGGGACTTGTTTTGGATGAGGATAGTTTGTTCCAAACCGTGGCGAAGCTGGCGCTTGCGATGGCGGATAAAGGGATTAAAAACGGACTGATCGACAGCGCTGTGGATGAGATCGTTTCCAGGATCAACGATACTGAAGTCTTTTTGAACGATAAAGTGGGAATGAAGATCAATCTCGACCGTGAGCGTATGGAGCGCTTGTATTTTGCGCTGCTGTCGGGTGAGACTGTTTCCGAGCAGGAGATGGAAGAACTGGATACGCCGGGGGTAGAGGTGCTGCACAATTCGTTGGAACAGATTACCGATTACGCGCCGATCCATGTCAAAGTAAAGAGCGAGTTCATCGAAAATGTGGAAACATTTACAAAGCTTTCCGATAAGTTTGATAAAACGCCGGAACAGATGAAACTGCGCAAGCAGATCGCAGCTGGATTTTTTGAGGTGTATGAGGCGGTCGTTAAGAAGAGTTTTGATGATAAAAATCTGCCGCTGGCAGTTAAATTATTTTTAGATTTTGGATTTGTGAGTGAAAAGCTTTTGACGGAAAAGGAACTGGAAGAACTCGTGTCACTTCGTCCGGTTAAATATACCGGAGATGACAAGTGCCGGGTTTATACGATGCGCAAATGGCTAAAGGCGGTTTATGACGGCGTTAAACTGACATCGAAAAATGAATTTGACCTGGATTACGAAGGCCATCTCCGTGAACTGGTGAAAGAAAAGCGTTTGGATAAAAAGGATATACCGGCAGAGATGGCGGATAAGGATAAGCGCTTGCAGTTTGAGTGCCAGAATATGCTCCGTTACGGCGATAAGATCATAAACGGAAACATAAGCGCCTTTGTGCCGATCTTATGTTCTGATGGGATTTTTAACAGCATTGGCAATTCGTTCCTGACGGAAGAAAAGATCAATCAGGCAGTGAAAAAGGTAGAAGAGATTGATTACTCCGTCTTTTACCGTGATAAACTTGTTACGTATGAAAAGCCGGAAGGAGTAAAAGCGACCGTGATCGAACGGGTCGCGCCGGATGTCATTTTGTTCCCTGTATATGGGAAAAACTGTCAGATGTGGCAGGATATCGAGGGAAAGAAGAGGAGTTCAAAAGGAAGGATCTTTATGCCTATTCTGTGTGAGAAAGAACTGGATCCTGAGATGGTGCGCCTGCTCTCTGCATTCCGATGGGAGAAGTGCCGGACGGATATGGGAAGCCGCTGGAATGATTTCCTCACCCCTTCACTTACGAGCGCATATTGTGACTATTTGCAGTTTTACCGAAAAAACAGTGAACTTTCGATGGAAGGAAAGCAGAAAGTACGTGCGCAGCTCCAGCAGTGCAACAACAAATACAAAGAAGTATTTGCCAAAGATTATGCGGATTGGATCTTGCGTGAGTCTAGAGGCGCGATGAAACTGAGCCGTGTGGCGAGAACGATCTTGTTTACGTATTGTCCGTTTTCCAGCGCTATCTATAAGGCGATCGAGGGGCAGACGGTGTACGCGGAAGCGGCGAAGAAGTATCTGATCGATAATCGAGCGGCGATTAAAAATATTGATATGGTGATACATAAATTTGGACGCGATGGAATAGATATTCCTGAGGAGATACAAAAAACATCCGAATATTTAAAGAGTTAGAGTAATAAAGTACGTATGAAGTTTCCACGGAAGTAGAGGTTGTTATGGGCAGATATGATACGGCGGTGCGATGTGCGCAGATAAGAAATCTGGTTGAGGAAAATCAGTATTTAAAAGCCATGCAAGAAATCGAAGATATGGATTATGAACAGATTCCAACCATATCCGATCTGTATTTATTTGCTGAAGTTTTCTTAAAAGCGGAGAAGATGGATGTTGCAAAAGAAATGTATTATATTGCTTATCACAGGACGGCGTCCAGACCGGCGCTGTACCGTCTTCTTATGCTGACGATCAGGATGGGGGACATCGAGGAAGCGAGGGAATTGTATCTTACGTATGAGATCGTTGCCGGTATAACGCTTGACACCTATGAACTGCGTTACCGTTTGGCGAAGGCAGCCGGTGAACCGAGAGAGAAGCTGATCGATATACTGGAGCATCTGAAGAAAGATGAATATACGGAAGAATGGGGATTTCAACTTGCCAGGCTGTATGAACAGGAGGGCATGCGCGAACAATGTATCAAAGAGTGCGAGGATCTTCAGCGCTGGTTTGGCACGGGAACGATCGTGAGAAAGGCAGAGAAGCTGCGGGAAAGCTGTATGAGTCCGCTGTGGACAAAACCCGTGAATGATGAAATACCTGAACCAGAAGAACCCGATTTGGAAGAAAAGCTTCCGAACAGACGGGTTCGTTTTGCGTATGCGCCGACGCAGGTGGAAGACATTTCGGTTGAGACGGTTGATGGAGCGCAAGGGATTCAGTCGGAGGCAGGGCGTGAGCCTGTCATAGAAGAAAAAGAACCAGTGTTAGAGCCTGAACCGGCGAGTACGAGCGAGGTGAAAAAACGAGAGGAACGACAGCTGTTCGTGCCAGATCAGTCAGAAAAAGCGCCTGTATTTGCGCCTGAGAAGCCGGCGGGCACACCAGAGGTTACACCCGAAAAGGCGGAAAACGTGCTAGAGTTCACGCAGCAAGTGACGCGGAATTTGCCGGAACCGCCAGTCGCGGAGGAACGAGAATCAGAGCCAGTATCAGAACAGAAACCGATAAGCGTCCGAGAAGCGGAAGCAGCGGAGAGGAAAACATCCCTTACAACGGAAGAAAAAGGAAGCGCACCAGAACAATCCGATGTGCAGGAAAAAGAGCCAGAGCATGGAACGGGATTGTTTAAACGGATCGTCAGCTATTTCAAGGTCGATCTGGATATGTTTGATGAAGAAATCGTATCCAACGAGGATATGGATGTGATCGAAGAGAAACTGAAAACGGAGACCCGAACGGTGGAGACAGCCCCGTCGGATAAAGATCCGACGGAAACAATCCCAACAGAATTAAAAAAAGCTTCTGCTGCCTTAGATATGAATATCGAAGCGGCTGCGACGATCAGTTACCCGGTGGAATCTCTCGAAGAGAAACTTCAAGAGATGGAGGAGCACCGGGAGGAAGTTCTTGTTTTGGATGATTCGCTGAATGCGGGCAGGAAAAAGAGGGTAAAAGCGGTGAAAGAACTGCGGACCGAACCCGAGGATGTTTCGGTTAAGAGCCATCCGCTTGGTACGTCTGCGCCAGAGGCTGATATCATCGAGGATGTTTCTAGAAACGGGATCCGTTATAATACGCTGAAGGGTGTGATCTACAAGATCCACAAGGAAGACGGCATGATCCACTTTGCGCTGACTGGCGGGACTCCGGGAATGTCGCTGGCAGTCGCCAAAAAGCTGTTTAAGGAATTGCGAAAAGTGAATTATTTTGAAGCGAAAAACATCGGAAAGATCTCGGCGGAAAAATTGGACGCGATAAACTTAGAGGAATGGGCGGAAAAATTTATCGGCGGCTGCATGTATATCATGGAAGCGCCGTCGCTGTCGAACCAGAGCGTGAAAAATCTCAGCGCGCTCATTGAAAAGTACGGAAGGCAGATCGTTCTCATTTTGGAAGGAAGTTATGATGAGATGGATAGTTTTCTGAATTACCATAAAGAGTTTGAAAAGCTGATTACATATAAAGTAAAATTGTGATTTTTGAAAATAATAGAAAGTGAATGGAAAGGAAGGATCGTGTATGGAGAAGCAGGAGTGGAAACCGGGAAATATGCTTTATCCCGTGCCGGCAGTAATGGTGAGCTGCGGCAGGGAGGGCGAAAAACCAAATATTGTGACAGTGGCATGGGCAGGGACGATCTGTTCGGATCCGGTCATGGTATCCATATCCGTCAGACCGGAGCGCTATTCGTATGATATGATAAAAGAAACCGGAGAGTTTGTGATCAACCTGACCACGCGGGAACTGACGAGAGCAACAGACTGGTGCGGCGTGAAGTCCGGCCGCGATGTCGATAAATTCAAGGAAATGAACCTGACGGCACAAAAAGCCAGTCATTTGACATATGCGCCCATCATCGCGGAGAGTCCGGTAAATCTGGAATGCAGGGTAAAAGAGATCAAGGAGCTCGGCTCGCACCATATGTTTGTGGCAGAAGTGGTCGGAGTGCAGGTGAGCGGCGAGTATATGGACGAAAATGGGAAATTTGATCTGAACAGCACGGATCTGGTGGCGTACTCCCACGGGGAATATTTTGTCCTGGGCGAAAAAATTGGCAAGTTTGGATACTCCGTAAAAAAATCATAATATATTTGTAACATCTGTTATAAAAATATCATTTTACAAAATCGACATATGTGATATACTATAGAAGTATTGCGTACTTTGATGAAATCGTAAAGATGGAGAATGATACTATGATTATGAAACAATATATTATAAAAGGCGGGAATCCGCTTCATGGAGAGGTTCTGGTCGGGGGAGCGAAAAATGCCGCGCTCGGCATCATTGTGGCGGCGATCATGGCAAACGAACCGGTTACGATCGAGAATCTTCCAGATGTGGACGATGTAAGGGTGCTGCTGGATGCCATTGAGGGGATCGGTGCCATCGTGGAGCGCATAGACCGGCACACGGTTCGTGTGAATGGCGCGCTCATCAATGATGTGAATGTAGACGATGATTATATACGTAAGATCAGGGGGTCTTATTATCTTGTCGGGGCACTCCTCGGCAAGTATAAAAAAGCGGTTGTCGCACTTCCGGGCGGCTGCCAGATCGGAAGCCGCCCGATCGACCAGCACTTAAAAGGATTTGAGCAGCTGGGGGCAAGAGTTACGATCCACAACGGAAAGATTGATGCTTACGCGGACCGCCTGACTGGAAGCCATATTTATCTGGACTGTCCGAGCGTGGGAGCGACGATCAATATTATGATGGCGGCCTGCATGGCGGAGGGAAAAACGGTCATTGAAAATCCGGCGAAAGAGCCTCATATCGTTGACGTGGCAAACTTTTTGAACAGTATGGGCGCGAATATCAAAGGCGCCGGAACAGATACGATCCGTATCAAAGGCGTGGAGAGCCTTCATGGAAGCGAATATTCGATCATCCCGGATCAGATCGAGGCGGGGACGTATATGATCGCGGCCGCAGCGACCGGCGGAGATGTGTATATCAAAAATGTCATTCCCAAGCATTTGGAGGCGATCACGGCGAAGCTGCTCGAGATCGGCTCGAGAGTGGAAGAATACGATGACTGCGTGCGGGTGTATTCGGACAAACGGCTCGGGTACGCTAATGTAAAAACGATGCCGTATCCTGGGTTTCCGACGGACATGCAGCCACAGATGACGACGTTACTTGCCCTTTCGGAAGGCGTGAGTATTGTAACGGAAACGATTTTTGAATCCCGGCTTAAATATATCAGCGAACTGCGCAGGATGGGAGCCAATATCAATGTGGAGGGAAATGCGGCCATTATAACCGGCGTGGAGCAATTCACCGGCGCCACGGTGAGCGCCCCGGATCTACGGGCCGGAGCAGCGCTCGTCATCGCGGGTCTTGCCTCGGAGGGATTTACGGTCGTGGAGCAGATCCACTACATTGAACGGGGATATGAAAACTTTGAGGAAAAATTGCGCGGACTCGGCGCCATTATCGAAAAAATGGATGCCGATGACGAGAGAGCACAGCAGAAGTTCCGGCTGAAAGTAGGATAATAAAAAACAGTATGGTTCGGGGATAGATGCCCGGGCCATATTTTCGCAGGCGCGAATGGAGGATGCTATGGATGGTAAAGTACAGGAAATATTGAACGAAGTAGGGAAGGTGATCCGTGGAAAGGATGAGGCGATCAGCCTTGTGCTTACGGCTATCCTTGCCAGAGGCCACATTCTGATCGAAGATATACCGGGGGTGGGAAAGACGACGCTCGCCGTCTCGTTTTCCCGGGCGATGGAGCTGACGGAGCGCCGTCTCCAGTTTACGCCGGATGTGCTGCCGAGTGATGTCGTAGGGTTTAATATGCTGGATGCGGACGGTGAAATGCAGTATAAGCCAGGGGCGATCTTGTGCAACCTCCTTCTGGCTGACGAGATCAACCGTACATCGACGAAAACGCAGTCAGCGCTTTTGGAAGTCATGGAAGAAGGACAGGTGACAGTGGACGGTGTGACCAGACAGCTGCCAAATCCTTTTATCGTTGTAGCGACGCAGAATCCGGTCGGATCGGCCGGAACACAGATGCTCCCTGAGTCACAGCTCGACCGGTTTATGATCCGCATTTCGATGGGGTATCCGGCGATGGAAGAGGAGATGCGTCTGATCAAGGAGCGCCAGGAGATCAATCCACTGGATTACATACAGGAGATCATTACGAAACGGGAACTTTTGGAAATGCAGAAACAGGTACACTCTGTTTTTGTGGATGATAAAGTGCTGAAATATCTTTCGAAGATCGTCGATGCCACACGGAACCACTCGATGCTTGCGCTCGGCGTAAGTCCCAGGGGTACGCTGGCTTTTGTTGACATGTCCAAAGGACACGCGTTTATGCAGGGCAGGAATTATGTACTTCCCGAGGACGTAAAAAAGGTGGCAAAAGCGGTGCTGGCACACCGCCTCCTGCTAAACGGAAAAGCGAGGATGAGCCACACGACAGCAGAAGATATCGTGGAAGAAATTGTCGAAAAGATCCCAACACCTAAATTGTAAGATTCGCTCAGAAGGCAGGCCGGCAGGCGGGTCTGTTTAGAACCTACGGCTAGGGGGATGGACATATGACAATGGGTACATTGATTTACATATTAATACTGATCACCGGTCTTCTCGTTTCTGTCATCTGCCTGTCCTATGGTACGGTGGCTGTCATGGGGGCGCTTATTATCGTGCCGCTGTTTATGCTCGCCTTTCTGATCGTCATGCGGCTTCGGGTGAACGTGGATGTGGGGTGCAAAAACCCTGTGGCTGAAAAGGATTCGATGGAAAAACCGGCGAGAGTTACAATCGCCCTTATGGTAGAGAATACGGGAAAATGGCTCCCCGTCTCCAAAGGGCTTGTTTGGGTGCGCTACAAAAATACATTTTCCGGGGAAAAGGGGAAGATGAAAGTGCGGTTTTCGGTAGATACTGGAAAGAAGAGGGGGCGGCGTATCCCCGTCGTGATCAAGCACTGCGGAAATGTTTCGATCAAAGTGGAAAAAGTGAAATTATACGATTACCTGAACCTGTTTGCGACGACGATCGGAAAAAATTTCGAGACGCAGGATGTTCTTGTCATGCCGCCAATCAAGGAAATTTACTTGGGAAGGGATCGCTGGTATAATGAAACAAATGAAGACAGTGACCGCTTTTCGCTGTACAAAAAAGGCGATGACCCTTCGGAAATATTTGATATCAGGGATTTTAAGGACGGAGACAGGATTCAGAGCATCCATTGGAAGCTCAGTAGTAAGACTGGGCACTATATGGTAAAAGATGGAAGTCTTCCGCTGGCAAAGGCGATCTACATATTTGTGGATCTGTGCGCGGCGACGTGCGAGGAAGCCGACCTGCTTGTCCAGGGGATTTATTCGATATCCATGCAGCTGATGGAACAGGGCGTGCCCCAGAATTATATCTGGTATGACAATAAAAATGACATCATACAGGAGTGCCTGATCGAACACGAAGAAGAACTGTTCTGGATGTTCGAAGATTTATTTAAGTGCCATAAGACGGAGGATCCGGGAGAACTGATCCGCGCCTATATGGAATGGGAGGAAGGAAGGCCAAAAGAGACAGGACTTTATCTGACCGTGACACAACATACAGAGTCAGAACTAAACGGATTAGGGGTAGCAGAGTTACTAGTGATAGATCTTCGTGATGAACAGTGAGGGAGGTGCCCGGATGAAAACCAGTAAATTTATGAATGTTATATTGGAAATAAGTCAGGTGATGCTGGTCTTTCTCGGTGTGTACTCTGCCCTCATGTGCGCGGCGATGAGTCTTTCCCTGCCCGTTAGCCGTCTGATCACGATGTCTGTCATATTAGGTCTTTCCTTTTTGTTTTACGGACTGTTTACGGTTTTAGAGACGTTCCGTCATGGAAAAATGTATGGTTTGCTGGGGATCAGCGCGTTTGAGGTCATTGTTGTCATCCGTTTCCGGAGCGTGGTACAAAAAGGAACGGTAACGATCATCAATACCTATTTAAAAGAGTTTATGAGCTACACCGATAATGAGGTGACGCTTTTGAGCAATAAAGGGTTTGAGCAGGAGACGGCCAGTGTTGAGTATTGCACGACGCTTGTCGTGATCATATTGGCGGCGTACCTGACGGCGCTGATCAGCAGTTGTTTTTACCGGAAAAGAAGGTCTTCAGTTTACGTGGCGGCTACGGTTTGGTTTTTCCTCATCCCGCTTACGGTAGGTAAGATCGGTTACTTTTCAAATGTTGTCACGTATCTGTTTGTGACGGTCGCCGTGATCGGAACCCGTTTTTTGCGGTTTGATACGACCGATAAGCGCATGCGGCAGAAATTGTCGCTCGTACTGCTCTGTGTCGGCCTGGTAGCTGGTACGCTGACGTACATTATCGTTCCGCCGGGCCGGTATGACAGCCATTTGAATGAAATCGTGGAAGTGAAAAATTCTGCCCTGGCTTTTACGACGTGGAGCCGGGAGGATTTTCTTACATGGGTCAGGGAGTATTTTAGCGGCGATGCCTTAGAATACGGGAAAATAGGGAGGAAGAACCAGGTCAACCGGACGGGCAGGACATTGATGAAGATCAGCGGCAGTTTTGACACGAGCCACGGCATGTACCTGAAAGGGTATACCGGTGCCAGGTTTGAACAGAACCGCTGGTATCAGGTGAAGGAGGAACAATATGAAAATGAACTGTCGGCGCTGTCGGCGGGCGGCTTGTCACTCGATAACTGGCATGTGACACTCCGCAATCAGATCGGAGAGAGCCAGACGACCGAAAACAGCAACCTTTGGAAAACAGGCAGCCTAACGATAAAAAATCTGGCTTTTGGTTTTGGGAATTATGCCGTACCTTACTATCCAGCGACCTCTTTTTCTTCCGAGGGAGGGAGGACGACGGTGGCCGTGCCGGGAGTGCAGTACGAGGTGGAATACCTTCCCGTTATGTACTATGAACTGCGGAGAGGCCTGATCGCGGATAAGTATAATCTCGCCGATAATGATTACTGGGCAGGCAGTCAGGAAAATAGGGATCGGCTGTCCGCATTTGCAAAGAAATATTATACCGGCGTAACTGGTACGTTCGAAACCGCGGAGACGGCACAGGTTTTGGAGGAGTATAAGTCGTATCTAAATGCGCAGAATGGATTGCTGGATAAATATAACGAGGGGTCGGCTTCGTTGTATCAGGTCGTGGAAGAGACGCGGAATTTTATCATGATGGATACCGAGTATACGCTATCTCCTGGAAAGACGCCAAAGGACAAAGATGCCGTCGTCTATTTCTTAAAAGAGAATAAAAAAGGCTACAATTCTCATTATGCTACGGCCGCGGCTGTGTTGCTGCAGGGGATTGGTGTGCCGGCCCGCTACGTGGAAGGGTTATATATCAGTAAAGAGAGGCTGGCGGATGTATCGGGAACGGGGACAGAAGTAAAAGTGACCGATAAGGATATCCACGCCTGGGTTGAGGTGTATCAGGAGAATTATGGGTTTCTTCCGCTGGAGTTTACGCCGGGCATGGGGGATGAGGATGCAGATCATTCATCCGTGACTGACGGGGAAAGCGAAAGCGGTGGAAATCAAGGAGACGGTTCTTCCAGTGACGGTGCTAGTCCAGAGGAACCGATAGCGACACCGGAACCACAAGATGATATGACATTTGAAAATATCGAGAGCGATAACTACAACCGCGAGGACGAGTATGAGGACGAGGAGCCGGAGGCGGAAAGCGGCGGCGTGACAGAGAAAGACCCGGACAACGAACAGGGACCAAAAAACGTTACGTCGTGGCAAAAAGTATTACTATTTATCGTACTCGGACTTCTCCTGCTGGCAGTGACCGCAGAGGCACAGCGACGGATCCGTATCATCCTGCTGAAAAAGTGTATGAGGAAGAAGACGCTGAGAAAGCAGATCATCGCGTATTACCGCCATATGGAAAAAGCGCTCGTTCACAAAGGTATCCGTTACCGCGGGCAGAGTGTGGATGAATATGCCGAACAGATCGCGCAGGCATACGGTATGGAGAAGGATGTGGTGGATCCCTTTGTTTCAATGGTATTTTGCGCAAGTTTCAGTTATGAAAAATTCGATAAAGAACAGATTGCTGAATTCCAGACGGCGTACCGGAGCATCCGGCACAAAGTGTATGAACGTGTAAAAGGGATCGGAAAATTATATTATATGTATATTTTGTGTATATAGAAAGAGGCTGGTTTTCAAGACCAGCCCCTTAAATGAAAAAAGCTGTTTGCACCGATGACTATAAATCACTGGTGCGACAGCTTTTTTATTCACTGCGGTGTTTGAGGATGATCTCTTCAAACCGCCGGTTGGAAGCTTCCATCTCCAACTGGGTTTCCAGTTCTCCGATTTCCACATCCTGTTCATCTAATTCTTCCAGCAAATCGAAAAGGTCATCGTCCGAAAAGAACATTTCCATCTTCGTACCCTCCTTTGCTGTTTATTTCTTTATTTATAGTGTAGCACAAAATCGGTCAGGGTACAAGTAGAAATATAGGTAAGTTGTCCTTTCCTGAGTGGGTGGTCATCTCTCTGACCGGGGCAGGCTCACACGGCAGAACCGTCTCATAAACTGCCTGTAGTTAAAGGGCAGGAGCGGATAAATGTAGCTCTTTCCGGAAATCGTTTTATTGCGGACGATACAAAGGATCGTGAGAAGGATGCCCGCCGCATAACCATACACGCCAAACGCCGCCGTCAGGCAGATGAGGATCAAACGCATGAATTTTAATGCGTATCCCAGTTCAAAGCTGACCTGGGTATAATTTGCAACTGCGACAAATGCCATATAGAGCATGATCTCGGAATTAAACCAGCCGGAACTCACGGTGTAATCGCCGAGTACGATGCCAGCTACGACGCTGAGCGGCGTGCTGAACATACTCGGTGTGTTGAGCGATGCCAGCCGGAGTCCGTCGATGGCAAATTCCAGGATGAGGAACTGCATGAATATGGGAATATTGATGGGATCCGTAATCTCGATAAAACGCAGGCTTTCGGGGATCCATTCGGGGTGCATGAACAAAAGTAAAAAGGTAGGGGTCAGCAGGACGGCTAGGATGTTGATGGCAATGCGGGACAGCCGCAGATATGTGCCTGTGACCGGCGGGAAATAGTAATCATCGGCATCTTCGATAATATCAAACACCGAAGTGGGAAGGATCATGGCAGACGGGGACGTATCCACGAGCAGCACGATGCTTCCCTCCAATATGCTGGCGGCAGTCGTATCCGGCCGCTCGGTAAACTTAAATTTGGGGAAGGGATTGTACCATTTATGCTGGTACAGGCATTCCGCCAGGCTTTCCTGATTCATCGTAAGGGCGTCAATGTCTATTTTTTTCAGACGTTCCTTGATGTTTTTTAACATTTTCTGTTCGACGCGGTCGGACATATATGCGAGGACGACGTCTGTGCGGGAACTTCTCCCGACGGTGTTCATTTCCATAACTAGCTGCGGGGAACGGATCCTTCTTCGGATCAGGGCCGTGTTATATACGACGGTTTCCACAAAACCATCTTTGGAACCGCGCATGACTTTATCTTTTTCAGGCTCATCCACACCCCTAGCTGGATACGTACGAAAATCCATAGCCAAAAATTTGTCATAACCGTCGATGATCAAAATGGGAACGCCGGAAAGCATCCGCTGAATCAGGTTTTGTTCCTCTGATATCAGGTCGATTTCACCGTACGGGAGACAGTCTTTGAGAAATTCGTGTGCCGTCTCCGGCATTTGCTTAGGCGTGAGTTTATAGAGATACTCTATGATCTTTTCCATAACTTCATCTTTACAGAAGCCGTCAATAAAATAAAAACAAGATGCTCTACCACCAATTGTCACCACCCGGTAAATAAGATCAAAGCTTTTTTCAACCTGAAAAAGCTCATCGATGTATTTTTTATTTGTCATAAAATCTTTTGAAAACGTTTGTAACATGCTGTGCCCTCCTGATAAGGTGTTTTGGCTCATATTAGTTTCAGTATTGCCACGATCCGGAAAAGTATTCAAATGATAATTTAGATGATTACATCGAAGATATTTATTGATTTTATAAGCGTGATTTTATATAATATTATACAATAAAATTTCCAATAAATGGCGGAAACATATGAGAAAGGAGAGTAGGAACAGATGAGTATTATCAAGGTAGATAAGGAAAAGTGTGTGGGGTGTAACGCATGTGTGCGGGCGTGTCCGGTCGGAGATGCGAACATTGCGAAAATGGACGAAAACAAGAAGCTGCGCATTTTGATCGACGATGACAAATGTATCCGCTGCGGTGCATGTATCCGGGCATGTTCCCATAATTCCCGGTCATTTGAGGATGATATGGATCGTTTCTTAGACGATTTGAAAAAAGGGGAGGATATCGCGATGATCGCAGCGCCTTCGCTTAAGGTGGCGTTTGACGGAAACTGGCGTCATGCGCTTCAGTGGCTGCGAAATCAGGGGATAAAGAAGATTTACGATGTCTCATTGGGCGCGGATATTTGTACGTGGGCACATCTGCGCTATTTGAAAAAGAATCCCGGGGCTAAGTTGATCTCCCAGCCATGTGCTGCCGTTGTCAATTATGTACTACGGCACCGGCAGGAACTGATTCCACACCTTTCGCCCATCCACAGCCCGATGCTGTGTCTGGCCGTCTACATACGGAAGGTACTGGGATACAAAGGAAAGATCGCGGCATTTTCTCCCTGCATTGCAAAAATTGATGAATTCCGTGATACGGGCCTCGTGGACTATAACGTGACGATGGAACATATGAGGCAGCATTTTGAGCAGGAAGGTGTGGAGCTTCCGAAAATAAAGATTTACAGCGAATTTGAATTTGACGATCATCAGGGACTTGAAGGCGCCATCTATCCAAAACCGGGCGGCTTGATGCGGAATCTCCAGATCCACGAGCCGGATATGAGTGTGATCACTTCGGAGGGAAGTAACAAACTGTACCGGGAACTGGATGTATATATGAATCAGAAGGAGGAATATCTGCCGGATGTGTTTGATGTGCTGAATTGTGAAACCGGCTGCAATGGCGGTCCGGCCATCGGTGTTGAATACCAGCGGTTTTTCATGAATGACGTGATGCACGACGTGGAGGTGTATACGCACAAAAAGAGGATGGAAGATACGAAGATGACCAGGAAAGGAACGGTCGACAAACAGTTTGCTGAATTTGATAAAAAACTGGTGCTGGAAGATTACATTAGGACATATCATCCTCCGGTCGTGAAAGATTTTACCGTGAGTGAGAGTGAGATTGAAGAGGCGTATGCGTCCATGAATAAAACGACGGAAGTCGATAAGCATTTTGACTGCCATGCGTGTGGTTACAGTTCCTGCCGGGAAATGGCGATCGCGCTTGCAAAAGGGATCAATGAAAAGGAAAACTGCTATCAGTACATGATGACAAGCATCCGCGAGGAGCGCCAAAAGGTACATGATATCAATGAAAAAGTCATTACAATGAATACGGAAATGACGGGGATCTTTACTACACTGACGCAGAATATCAAAAAGGTCCAGGAGCAGGCGAAACGGATCTTGGAGTCCGGACAGAAGAGCCGTGCGGAGATGACGGCTGTGGCGGAACATATGAATGAGCTCAATGAACTGAACCGCAATATTTCTAGTTCGATGCAGGACATCAATGTAAATGTAGAGCAGTATAATCAAATGACACAGGATGTAGAAAGTATTGCCGGAAAGATCAACCTTCTTTCGCTCAACGCGGCGATCGAGGCGGCCAGGGCAGGGGATGCCGGAAGGGGATTTTCCGTTGTAGCATCCAATATCCGTGATCTGTCGGAGAACTCGAAAGAATCCGTAGGCTGTGCGAAGGAAAACGATGCGGGTATCCATAAGGCGATAGACAATATCAGTGTTATTATAGAGAATTTCAATGATGAGATCAATAAACTGGTGGATTCGGTGGATAAAGCGGTGGATCATGTGAATCGGTCGTCGGATAATAGTAACGAGATCCAGAAGACGATGCAGGAAGTATCTGAAATCGCGGAAAAGGTTCAGGAGGTGATTGATAAGACGAATCAGATTTTAGGGTAGTTTTTTGTGGTATTTGTACATAAGCAAAAAAGACTTGTTGTGCAAAAGTGACAAAGAGGGGCAGATTACGAATCAAAAAGTGCATGATATGTCAACAAAGTGGCAAAAAATTTCATTGTCAAGAACGGTTTTCTGTGTTATATTTATCAACATAAATTATATTTATCATAATTGAAGGAGGTAAGTTACTTATGGGGTTACAACTGAAGAAAGCGGCGAGAGCAGTATTAGCAGGTTGTCTTTTGTTTGCACTGGTTATCGGGGTGTTTCCAGTGAATGCACCGACAGCACAGGCAGCCAGTGATGCGGTGGTCAATGTATCAAAAACGTATCAGGAGATACGGGGATTTGGTGGAATGAACCATCCTTCCTGGATCGGAGATCTTACTTCATCACAAAGAGAAACAGCATTTGGCAACGGAGATAACCAGCTTGGATTTTCTGTACTTAGGATCTGGATTGATTCTGACAGCAGAAACTGGTACAAAGAAGTCGCTACTGCGAAAGCAGCGATAGCGAAAGGTGCTATTGTTTTTGCAACTCCGTGGAATCCGCCGAGCGATATGACAGAAACGTTTAACCGCTATGGCGATACGAAAGCAAAACGTTTACGGCATGACAAATACGCAGAGTATGCAAAGCATCTGAACAGCTTTGTAACATTTATGAAGAATAATGGGGTTAACTTGTACGCCATTTCTATGGCAAACGAGCCGGATTATGGACATGATTGGACATGGTGGACAGCGAGCGAGATCCTGACGTTCCTGAAATACCATGCGGGTTCGATCAACTGCCGTTTGATCGCACCGGAGTCATTCTCATATAATAAGACGATGTCGGATCCGATCCTCAACGATGCTCGGGCACTTGCCAATGTGGACATCATGGGAACCCATTTATATGGAACGCAGTTGAAAGATTTTGCTTATCCGCTGTTCCAGCAGAAAGCATCGAATAAAGAACTTTGGATGACAGAGGTATATTATCCGAACAGTGATACGAATTCGGCAGACAGATGGCCAGAAGCACTTGGTGTTTCAGAACATATACATAATGCAATGGTGAATAACCTCCAGACTTATGTGTGGTGGTACATACGCAGAAGCTACAGTCCGATGAAAGAGGATGGTACAATCAGTAAACGCGGTTACTGTATGGCACAGTACTCGAAGTTCATCCGTCCTGGTTATAAGAGGGTATCGGTAACAGAGAATCCAAATAACGGTGTTTATGTTTCCGCTTATACAGGAGACGGCAAGGCAGTAATTGTAGCTGTAAATAAAGGTTTCAATAACATTTCACAGAAATTTGCAGTCAACGGGCAGAATATTTCGAAGGTGGATCGCTATCGCACATCGGGTAGTGAGAATCTGGCAAAGACATCCGATCTGGCTCTTGACGGAAATGGATTCTGGGCATATCTTCCGGCAAACAGCGTATCCACGTTTGTCTGCACACTGAAGGCACAGACTGGCACAAATCCGGGTACTATTACGGGCGCGACGATTCCGAACGGCTGGTACTGCATCAAGAATCCGGCATCCGGGAAATATCTCCAGGTGGCATACAACAAAGGGGCAGCCGGACAGAACGTACAGGCTGGAGCGAAGACTGGCGGCAGAGGCGAGAAATGGTATCTGAACAAGCTGGATAACGGCTACTTTACGCTGACGAGCGCACTTGGTGATTTTATGCTTGACGTAAGCGGCGCAGGTAAGACCGATAACACGAATATGAACATATATCACGCATACAGCGGAGACGCACAGCAGTTTAAGTGCAAGACGACATCCGCGGCAGGACAGTTTGGTATTCTGACAAAAGTTACGGATGGAAAGAGCGGACTTCACTTGAGAGTGTCAGATAATACGAACGTAGTACAGAATGCGTACTGGGAAGGTTCGAACCAGGTATGGACGTTTGAGCCGACGAACTAAATATGACATATGAAAGGCAAACAAGGGGATACCGTCGGTATTCCCTTGTCTACAGTCTGAGAGCTGCTGTCAAGCAGTCCTCTTTTTTCGAGCATACTTGCAGTCGGCACAATACTTGACCCAGCCGGCAGAAAATATGCTTGCAATGGTTGTAAAAGGATGTTATTCTATTTTTGATAGTGGTGGTGCCGATCCTGTTTGATTGCTATTTTGTGAAAATGTTCTGTCAGAAAAGACAAGGAATGCAGACAGACCAAATCGGAAAAGATAAAGTCGGTTTTGCGAAATTTGTGGAAGTTACAATGAAGATTGCGGCTATTCTTGTTTTTATAGCGGGACTTTTGTCAGTATCTGCCTTGAAACAGGTCATAGTCCTACTGCTGTCCGTGTCATAGGGGCAATCATGAGTGTTGGCGGAACGGTTATATTTATTGTAGCAGTATGGACTATGCAGGACAGTTGGCGGACGGGAGTGCCGAAAACCGATAAAACGGAACTTGTAACAAGCGGCATTTATCGAATCAGCCGTAATCCCGCCTTTCTGGGATTTGACCTGAAAATGGATATATAAATAATGAAACGACAAATCGGACTTTGAGAGGAAAAATATATGATTAGAATAAGACCATATAAAGCTTCGGATGTAGAGACGATCTTATCGTGGTGTCAAGATGAAAAAGCATTTTATCAATGGACAGCAGGTATACTTGGTAATTACCCTATAACACAAAATGAATTTTGTTTTGTTGAATCTCTAATGCCGTTTACTGCATTTGATGAAACTGGAATTGTTGGTTTTTTTACACTAAGGAATCCTGATGAATCATTGGATGAATTACGCTTTGGATTTGTTATTGTAAATCCTTACAAGAGGGGAAAAGGCTATGGAAAAGCTATGCTCCATCTAGGCCTAAAATTTGCATTTGAAATATATAGAGCAAAGAAAGTATCATTGGGTGTTTTTGAGAATAATCTTCCAGCTTATTACTGTTATAAAGCAGTAGGTTTTAGCGATGTAGCTCTTGATACAACAGAAAAATATTGTATTCTGGGTAAGGAATGGAAGTGCAAAGAATTGATTATGGAAAATAGATAGATTCCGGTTTTTAAGGGGTGTTTTTAGTAAATATTCAAAAGACTGGGAAAACTTAAGTAATATACTGGAGACAAACGAAGAGCGTTTCCGGAAATTGGAACGCAGGGCAGTAGATGTGATTGAAGCAATTACAAATTCGGGAATAAAATATGATGAGGAAGAGGAGGCGGAGGCGGTTGACGTGTGCCAGGCAATACAGGAAATGCGTAGGGAAGGGGAAAAGATAGGCGAGCAGAAAGGAGTACAAAAAGGCGAATTAAAAAAAGCGCAGGAGGTCGCTAGAAACTTTTATAATCTCGGACTTGAAGTTGATAAAATAGCGCAAGGAGTAGGATATGATGTGGAAACGGTAAAAGGGTGGCTTGAGATTGAATAGTACCTGAATCCGTGAACTTAAATTACCACAAACCTTTGTAACACCTATATTATTAGGATTTTTCCCGATATTGGCAACCCATATTATTTCACCTATCAGGTGCCGGCCTGTTATTTATGCTATAATGGTATCAGTTAAAATCTTTGATCCCGGAGGTTGCCATGAGAAAAAATATTGTTGTCCAACTTACAAATGAACGTATCATCCCGAGCGGCGGACTTGGATTAGTATTGTCCAAAAACACTTTGATGTTCCTAATGCATCATTTTTGGTTTCAGACATACAAAAATTAGAGTATAGTCATCAGTTTGATGTAATTACTGCAATACAAGTAAATCATGGAAAGGGATATATAACAGAAGTTGCAAAAGCAGTGATACGATTTTTGTTCAATGATGTTAACTTTAACTATAGAAAGATCATAGCAGGCTGTGATAGTGAAAATATCGGTTCAAGCAAAGTTATGGAAAAGATAGGAATGAAGCGAGAAGCAGTTTTGCGAGAACATCTAAAACGTAAAGATGGTACTTGAGGTGATGATTTTCAATATGGACTATTAAAAAGAGAGTTTGTATGTTAAATACCTATTTCCAATAATCTCTAAAAGGAGGGGAACTGTATATACACCTGTCTTATCGGAAGTGGAATCAAGAATGAAGGTTGACAAAAGAAGCCGAGCCATTTACAATAAAACTGCATTATTTTTTGACAGCGGTGAACAAACATCGGATAGGAGGATATTATGAGCATACCAGGTGACCCCATTATACTGCTTAGTTATACGAATACACAGCTTCGCGATCAGTACGCGACGCTAGAAGAATTTTGCAGATCGAATGATATTGACGAAGAGACGCTGTGTGAGAATCTAGGCAGTTTGGATTATCATTATGATGAGGTGACGAACCAGTTCATATAAAACAAATGAAAATAGAAGAAATAACGTTTCAGCATGAGATTACCACAGAGGATTACAATGCGCTCAGGGGCAGTGTGGATTTTATCCGAATTACACCGGAACGGGCGGCGTGCGCGCTCGCAAACTCCCTGTATAAGATCGTTGCCTGTGACGGGGAAACCCCGGTGGGGATGGCGAGGGTCGTGGGGGACGGCGGTTATGTATATTTTATCTGTGATGTGATCGTACATCCGCATTACCAGTCGTGCGGACTTGGCAGAAAGATAATTGAGAATGTGCTGGAATGGCTGGAAGATCAGGTGGACGAGGGAGAGACGATCATGGCCAACCTTATGTCCGCAATGAATAAAGAAGAATTTTACGGCAAACTGGGATTTCATAAAAGGCCGTTTGGCAATCATGGTTCCGGTATGTCCAAATGGATCAGCGGAAGCGGGCCGCAGCCAGAGGCGGAGCTAAAGCAATGACTGCCGCTGAAGCTGCGGCCGTGACGTATACGGTCGTACGAGCAAATGTGCCGCCCGCAAGGGGCGGAGAACAGGAGATGGAATTGTGTATCAGTATAAAGACAGGGTATCCTATAGCCGGATCGATACGGAGGGGAAATTAAAAGTACATGCGGTCGTAAATGCGCTGCAGGACTGCTGCCTGTTCCACAGTGAGGATGTGGGGCGGTCCTGTATGGAGCTGAAAGAGGATGCCCGCGCATGGCTTGTCAATTCGTGGCATATCGTCTTTCGTAGGCGCCCGTCGATGGGGGAGGAATTTCTCGTAAAAACATGGCCCTATAAATTTAAGGGCGTTTTCGGCATGAGGAATTTCCTCATGGAGAGCATGGATGGAGAGGCGCTTGTATATGCGGACTCCCAGTGGTTTTATTTCGACCAGGGCACAGGCAGGCCGATCAAGGCCAAACCGGAAGACGTGGAACCGTTCGGGATGGGGGAACCTTATCCAATGGAATACACGTCCAGGAAACTGACGTACCCAGAAGAACTGGAATACCGCGGAACCGTACGGGTGTGCGAAAACCATCTGGATACAAACGCGCATATGAATAACGGCGAATACATACGTATTGCCGCGAATTTTCTTCCGTCCGGTTTTTCGGTGGGCGATCTGCAGGTGGAGTACCGGCTGGCGGCTAAACTCGGAGAGCAGATCCGGGTCAATACGAAGCGGACAGAAGACGGATTTTATGTAGTCATGACAGACACGGACGGCTCGCCGTATGCGATCACGCGGTTTCGCGGCATGTAGCGAATAGCGGACAAACAGAATGGAGAAAATGAATGGAATTTGAAGAAAAAGTATTAGGGCGCGTGCAGCGGCTCTATGTGACAAAGCAGACGAAAAACGGGGTGTACCTCGGTTCCTATGAGTTTCCGGAACTGCATGTGCTGCTGCCGAATAATCAGGTGCCGGAGGAGATCGAGAAGGGTGATATCCTGACAGTCTTTTTGTATAAGGACTCCGAAGACCGTCTGATCGCCACGACGACTGTTCCCCGTGTACGGCTCGGTGAATTTGCCAGGCTTTCCGTGACAGATGTGACGAACATCGGGGCGTTTTTGGATTGGGGGCTGGCAAAAGACCTGTTTCTTCCGTTTAAAGAACAGACGCACCGGGTAAAAAAGGGAGAGGAAGTACTCGCGGCTCTGTATATTGATAAATCCGGGCGACTGTGTGCGACGATGCACATCTACGAATATCTGAAAGTGGGCGGGGACTTTACGGCCGGCGCCCATGTCGATGGTATGGTGTATGAGATCCTTGACTCTTACGGCGCATTTGTGGCGGTGGATGATACGTATTCGGCTCTGATCCCCCACAACGAGATGAACCGGGAACTGCACGTTGGTGACGTCGTTCACGCGAGGATCAAGGAAGTGAGGGAGGACGGCAAGCTAACGCTGAGCCTGCAGGAACACGTCCCCGTGCAGATGGGGATGGACGCAGAGGCAATCCTGAAGCGTCTGACCGCAGACGGCGGTTTTCTTCCGTTTCATGATAAGACGTCGCCGGAGATCTTAAAACGTGAATTTAAGATGAGTAAAAATGCCTTTAAGCGGGCGATCGGACGGCTGATGAAGGAGAAAAAGATCGATATACTGCCGGATGGGATCCGGTTACGATAAGGGTGGTTTGTTTGTATCATCCCAAAAGGAATGGAGGATTTCTTTCATTCCTTTTTTATTTGTGATGTCGTAGGGAATCCACTCCCTGGGAAAGAGCTCGAGGTAATTCCGCTCGGTGAAACGCTCGTCCAGGAGCAGGATCACGCCTCGGTCGTGAACCGTGCGGATGACGCGTCCGCCCGCCTGAAACACTTTATTCATGCCGGGATAGAGATAGGCGTAGGAAAACCCCCTGCCATTTATGGCGTCGTAATACTGCCGGAATAATTCGCGCTCGTGGCATACCTGGGGCAGTCCGGTACCGACGATGGCTGTCCCGATCAGACGGTCCTCTTTCAGATCGATGCCCTCGCCAAAAATGCCTCCCATAACACAGAAGCCTACGAGAGTGCGCGCGTCTGTCTGATCAAACGCAGCCAGAAATTGTTCTTTTTCGGATTCCCTCATCGTATTGTGCTGCAGGAGGATTTCCGTCTGCTCCGGTACGTTCATGAAGCGGTACACGTTGTCAAGAAAGGCGTAAGAGGGAAAAAATACCATGTAGTTTCCCTGTTTGGCTGCGATGAAATCCTCGATGTATGAGGCGATCTTCCGGTACTCGTGTTCATTTCTCCTCTTGTACCTGCTCGTGACGTCATTAGCAATGATTACTTTGCGCTGGCTCGTTTGGAACGCGGATCTGGCGTAAACGGCATAATCGTCATCGTCGGCTGACAGCTGTTCCCGGTAGTAGCGGACGGGCAGCAGTGTGGCGGAAAATAGGGCGGTTCCCCTTGCATACGCAAACGCGTCGGCCAGGCGCGCCGAGGGGTCCATACACTGGAGCTTGATGCGGAAATTACGGTCGGCATCGTAATCGGTCACGATCCGGTAGCGGTCATCCATCGTATCATACATGTTCTGAAAGTGGCGGAGGTCAAAAAAGAAATTCAGTATCGTTTCGCGTTCCGGCAGATCCCTGACTTCCTTTGCCAGCAGTTCAAAGTTATTTCTGACACGCATGAGCTGGAAGCTGAATGCGGAAATATCCGTAAGCAGTTCAAATTCATCGCAGTCATGCTTCCATTCGAGCATTGTCTTATTGCATTTGTCAAGAGAGGCGGCAAACACTTTTAGAATATATTGAACTTCCGGCGGATGGGAATGTTTGGATTCCGCCAGCAGGATGCGCTTGACGCGCAGGAAATCTTCTTTTACTAAAACGGCGCTGTACATTTCACGGGCGCGCTCTACGAGATTGTGTGCTTCGTCGATCAGAAAGAGAAAGGAATCTTTGTTTCCTTCTGAAAAAAAACGGCGCAGATAGACGTTGGGATCAAACGCGTAATTGTAATCACATATGATGCCATCGGCAAAAAGCGCGGCGTCCAGGCACATTTCAAACGGACAGACCTGGTGTTTATTTGCGTATGCGAGAATGGTATCCCGGTTGAGGCTGGTCTCATTCGTCAGCATATCATAAACGCACGCATTGACCCGGTCATAATGTCCCTTGGCAAAAGGACAGGATAACGGGGTGCAGTTCGGTTTTCCCTCGAGGAAGCACAGCTTCTCTTTTGCCGTGATCGTTAAGAATTTGAACGAGAGATCCTGTTCGGCTAATAATTGGAAACACTCCTGGGCCACGGTCCGAGTGATCGTTTTGGCAGTCAGGTAAAACAGGCGGTCGGCAAGTCCTTCCCCCATCGCCTTAACGCTTGGGAAAACGGTGGAGATCGTTTTTCCCACCCCGGTCGGCGCCTGAATGAATATCTTCTTTTTGTGCTCGATCGTTTTATAGACACAGGCGGCAAGATCGCGCTGCCCTTCCCGGTATGGGAAGGGGAATACGAGGTTTTGGATGGAATCATTCCGGCGGCGTTTCCAGTCGTATTCATAGACTGCCCAGGGTTCATAGCGTCCGATGAGATCTTCAAACCACTGTGTGATTTCCAGGTTGGTATAGGTTTCTTTGAATCGCCTCGTTTCTTCGGTTTCCAGATGACAGTAAGTGACCTGGACGGAGAGAAAGGCGGGATTTTCGTTCTCGCAGATCATATAGGCATAGCACATCGCCTGTGCCTTATGTACGAGGAGGGGTTCTTTTAACTGGTGGATATCGAGAAATACCCCCTTGATCTCGTCTACCATGATCTCGGAGCCGTCCCGGAAAATACCGTCGGCGCGTCCCTCTATTTTTAACTCAAATGGTTCACCCGTATCCCCGCTTTTCAGGGAGACGCACGTAAATAAGGGCACTTCGGCTTCGTAGCCGATGCCCATCTGTTTTTGTATTTTTCGGTGTATTCTATTTCCCAGTGCCATTGCCTCCGTGTTTTTCGCACCGAGGCCGGCCGCGTTTATATCTCCTTCCCGGAATATGAACTCTACGAGATTGCGCACGGAAATCTTCATCATGTTCCCCCCATCTGCTTTGAAGCAGTGCCGTGATCTTGTATCACAAAAATCATTATAGCAAAAGTAAAGGCAAAAATGAAGTGCTTTTCTGTCCGATCCGGCGGCAAAATACCTTTTGACCACGACATTTTTATATGTTATAATTTTAACAAATGAGATAAGGGAAGTGATAATAATGGAATATAAGGCTTTGATAACGGGTAGTAATAGCGAAATGATGGATGCGTTCTTTAAGCATATGCACCAGATCGAGACGATGACCACTTCAAACCGATATGGCGATGTCGCAAGGCATATCAAGTATTTTTCGCCGGATATTTTTGTGTATTGCATTTATCACGAGACAAAAGAGGATTACAGTAAGATCGTACCCATTAAGCATTTGCTATCCAAACATAAACTTCCATTCGTAGTTGTAGGTTCAGAGGAGGACTGTGCGGAGTTTGAGAGGATCGCGGCAAATATAACTGATTTTATGATACAGGATCTTTCCGAGACCGATGCCATCCAGAAGAAGCTTTCCACATTTCTGGAAGAATGGAGGGAAAAGGAGGGGCTGAATAAGCCAGAAGAACCGCCGGTACAGCCAGCCGAGCCGGAACAGCCAGGCCAGATACCGGTCATGCAGCCGGAGCAGATGCCTTACATACAGCCGGTACCTGCCGGCCAGATGCCATATATGCAGCCGATGCCGCCACAGCCGCAGCCGGTACCAGTTGCTCCGCATGTGCCCCCTGTGACACAATCGGTCAAGACACCGGCGCCGCCGGCGAAAAAACCTGCCGCCGACGCGGGAAAACCAGACAAAGAAACGGCAAAGAAAACGCCCCCGGTGCCGCGGCGTAAGCGCAAACGCCGGACGGTGGGACGAGGACGGATTTTAGTGATTGATGACAATCCATTGATGTTAAAGGTGATAAAGGAGCATCTGCACGAGGAATATGATCTGGCAACCGCGACGAGCGGACAGGTGGCACTTCGTTTTCTGCAGCGGAGACAGGTGGATCTGATTCTGTTAGATTATGAAATGCCAGATGAAGACGGCCCTGCTGTTCTGAAAAAACTCCGCGCCAACGATAAAACGATGGATGTGCCGGTTGTTTTTCTCACAGGTATCTCTGACCGGAAAAAGATCCAAAAGGCGTTGATGCTGCAGCCGGACGGCTACTTGCTTAAGCCGATCGATCATGAAAAGCTGATCAGTACGATCAAACAGTATATTGATTAGTGTACATATGGCCGCGGCAAAGATAGTGCAGGAATGGGGATTGATATGGAATACGAGTTGTGTTTAACGGATTTAATAGAGACAAAGACATTGCAGCGGATACAGGAAGCGTTTTCAAAAATGACAGGTATTGCGGCCATAACGACGGATGCAAACGGAGTTGCTGTGATCGAGGGGTCAACTCTTTCTGAGTTTTGTACGCGGTATGTGAAATTTTCGTCGGCTGGTTGTCTGCGGTGTGAACAATGCAATAAGCAGGGAGCGGAAATGGCATTGCGGGAGGGAAAATCCATCGCTTATACATGTCATGCCGGCTTGATCGATTTTGCGGCGCCAATCGTCGTGAACGACGAATTGATTGGATCTTTTATCGGTGGACAGGTTTTGATTGAAGAACCGGACTGGGAAAAGATGAGACAATATGCCGTGGAACTAGAGATCGATCCCGACGAATATATCAATGCTTTAAAAAAGATCAAAGTGGTAACGCGTGCAAAGATCGAAAGTGCTGCTGATTTTCTCTATGCGCTTGCAGACATACTATCGGATATTACATATAGCCGGCATCTGCTCTTTCAGGCAAATTTGGAGTTGGGCCAGTCTGTGAATATGAAATCGGATTTTCTGGCGAATATGAGCCATGAGATCCGGACGCCGATGAATGCGGTGATCGGGATGGCTGAGATGGCGCTGCGGGAGGATCTTCCAGCAAATGCCAGGGACTACATTAACCAGATCAAAGTGGCAGGTAAATCCCTGCTTGCGATCATCAATGACATTTTGGATTTCTCCAAAATAGAATCGGGAAAGATGGATATATTCCCGGATGAATACGAACCGATCTCGGTCGTTCATGACGTGTCGAATATCATCATGACAAGGCTGGATGGAAAAGAGGTAGAACTGATCTTGGATATTTCACCGGAGCTGCCTTATAAATTAGTGGGGGACAGCATCCGCATCAAACAGATCATTCTAAATCTCGCCAACAATGCGGCAAAATTTACAAGTTCTGGCCAGATCGTGCTGAAGATGGAAGCGAAGCCTCTCGTGGATGAGGTCGTTGAACTTCTTATTTCCGTTGAGGATACTGGGATTGGAATTAAGCAGCAGGATCTTGGCAAGCTGTTTCAGTCTTTTTCCCAGGTGGATAGTAAGCGAAACCGGAATATCGAAGGGACAGGTCTCGGACTGGCGATTTCCAAACAGCTTCTTGCGCTGATGGATGGTGAGATCTGGGTCGAGAGCGAATACGAAAAAGGAAGCAGGTTTTCGTTCCGTCTTCCGCAGAAGATTTGTGACCCGACGCCGAGTATCCATGTAAAAGAAAGCGATTCGATCCTGGCGGCGGGACTCATTTCCAATCCGTATGTGGCCAGTCATTTAGGGGACGATGTCAGGGCGCTTGGCGTGGAGTACAAAGCCATGCACTCAGGCGTTGAATTGTTTACGCTGCCAAAGGATAAGCGGCTGTTCTGTTTTTTTGAGCAGTCGATGTTTACACTCCCAATGGAGGAGTTTATAAGAAATAATCCGGATATTACCGCCATCCTCCTCATTGATTTCAAGAGCAATATCCAGTATGATATACCGAATCTGCTAGTAGTGAAGAAGCCGGTATTTGTACTAAATCTTTCGATGATCTTCAATCAGCAGGAGCTGCATTTAGACGACGATTCGAGCGAACAGGATTTTGAATTTATCGCGCCCGAGGCCGAAATCCTGATCGTGGATGACAATGCCGTGAACCTGACTGTGGCGGAAGGGCTCCTGGAGCCGCTGAAAATGAAGATTGACACGGCTTTAAGCGGAAAAGAAGCCATCGAGAAGATTTCCGTCCATCATTACGATATCGTATTTATGGATCATATGATGCCGGAAGTTGACGGCGTGGAGACGACGCACATCATACGGCGGTTTCATAAGGAGTACGATGATGTTCCGATCATTGCCCTGACGGCAAATGCCGTTGACGGTACGCGGGAGATGTTCTGCCGTGAGGGAATGAATGACTTTGTCGCAAAACCGATCGAACTCCGCCTTCTTATCGCGAAAGTAAAGCAATGGCTTCCGCCGGAGAAGATCGAACGGGTTCACGGAACACAGAATATGTCCGATCCTCCGGCAGAAAATAAGGAGATCGTCATCGGAGATCTTGATGTCGCTTATGCGCTTCAGATTCTCGGCAATGAGAAGCTTTTTTGGGCGGTAGTGAAAGAATATTACCGCGTGATAGAAAAAAAAGTAGAATTTATAAAATCACTGGAAATGGATGAAGACTGGACGGGTTATACGATTGAGGTCCATGCGCTTAAGAGCGCTTCGAAACAGATCGGCGCTATTTCATTATCGGAGAAAGCGGCGGCGTTGGAGATGGCGGGAAATGCTAGAAACGCCGAACTGATACATGAAAAGACCGATGAAATGCTCGAGCAGTATAAGGGATATATGGAATTACTCCAGCCATACTGCTGTGAAGAGGAAGAGGGTGGGGAAGAGAAGTCCGGCATACCAGACGATGTGCTGCGGGAGTGTCTGGAGGATATGAAAGCGGCCGCAGAAGATCTAGATATGGATCTGATGGAAGATGTCATAGAGGAAATGGGAGGATACGGGTATGACGGCTGGCAGAAGGAACTGTTTGACCGGCTGAAGGAAGCGGTCAACGAGGTGGATGTCGATAGCTGTGAAGCAATATTAAGTGAATGGGAGAGTAAATGGAACAAAAATATAGAGAGTTGATTGAGCGATACGAAATGGAATACGAGGAGTGGAACCGGAAATCAAATATCATGGGAGTACTGAAACTGGTACTGTTTTTTGCCTGTGTATCTTTGATCTTCCTGTTTTGGTTCGTTTCCCATTCCGTCTTAAGCGGGCTGGCAGCAGGCATCAGTTTTATACTGTTTGCGGCTGCCAGTTTGTGGCATGAGGATATCCTCCGGCAGATGAAGGAAAGGGCAGGATTGTGTGAGATCGCGAAAATGGATGAAAAGCGTCTGGCGGGAGAGTGGACGGGATTTTCCGATAGCGGAGAAGAGTATGTGGACGATGAACATGGGTATGCCGTGGATCTGGATATTGTGGGATCGCATTCGCTGTTCCAGTTCCTGAACCGCACACATACCTATTTCGGGAGGGAACAGTTTGCCAGTGATCTGCTTCATCCGGCTTTTACGGACGAGGAGATCCGGAGGCGGCAGGAGGCGGTGGAAGAGCTCCAGTCTGATTACGAATGGGCGGCCCGCCTAGAGTACTATTTTTCCCAAATCGGGTTGGACCGTCGTTTTCCGGAGCTTGTAGCGGAATTAAACAATCCAAGCAGATTTTTACCGTTCTGGTACGCAGATCATATCGTGAACCTGCTTCGCACTGTGACCGGCGTCTCGATCGCACTTTTTTGTTATACGAAAAGCAATGCCGCATTTTCTTTTTTGTGTATGCTGCTCCTTTTGCAACTTGCGCTTGGAATGCTCGGAGATTATCACATAAAGAAGTATTTGGCTTATACGAGGACGAGTGCGAGGAAAATTGCTCCGTATGCAGAGATCATCCATCAATGGGAAAGCCGGGTGTTTCATTCGGAGCGGTTGTGCATGATCCAGTCGCGGCTGTCGGAGGCATCTGAGGGGATCAGGCGGTTGTCACGCATTTCGTCGCATATGAGATATACGGTTCATCCAGTTTCAAGATTTGTACTGGATGGACTGTTTTTGTGGAGTTTTAAAAACGCATTTGATTTTCAGCAATGGAAATATGAATACGGGGAACAGGTTCAGCAGTGGTTTACGCTGCTCGGAGAGACCGAAAGCCTCATGAGTTTTGCCGGCCTGGCATGGAACTGTAGTACGGTCTGCCTGCCTGTCGTTTCCGGAAGTGAAAGAAAGATAGAGGCACAAAAGATCGGTCATCCATTGCTCCGGAATGAGGAGAGGGTTTGTAATGATTTTCAAATGCAGGATGCGATCGTTATGATTTCCGGATCGAATATGTCGGGCAAGAGTACGTTTATGCGGACAGTCGGGATCAATGTCGTACTGGCGGGTGCAGGAAGTTATGTATGTGCTGAGTGGATGTGCTGCCCGCAGATGCGGATACTGACTTCCATGAGGATCGCGGACCGGACAACGGAAGGGATTTCCACGTTTTATTCTGAACTGCTGCGCATACGCAGGATCATTGATGCGGCGAAGGAAACAGACAATTTATTGTTTTTGATCGATGAGATCTTTCGCGGTACGAATTCCACTGACCGGTTACAGGGAGCAGAGGGGGTTATCAAAAAGCTGCGCAGCCTGGACGCGTGCGGTATGATCACGACGCACGATCTCGAGATCTGCCGGCTCGGAGATGAACAGGGGATCATCAATTATAGTTTTTATGAGGAATACCGTGACGATGAAATGTTTTTTGATTATTGTATCAAGGAAGGGATTTCAAAGACGACAAACGCGGAATTCCTCCTTAG
The DNA here is from genome assembly GCA_910589665.1 of uncultured Eubacterium sp. Lineage (GTDB taxonomy): Bacteria > Bacillota > Clostridia > Lachnospirales > Lachnospiraceae > Eubacterium_F. The sequence goes on along the minus strand of CAJUTR010000013.1, from coordinate 32,868 downwards.
GAAAGTGGGGATTTTATAAATAAGAAAAAGGGCATAGTATGCAATTATGATACAAAGTGGTGTTAGACTGTCAAAAGGATGAAGCGTCCGGGATAGGGTAATCCTGAAAATGGCGGAGGACACTGGGCGGGGAAGGAGTGACAGAGGGATATGAACCGGATACTGATCGTGGAGGATGAGGAGCCGATTGCTGAGTTGATACGAATGAGTCTAAAAAATGCGGGGTATCATACCCAGGTATGTTACGACGGGGAAGAAGGGGCAGATCGGATACAGAGAGAGCACTTTGATTTGTGCCTGCTTGATATTATGCTGCCGAAAGTGGACGGATATGAACTTTTGGACTATGCAAAATGTATGGAGCTTCCCGTGATCTTTTTGACGGCAAAGGGGAAGACAGAGGACAAAGTAAAGGGACTGCGCGCAGGAGCGGATGATTATGTGACGAAGCCGTTTGACGTGATGGAACTTCTAGCGCGAGTGGAGAGTGTTCTCCGGCGTTATGGGAAGACGGAAACAAATATGGATGTGCTCGATCTGCATATCGATATCGTGTCCCGGAGTGTGACAAAAAACGGCGTTCCGCTGCGCCTTACGTATAAAGAATTTGATCTGCTCCTGCTTTTTGTGCGGAATCCCGGTGTGGCGCTCTACCGGGAAGTGATCTACGAACAGGTATGGGAAAGTTCCTATATGGGGGACAGTAGGACTGTGGACCTACACGTCCAGCGGCTGCGCAAAAAGGCGGGATTGGAAAGGCAGATCCAGGCGGTGTACAAAGTGGGTTATCGCTTTTCCATCTAGAATTGAGGTTCGTATGAGGATATTTGCCAAACAATTTATTACGACGATGTGTGTGCTGATCGTATCGTTTATGGTTCTCGGGAATATGTTAGTATTTACAGCGTTTGAAATGACGATGAACCGGGAAACGGGACAGAATATAGAAGAGATGAAGATTTTCCAGTACGCGATGCTGGCGTCCCTGCAGGGACTGCCAAAAGATTATCAGGCGGTGGATCAGGCGGCAGCGGGGATCGTCCGCTCGATACAGCAGAATTTGTACGGAGGTCAGGAAGGCATTGTCATTTATAATGAGGATCATAAAGTGATCTATCAGGACGATTCATATGAAAGCGTGTTGATCGGCAAGGACCGGGAAGGACATGGCGGCATTTGGCAGATCACGGTCTGGAACGGCCATCATTATCTGGAATCTCTTTGTGAGATCAATAGCTCAGCGGGCAATTATATTTTGGAAATCCACCGGAATATCGACTATGTTTATCGGGACAGGGATCGGCTGTATGAGCGGTACCGGGTATTACTCGCCGTCATTTCAGCCATTTTTGCTGTTGTGATCCTGCTGTTTTCCCTGCACTTTGCGCGGCCGATCCGTAAATTGTCACAGGCGGCGAGACTTTTTGCGGAGGGAAATTATAAAAAACGGGTCAGGGAAAGAGGGAATGATGAGGTGACCATGCTCAGCCGGGATTTCAACCGAATGGCGGATCAGTTGGAGGAGAGTATCGGACGGTTAGAGGAAGAGGCGAGGAGGCAGGAGGAATTTACGTCGGCATTTTCCCATGAGTTGAAAACGCCGCTGACTTCTATTATCGGATATGCGGATATTTTGAGGGCAAGAACGCTGAATGAAGAGGAGAGGAGCCGCTGCGCAAATTATATCGTCCATCAGGGACGGCGGTTAGAGCGTCTGTCGTTGAAAATGTTAGAGATGTCTTATGTCGATCAACAGGAAACCGTATTCGTGCCGATCGAAGTTAGCCAGCTTATCAGACAGATCAAGGCGATGACGGAAGCTGTTCTGGAGCAAAAAGATATCACGATGTCAGATGAGGTGGAACCGGGTGTGATCACGGGAGATATGGATCTTTTATTGTCTCTATTTTCCAATCTTATTGATAATGCGAGGAAAGCGTGCGGAAATGGAGGGGAGGTCTTTCTGTCAGGGAAAACGCAGGAGGATGGTTACCAGTTTGTTCTGCGGGATAACGGCTGCGGGATGCCGGAGGCGGAGATACAAAAAATAACGGAGCCGTTTTATATGATCGATAAGTCGCGTGCGAGAAAGGAAGGCGGCGCCGGGATCGGTATGGCGCTTTGCCAGAAGATCATCTCCATCCATCGGGCAGAGTGGCGGATCGAGAGCACAGAGGGCGAGGGGACGAGTATTTATATTTTATTTCCGGCATGGCAGGAAACAGAAAGGGGAAGGTGATGGCAGATGAAATGGTATACGGCATTCGGCGTGGCCGGCGTAATCGTTCTGTTTGCCGCGGCGATGTGGTTTCCGGAGTATTACAGCCGGCTGTATGACGACCAGACGCTCGATCAGGCGGAATTTACGGACATAAATATGAGTACGTATGAAACATCGTATGATTGTTTTATGGGAAAATTGTATGCGATCGCCAAAGTATGGAACGAGAATGCGATGCTATCTGCCGTGCGCACGGACGAGCTGGAACTTACGATGGATAAGAGCCAGTTTGCGAAGATTGTCAGGAAGGAAATGAAAGAGTTATTTAAACTGGGTTTATTGCAGGAGCAGTACAAACCGAGGGCCAAAAACCTTACCCGCTGCGAGCGCTATACGATCTACGCATCTGGTGATGCCAGTGGAATGAAAGGGATCAGCTGTTGGAAGCTTGTCTTTGAGCGAGCGAAAAAGAGTATGACGGTTTATCTGGATGAGGAATACCATAAAATTTACTATGTCGAGTACTGGCAGAAGGCGGAGGGAGAAAAGGGAGATCCTATCGTGCAGGATGCTTACGGGAAATCGAGCGGTAGTACGCGTTCATACAGCGTGGACGAGGCGGAACTGGGTTATGGTGGTTGGGAAGGGGGCAGCGTAAATGATTATTATGACGCAGCCGTGTTCCAAGATGTTCCGTACGCGTCGTGGGTGCATTCCGGGTCTGTGTGGGTGATGGAGTTTGATGGAAAGTATCCGATCAATTTGATCAAACAAGAGTTATTTGGTGAGTCCGGCTCCGTATACCGGTTTGGTCTCCCGATGGAGAAAATGATACAGTTTTGATACGGTTATGAAGGCGGTTTGTTACAAGGGACAGTTATACTTATCACAGAAGAACAAAAATGTGATAAGGAGGAACTGTTATGAAAGTAAGGAAATGGCTCTTGGTGGCAGCAGGAATTATCTGTCTGGAGGGGATCATCTTGACTGGGATGTTTTTTATCCTGCCGGGCGGTAAAGTGTATGGGGAAATGGAATACCGGGTCGGGGACGGGGTGGTGGCTGCGGATGACTGTCCAGAGGATGAAGGAAAGACGAAAAATGTAAACGATCAGGTGGAGAATGGGAAGAAACGGGAGAAGAAAGCACAGAATATATATGAGGAAAATAAAGAGGTTCTGGTCCTCGTCAATGCGGACCATAAGCTGGGCAAGGATTATGATCCGTCCCTGCGTTCGATCTGTGGAGGAAGGCTGCAGGCGTCAGAACGGATGTACCGTTCTCTCGTAGATATGCTGGCCGCGGCATCGGATGAGGGGTATCAGTACTGGATCGCCTCGGTCTGGCGCAGCAGGGAAAAACAACAGAAACTCGTGGATGAGGATGTGCGCCGGCTGATGGATCAGGGAATGACTCGTAAAAGGGCGCTTGCGGAAACATATAAGGAGACGATGCCGGCCGGTCACAGCGAACACGAGACAGGTTTGGCGCTCGACATCCTCTGTTCGGAAAATATGCAGATGGACCAGTCGCAGAAGGAAGAACCCGGAAATAAGTGGCTGTGCAAGAACAGCTGGCGCTATGGTTTTGTTCTGAGGTATCCCGAGGAAAAGGAAAAAATCACGGGAATCCGTCATGAGCCGTGGCACTTCCGCTATGTCGGTAAAAAGGCGGCTGCTTATATGCACGAAAACAACCTGGCACTGGAGGAATTTTGGGACAGATTGGACGAAATGTTGTAAAAGAATGATTGTCAATGCTGCTATTTTATGGTATACTAAAGGCACATTTATTTAAAATATCATAGATACGACTATAGTAGCAGGAGGACTTGAAATGGATAACCAGTTTGTATGGAAGGATGAGTTCGATATCGGTGTTGAAACGATAGATAAAGAGCACAGAAAGCTTTTCAGGATCATAAACAAACTTCTTTTATTTCAACAGGAAGAGGCGACCCGCCAGTGGGCGTGCCGGGAGGGGATCAAATTTTTTAAACAGCACGCGGCCAATCATTTTTCGGATGAAGAAGAATATATGGCTTCTATTGATTATGAGGATCTGGAGCAGCACAGGCGATTACATAAGGGATTTCGCGAGAATACGCTTCCTGCTCTGGAGAAGGAGCTGGAAGAATCGGAATACTCCCCGGATTCGGTGCAGCATTTTCTGGGCGTTTGTGCCGGCTGGCTGATCGGGCATACGCTGACCGAAGATGTTGCCATCACGGGAAAACGCACGAAAAAGCAGATGAACCTTCTGCCCAGTGAACATTTAGAGGCGGTAAAAAAAGTCATTACCCAGCTTTTGTTTGATATGTTTCAGATGGAGTCACATCTGATCAGCGATGCGTATAACGGAGAGAAGTTCGGAAACGGCATATACTACCGTCTGATCTATGGGACAAAGCGCAATGAAAAGAAACAGGAGTACTTTTTGGTGTTCGAGGAAAAACTTCTGATCAATACGGTCGGGAAGATCATGGGCATCAAAACAAATAAATTGGACAATATGCTCCTGCACGCTACCAGGTATACGGCCAGGCAGTTTGTGAAGCGTGTGATGGAACAGTTCCCGACCGAAGATGAATTTGAACTGAAATCGGAAAATCTTTTGAGCTTTGAGCAGTTTCAAAAGGTTTATGAAAAAGATCAGCCGAATATCAGCCTGCTGTTTGACACTGGCGCTGGTTATTTTGCCTATTGCTCGGACGCGGCCCGTCTGCTCGAGAGCGGCATCGGAATACAGATTGAGGCAGAAAACGCGATGGACGAAGTGAAGGAATATTTGGAAAAGCAGAAAACCGCAAATGAAAAACCGCATGTATTAGTTGTGGATGATTCAATGACCATGCGCCAACATATGAGTGATCTGTTGACGGAGGACTATGATGTCACGCTGGCGGAGTCGAGTCTTTCTGCGATTCGGAACATTGCCTTTAACAAGCCGGACCTGATCCTTTTGGATTATGAAATGCCGGTCTGTGATGGAAGGCAGACGCTCGAGATGCTTCGCTCCGATCAGGAATTTGCGGATATTCCCGTTATTTTCCTGACGGGAAGAAACGATCCGGAGAGTGTAAAAAAGGTGAAGGCATTAAAACCAGCTGGGTATTTGTTAAAGCATTTGGATCCGGCTGTGATCAAAGAAAGTGTCGATGCTTTTTTTAGAAGTGAAGACTAGCATTTAAAAAATGAATTTTTTTAAAATATGACTTGTAAAATGAGAAAAATTGTGATAATATAATTCTTGTTGCAACAAAGACATTTTTGTGGCAATTGGATTTCTAATGGCTTTTGCGTATGCAAAAGACAATGGCTCCTTGGTCAAGCGGTTAAGACATCGCCCTTTCACGGCGGTAACACGGGTTCGATTCCCGTAGGAGTCATTTGAGGACCTTTAGCTCAGTTGGTTAGAGCATCCGGCTCATAACCGGACGGTCCGGGGTTCGAGTCCCCGAGGGTCCATTTTGATTTGGCCCAGTAGCTCAGTTGGTTAGAGCGCTGCCCTGTCACGGCAGAGGTCAAGGGTTCGAGTCCCTCCTGGGTCGCTTGCTGCGTGCAGGTGATGTATTGCGGCAGACACGATTTTATTTGCTGGTGTGGCGGAACTGGCAGACGCCCAGGACTTAAAATCCTGTGGGTGGTGACACCCGTACCGGTTCGATTCCGGTTACCAGCATATGAAAAACTCCGATTTTTCGGAGTTTTTCTTTTTGTAGAGAAATGAAGGGGACGCAATACCCAAAACGAGGAGAACGTTTTATGAATACAGGTGAGACGATGGAAACAGATCGACTGTGGCTGGTTCCCGGTATCAATGGCCGGGACAATGAACCATTTTTGAACATGCTTGCAAAAGAGGGAGATTTTCGTTCTTTTTGCGGAGTGGATTATTCGGAAAAATATTTAAAAAGCTTTGAAAACTACTTTGAACGATCCGAATTGGAAGAGTGTTATTATTCCTTATTCACCAAAGAAAATCCACAGGAATTTATCGGCTGTGCAGGGGTTCACAGGGAACGTCATCATGAGCTGGAAGTTTATATCTCAAAGCCATATCGCAAGACCGGCTATTGTACGGAGGCGGCTAACAAGCTGATCGAGCTTCTTTTTTCAAAAGGGTTATCGGTGGATGGACATATCGTTACTGCTGATCGGATCTATGCGAGGACGCTAGCCGAGAATGAATCTGCGGCTTTTTATGGGAACCGTATTGAGAAATACGTATGAAAGAAAGCGTAATGCCTATCAAAAAGTGTGTGGTATCTTGCAGATGCTATGTGGATGTGATAAACTAAGCACAGCAATACATTGGAGTATGGAGGAAAAGATAATGGCTGAAAATGAAAAAGAATCCAAAGAGAAAATGATCCATGACGGCGTTTCGCTCATCAATGTTCCGGATGAGGAGGATGAGGGTAAAGCGTTCCAGATGTTATGGGATGATCTTGTGCCGTCATCTGGAACAGCGCAGACTGCACAGGGAGAAATGATCTGGATAGCTGGCAGAGTGCAGTATGAATTTAGACAATGGCTGTATGAACTGGGACGAGGATTTTCAAAAAATGTTAGACGCCTTTTTGAAATATCTTACATTGGGCAATGGATTTAACGAAGAGGATTTGAAAACGGCAGACGTTCTAGTAACGCTTCTAAAGGAGAATGGGGAGAAGGGCGTTATCGATGACCGTTTGACATCCGTTCTATGCAGCTGCGCTATGGCCTGGGTTAAACAGAATCCAGAGGTCATGGCTCCTTTAGAAGCAGAGTACAGAAGATAAAGTTTTATCAGAATCCCTCTCCCCTTATTCTCTGGCACGCCGGTTTATAAATTCGGTCTTATATTTGGAGTACACGATCGTCTGGTCGTGATAGAGTCCATAATAACCTGACATCAGATAGCTGATGCTGTTACCGAGTAAAAAATAAGGAACTGCCTCATAACCGAACAGCTCAAAGGAAATGAGCATGGACGTGATGGGGCAGTTTGTCACGCCGCAGAATACCGCCATCATGCCGACAGCTGCGCAGAGGGAGGGCGAGAGGCCGAGAAGCTGTCCGAACAGGCATCCGAACGTGGCGCCGACGAAAAAGGATGGGACGATTTCTCCGCCTTTGAAACCGGCTTCCAGCGTCAGCGCGGTAAAGATGATCTTCCAGAAAAAGGCGGGTGGAGATACCGTGCCCTCGATGGCGCGTTCTATGACCGGAACGCCGGCACCCATGTAGTCATCGGTCTGGAGAAGTACCGTGAGGCCTATGATGACTGCGCTCGAAAACAGGATACGCACATATGGATTTTTCAAATGTTTGCGATAAAGATCGCCGAGAGAGTGCAGCGAAATACAGAACAAAACGCTCAGCGCCGCGCATAACAGCGCCAGTAAAATGACCTTCAACCCCGGTATGACATGAAACGATGGAATATCCGTCAGATGGAATACGTCGGGACCGATCCCCATATGGACGGCAACCTGCGAGGCCGTGAGTGAGGAAAACACGCACGGAACGAGCGCGGCATAGTACATGATGCCGATACTGCCGACTTCCAAAGAAAAGATAGCAGCGGCGATCGGCGTGCCGAAAATGGCGGAAAAGGCCGCGCTCATGCCGCACATGATAACCACGCGCTGGTCTTTTTCGTCAAACCGGAACAATCTCCCCAACTGCTGTCCGAGGCTCCCGCCGAGCTGCAGTGCTGCGCCTTCTCGACCGGCACTGCCGCCAAACAGGTGGGTCACGATCGTGGCAACGAAAATGAGCGGCGCTGTTTTAAAAGGGATCTCGGATTTGGCATGGAGCGTAGACAGTACGAGATTCGTCCCTTTGTCATTTTTGTAGTGGAGGACCCGGTATAAGAAAACAATGATGATACCGGCGGCCGGCAGGAACAAGATCAACCAGGGATTCTCGGTGCGGAATCCCGTCACCTGGCGCAGGCAGAACGCAAACAGCGTGCTGAAAGCGCCAACGAACAGACCGATAAAGATAGAAAAAAGTCCCCAGCGGACGAAGACTTTTAAATTTTTTATCATAACTCCGCCGTAGAGGCGGATATAAAATAATGGCTTCATAGTAAGCAATCCTTTCTTATTGTCCGATTTATTTTATTTTCGAAAAGCCAATTCCTATATCATTTTAACATATTTTTATTTTCTTGTGTTAAGAAATACGTAAGATTTCCATTGATTTTTAAACGGATGTTTCGTTTATGATGTTCTTGCCATCGAACCAGTATGTCGATCTGAGGTATGAAGAAAACTTTTTTCTTGACAAACTGCGATACTTTGTTTAAGATGTTTACTATAAATGAAAAGACGATGAGGAAGAGGAGTACATCATGGAACCCCGGCAGAGAGGATGTTCACCGGCTGAAAGACATCTGGGAAGTGTGTGGTGGAAGTAGCTTCGGAGTTGTATTTCTGAACGGAACGATGTCCCGCCGCAGAAGATGGAAGACGGGTGGAAGCTTAGTAGGAAATGACGGTTTGCCCCGTTACCGGCATAATGAGGAATAAAGGAATCTGTATGAAAAGAGTTCCTTTATTTGAAATAAGGTGGTACCGCGACAGAAGTTCGCCCTTATGGGGTGGTACCGTACCGGCATATGTAAGATAAACGCTTCGGGTTATACCAGCCCGGGGCTTTTTTGATGAAAAAGGCAGGCGTGATGATAAAAGGCCCGAAGACAGTGAGAACGATGAGGAAATTAGAACGTGCCGCTAGCGCGGCGGAATGGAGGAAAAAATGAAAAAAGAACTTGGAAAAAATTATGATCCTAAAGACATCGAAGACCGGCTCTATACGAAGTGGGTCAGCCGGCATTACTTTCACGCGGAGGTAAATCCGGATAAAAAACCATATACGATCGTGATCCCGCCGCCGAATATAACGGGGCAGCTTCACATGGGGCACGCGCTGGATAATACGCTTCAGGATATCCTTATTCGGTTTAAGCGGATGCAGGGGTATGAAGCACTCTGGCTTCCGGGAACCGACCATGCGTCGATCGCGACTGAGGCAAAGATCGTAGAAGCGATGAGGGAGGAAGGGCTGACGAAAGAGCAGATCGGCCGGGAAAAGTTTCTCGAACGGGCGTGGGACTGGAAGAAGCAGTACGGCGGCCGTATCGTATCCCAGCTGAAGAAAATGGGATCCTCCTGTGACTGGGAGAGGGAGCGTTTTACGATGGACGAGGGCTGCAACCGGGCGGTCAAAGAGGTGTTTGTCAAGTTATATGACAAAGGGCTTATTTACCGTGGCGAGCGCATCATCAACTGGTGCCCGCACTGCCGCACGTCGATTTCCGACGCCGAGGTGGAGTATGAAGACCAGAAAGGGCATTTCTGGCATCTGAGTTATCCGTTTGCCGACGGGAGCGGTGAGATCAATCTGGCGACGACGAGGCCGGAAACGCTTCTCGGAGATACGGCCGTAGCGGTAAATCCGAAAGATGAACGATACCGGGATCTGATCGGGAAAAAGCTCGTGCTGCCGATCGTACACAGGGAGATCCCTCTGATCGCTGATGAATATGTTGACATGGAATTTGGAACCGGCGTGGTAAAGATCACACCGGCGCACGACCCGAATGACTTCGAGGTAGGTCTCCGCCATAACCTCCCAGTCATCAATGTTATGACGGATGATGCAAAGATAGTAGAGGATTACGAGAAATACGCGGGTATGGACCGCTATGAGGCAAGAAAAGCCATTGTAGAAGATCTGGAGGCAGAGGGCGCGCTCGTAAAAGTGGAAGACCACGACCACAACGTAGGAACCTGCTACCGGTGTGGTACGACTGTCGAGCCAAAGGTGAGCAAGCAGTGGTTTGTCAAAATGAAACCGCTCGCAGGTCCGGCGATCGAGGCGGTAAAAAAAGGAGAAACAAATTTTGTACCAGATCATTTTAAGAAGATTTATTACCACTGGCTGGAGAATATACGCGACTGGTGTATTTCCCGCCAGCTCTGGTGGGGGCATCAGATCCCGGCTTTTTACTGTAATGAGTGCGGGGAGCTGGTCGTAACGAAAGAACACCAAGCAGTCTGCCCGAAATGCGGTAAAAAAATGCGCCAGGATCCCGACACGCTCGATACGTGGTTCAGTTCAGCACTCTGGCCGTTTTCCACGCTCGGTTGGCCGGAGGACACCGAGGAGATGAATTATTTCTATCCGACGAGTACGCTCGTGACCGGATATGACATCATTCCGTTCTGGGTCATGCGCATGATGTTCAGCGGGATTGAGCATACTGGAAAAGTACCGTTTGATACGGTGCTGATCCACGGACTTGTCAGGGATTCCCAGGGACGCAAGATGAGTAAATCGCTGGGAAATGGAATCGATCCTCTCGAAGTGATCGACAAATATGGCGCGGACGCGCTGCGTCTGACGCTCGTTACCGGGAATGCGCCGGGGAACGATATGCGTTTTTACTGGGAGCGCGTCGAGGCGAGCCGGAATTTTGCTAACAAAGTATGGAACGCGTCCCGGTTTATCATGATGAATTTTGATCAGAATGAAGAACTCGCCCACGAAGAGCCGGACCCGTCCCAGTTTACGCAGGCAGATAAATGGATCCTCGCCAAATGCAGACGCCTGGCAAAGGATGTGACCGCATTGATGGAGAGTTTTGACCTCGGTATCGCCGTGCAAAAGATTTACGATTTCATCTGGGAGGAGTTCTGCGACTGGTATATCGAAATGGTAAAACCGCGCCTGTACAATGAAGCGGACGAGACGAAGGCAGCCGCACTGTATACGCTGAAAACAGTGCTGATCGATGCACTCAAGCTACTCCATCCGTACATGCCGTTTATCACGGAGGAGATCTACTGTACGCTGATGGAAGATGAGGACGTGTCTATCATGGTTTCGAATTGGCCGACCGGAGATGGGAATGGTGTTTTGTCTGGTGAGTCAGATGAGTTTGACGCTGATATGGAAGCCGTGGAGCGCATCAAAGAAGCGGTAAAGGGTATCCGTAACGTGCGTGGGGAGATGAACGTTCCTCCGAGCAAGAAGGCAAAAGTCATCGTAGTGACAGCGGATGCGTCGGTACGGGAAATGTTTGAGAAAAACCGTGTATTTTTCGCGACGCTTGGGTTTGCCAGTGAGGTGGTGATCCAGGAGGATAAGGCCGGCATTGAGCAGGATGCCGTATCGGTTGTGATCGACAAGGGAACGATCTACATGCCGTTTGCTGAACTTGTCGATGTGGCAAAAGAGATCGAGCGGTTGAGAAAAGAAGAAAAACGCCTTGCCGGAGAGTTGAAGCGTTCCCAGGGGATGCTCGGCAATCCGAACTTTGTAAACAAAGCTCCTGCCAGCAAGATCGAGGAGGAGAAGGCGAAACTTGAAAAATATGAGGGCATGATGGCGCAGGTCAAAGAACGGCTGTCTCAGCTTGCATAGTGGAAATTTGTCAGATATTGCGAAAATTATTGTTTAAAATCCGGTTTCCCCCTTGCAATTTTTCTGGAAAGTAGGTATCATGTTCCATAGGGATAAAAAAGGAGGCAAAAATGATCAATTTTGAAGAAGAACTGGAAAAGTACGAGCCAAGTCCGGATGTGGAACAGGTAGAGGACGTGGTAAATAACAATAATTTAACCGATGTGACCGATATTGTAAGAGAGCTTATCGCAGATGCACGGGCGACGGTTTCTCTGTAGGCGTGTGTGAGTAAATAGTTGGAGGAACGGGAATGAGATGTCCAAGATGTGACGCAAAGATAAGCGATGAAATGGGTACATGTGATTTTTGTGGACAGGATTTAGAGGTTGTCCACTATGTGCGCAGGATTTCCAACGCGTACTATAACATGGCACTGGAGAAGGCACATGTCCGTGATCTGTCCGGAGCGGTCCTGGTTTTACGCAAAAGCCTTCAGTTCAATAAATACAATACCAATGCTAGAAATCTGCTTGGGTTGATCTATAACGAGATGGGAGAAACGGTGGCCGCACTGAGCGAATGGGTGCTGAGTCGGTTTTTCCAGCCGGAAAATAACCGCGCCGGACGTTATATAGATATCATAAGAAAGAATCAGACGGCGTTAGATGCGGTAAACCAGACCATCAAGAAGTATAATTCGGCGCTGGCGGCAGCGAAGGGCGGGAATGAGGACCTGGCTGTAATCCAGCTGAAGAAAGTGGTCAGCCTGAATCCCAAATTTATTCGGGCGCATCAGCTTTTGGCACTGTTGTATATGAAGAACAAAGAGTTCGCAAAGGCGGCCAAATGCCTGAAACGTGCGAGGAAGATTGATTTTAACAATACGACCACGCTCCGGTATATGCAGGAGATCGGCGATACGTTCAACAGTACGGAGAAAACGAGGGAAAGCGCGGCGAGGGCTTATAAACAGCAGGTGAAAAAAGATCCGCTTGCCAATGTCCAGCCCGTAGGTTCTTATAAGGAAGAAAAACGTCACTGGATGCCGGCTGTCAATGTGATCATCGGCATCATCATCGGACTCGTTGTCAGTTTTGTTCTCATACGGCCGACGCTCCAGGAAAAGAGCAGTGGCAGCAATTCGGCTAGTATATCCGAGAACAATCAGGTACTTTCGGTAAAAGAAGCAGAGATTTCTTCCTTGGAGAAGGAACGCGATTCCCTGAAAGAAAAGGCGGACAAGCTGCAGGCGAGCCTCGACAAGGAACAGAAACAAAACACAGAGAAGTTCAAGAGGAACGAGGATCTTCTGCTTGCCCTGAAATACTATACGGACGGCGACCTGATGCTGGCGGCGACCACAGTAAGTGGATACAAGGAAGCGGATTTTGAGACGGAGGATTTGAAGGCGCTATTTAAACTTGTCTCGAAGAAGCTGACGGCTGAAGATGTAAAGAAGCTGTTTGAAGATGGAAGGGCTGCGTTCAACTCCGCAAAGTATGACGAGGCGGAAAAACTGCTCAATCAGGTGTTGTCCATCGAGCCGGAAAACCAGGACGCTTTGTATTTCATGGGCCGGGTTTACCACCAGAGGGGAAAGAAGAAAAAGGCAAAAGAGTATTATGAGAAGGTGCTCGATGTGGACGAGAATACGGGAAGAGCTGCAGAAGCTAGAACCCGCATTCGCCAGTTGGGATAAATAAGTGCTGTGCACTTATATGCAAAAACGCGAAAAGCAAATCATGACAGAGAAATGGTTGGAGAACTACAGAAGAACGAGGAACCGAGTGTCCGCTTCTTTTGCGGTTCTCCTTTTTTTGTGTGCCTGACATTTATATAGCAGAAATGGGGATCATTATGGAAAATTTTTCATTGGAGAGAAATGGAGCAAATGTTGTTTTACACATAAGCGAAGATCTGGACCACCATGCGGCTGCGCAGATCAGCAAAACGATCGATGTCCTGATCGAAAAAGGAAATGTAAAAAACGTCGTCTTTGACTTTTCGGGACTGACGTTTATGGATAGTTCCGGCATTGGGATGGTGATGGGAAGGTATCGGAAAGTACATTACTTTGGCGGAAATGTTTTCGTGACCGGTGTGGGGAGCGGTATCGACCGTATCTTTTCCATGTCCGGCCTGTATAAAATTGTACAGAAAGTCTAATAAATGCAGAAATGAGGGAAAGAATGAGTACATATAATGAAATGAAGCTGGAGTTCATAAGTATTTCGGAAAATGAAAGCTTTGCCAGGGCGGCCGTCAGTGCTTTTGTCCTAAAGCTGAACCCGACGCTGGAAGAACTTTCAGATATTAAGACGGCGGTATCGGAAGCCGTTACTAACGCGATCATACACGGATATGAAAAGCAGCAGGGAATGGTAACGATCCGGGGAAAGATCGAGGAAAATACTCTTTTTCTCGAAATCACGGATGAGGGAGAGGGGATTCCTGACATAAAAAAAGCGATGGAACCATTGTATACCTCTAAGCCGGAGCTCGACCGCTCGGGAATGGGGTTTGCTTTTATGGAAGCATTTATGGATGATCTTCAGGTCGAATCGGAACCCGGAAAGGGCACGAGGATCCGCATGAAAAAAATCATATATAGTGCGATCCATATTTCTTAGAATGGAGATTGTCAATGGAAACCATGGAATTGATCAGGATGGCACGGAAAGGGGATAAAGCGGCGAGAGACCAGGTGATAAAGGATAATATGGGGCTGGTGTACAGCATCGTGGGCCGGTATGCCGGACGGGGGTATGACAGCGAGGAGCTGAGTCAGATCGGAGCCATCGGCCTGATCAAGGCGGTGGACAAGTTTGATATGAGTTTTGATGTCAAATTTTCCACTTATGCGGTTCCGCTCATCAGTGGTGAGATCAAGCGGTTCCTGCGGGATGACGGCATGGTGCGGGTCAGCAGGAGCATAAAGGAAAACGGCTGGAAGATCCGGCGGGCAGCCGATCAGCTGTCGCAGAAACTGGACAGGGAGCCGTCGATCGAGGAACTGGCGGCCGCGACAGAAATTCCGCCGGAAGATATCGTTATCGCCCTGGAAGCGAATGCGGAAGTGGAATCCATCAATAAGCCCATCTGCTTTGCGGACGGAAAAGAAGTATCGCTCGAAGAGCGGATTCAGGAAAAAACGGATTGGAACGAGCAGTTATTAAACCGAATGCTCGTGGAGCAGTTGCTCTGTCTTTTGGATGAGACAGAGGGGAAATTGATACAACTGCGCTATTTTGAAGATAAAACCCAGCGTGAGGTGGCAGAGCATCTTGGCATCAGCCAGGTGCAGGTCAGCCGTCTGGAAAAGAAAATATTGCGCAATCTCAGAAAATCTCTTGACAAAAACAGTCATTTATGATAACATATGTCTTGCGTGTTAAAAAGCGAATGAATATGTGGGTTTAGCTCAGCTGGATAGAGCGTTTGGCTACGGACCAAAAGGTCGGGGGTTCGAATCCTCTAACCCACGTAAAGACGCCCCTCGTGTTGCGAGGGGCGTTTTTGTTAAACAGAAAATAAATATTTGTCAAAAGGTGAGAAGGAGAAGATACGATGGCGATACAGATCAATGAGACATATCGTGTATTTAAATTGGATACGAGACATTCCTCCTATGTATTGGGAGTGAGCGGGGATGGGTATGCCGGACATATGTATTATGGGGACAGATTGGCGATTGGCGGCAACGAAATGACTGATTTGGATGCGGGGAATATGATGTCTCTGCTCGGCGCGGATCAGAAAAATAGCATTCCGGCCGACAGCCAGCGGGAGAAGGTAAATTTACACGATACTTTTTTGTGGGAATACGGGATGCCCGGATACGGGGATTTCCGCGAACCGTGCCTGGAGGTAGATGCTGGCGGCGGCGAGGAAGCGCTGGAGTTTTTGTACAAAGGGTATGAGGTGCTCAAGGGAAAACCCGCCTTGGACGGCTTGCCTTCTACGTTCTCCGATGACTGTGAAACGCTTGTGCTTTCTCTGGCGGAGTCCGACCTGGAGCTGGAGCTGAAATTGTATTATTCGGTATTTGAGGAGGAGGATGCGATCACGCGCACCGTCGTAGTGGAAAATCATTCTGTTAAAAGCCGCAGTCTGAAGCGGGTGATGTCCCTTTGTCTGGATCTTCCGGACGGCGGACTTGATCTGATCACACTTCACGGCGCATGGGGACGGGAACGGAACGTATACCGGCGGGAAGTCGGGGAGGGAAAGCAGAGTATCGGTTCGATACGCGGCGTGAGTTCTCATCAGGAAAATCCATTTATGGCATTGCTTGAGCCGGAAGCGACGGAGGAAACGGGACGCGTGTACGGGATCAATTTCGTATATTCCGGAAACTTTTTGGCACAGGTGGAAAAGAACCAGTTTGGCCATATAAGGGCGGTCATGGGCATCCACCCGTATCATTTTTCCTGGAAACTAGGAGCGGGGGAGTCGTTTACGGCACCAGAGGCCGTTCTCGTGTATTCTTCGCACGGGATTGGCGGGATGACGAGGAATTTTCATGATCTGTACCGCGGGCATCTGATCCGGGGAAGGTACCGTGACAGGAAACGCCCCATTTTGATCAATAACTGGGAAGCTACATATTTTAATTTCAATACCGAGAAATTGTGGAGCATTGCCGAGGAGGCGGCCGGCCTGGGAATAGAGATGCTCGTGATGGATGACGGATGGTTTGGAAAGAGGAATGACGATAATTCGTCGCTCGGAGACTGGTTTGCCAATGAGGAAAAGCTGCCCGGCGGGGTGAAGCGCCTGGCGGACGGCGTAAGGGAGAGGGGACTTAAATTCGGGATCTGGGTCGAGCCGGAGATGGTAAATCCGGATTCTGATCTTTACCGGGAGCATCCGGACTGGATCTTACAGTACCGTGACCGGGAAGTCAGCCGTTCGAGAAACCAGTATGTATTAGATATAGGAAGAAAAGAAGTCCGCGATGAGATTTATGGCCGGATCAGCCAGGTGATCAAAGAGGCTGGGATCGAGTATGTAAAGTGGGATATGAACCGCAGCCTTACAAACGTGGCGAGCCATACGGCGGCGTCAGACGAGCAGGGCATGGTATATCACCGTTATGTGCTCGGTGTTTACGAAATGCAGGAACGGCTTGTGACAGATTTTCCGGAATTATTATTCGAAAACTGTTCTTCCGGCGGCGGCAGGTTTGATGCAGGTATGCTGTATTACAGTCCGCAGATCTGGTGTTCCGACGATACGGACGCAATCGAGCGGCTGTCGATCCAGCGCGGTACGGCGATGGTTTATCCGCTATCCACGATGGGCGCGCATGTGAGTGACTGCCCGAATCATGCCACCCACCGGACGACGCCGTTTGATACGCGTGGACAGGTGGCATTGTGTGGAACTTTTGGTTATGAACTGGATGTGACAAAGCTGACCGCAGAAGAAAAGGGAAAGATCAAAGAGCAGACGAACATGTACCATACGTATAACGACCTTATCCGTGCCGGCGATTATTACCGCATAGCTGTACCGTCGGAGAAAACACCATATGACTGTTATATGGTAGTTGCCAAAGATCAGTCGGAGGCGCTGCTTTCGTTTGTCCGGGTCATGCACCGTATCAATAGCTGGGGCGTGCGCATCTGGCCGAAAGGACTAGATGCCGCAGCAGAATACAGGCTGAGTGACCGTGAGGGGATTTACAGCGGGAATATGCTGATGAACATCGGCATAGAGATAAATGGTGCACAAAAGGATTTTGAAGGTAAAATGATTCACTTCTATAAGGAGAGGTAATATGATCGTTCAATATAAATGCCCGAACTGCGGGGCCAATATGATGTTTGATTCCCGTTCCGGGATGCTGGCGTGCGATGCGTGCGGCCACCGCATCGACATCCAGGAATACGCAAAACAGCAGGGAGGTACATATGAGCAGGAGGCGGCGGAGGAAAATGTCGATGAGCTGACCGGGGATTACCGGGAGGTCACAGAGGAGAGGACAGACAATTGTTTTGATGGTTCGGTCGTATCGTACCACTGTGAAAACTGCGGGGCAGAGCTCGCCGTGTCGGAGGATACGACGGCTGCGAAATGTAGTTTCTGCGGCTCTCCGATGATACTGGCAGATCGGATGCAGGGGAAACGGGCGCCGGTGAAGGTGATCCCGTTTCGGGTGAGTAAAGAAGAAGCGGTGGCAGGGTTTAAAAAGTGGTGTCGGCATGGAAGGATCACGCCAAATGATTTTATGACGGCAGACCGGATCGCGGATGTTGTCGGTATTTATGTTCCGTTCTGGCTGTTTGACGTGGCGGGGCAGGGAGAGGTGAGTGCCGACTGTACAAAGGTTTCCCATTATTCCAGCGGAAACTATAATGTGACGGCGACGAAGCATTATAAAGTGTGGCGCAAGATCGATCTCGATTATGACCGCATTCCGGCAGACGCTTCCGAGCGCATGGATGACGCTGCGATGGATAAACTGGAGCCGTTTCATTTTGAGGATTTGAAGGATTTTTCTGCCATGTACCTTCCGGGGTATGTGGCGGAGGGGTATCATTATACGGATGAAGAGCTTCTTCCGCGTATATCCGACAGGGTGCGTAACTATATGGATACTTATGTCCGGCAGACGATGAAACAATATACGACGGCCAATATTACGGGCCGGGATTACCATGTCCGGAAAAAGAAGGCGGACTACGCCCTGTTGCCGGTCTGGATGATCAATTATAATTATAAGAACGGCGAACATGTGTTTATGATGAACGGGGAGACGGGCAAGATCGTGGGGAAGCCGCCGGTAAGTAAGGCGAAGGTGGTGGCTTGGTTTTTGGGAACGGGGGGACTTTTGTTCCTTGTCCTGCGCCTGATCACGGTATTATGTTTAGGGGGTGGAATCGGATGACGAGCAGAAAGCGGATCAAAGATTTGGTGTTATGTTTTTTGTTTTTCATGTTTGGCGCATTGTTTTTCCGGGTAGAACCGGTATCTGCCGGGGCTTTGCCCCCTGGAGCAGAAATCAAAAGGGAGAGTGCGGTCAATGACTACGCCGCGGTTTATACCGGGGAGCAGATTGCCGCTTTTGAACAAAAAATGCAGGCAATGCGGGAAGAATATGATTGTAATGTTGTGGCATTCCTCATCAATTCTGACGAGTGGAGCGCAAGTGAACCCTCGGCGCCGGAGGCGGTAAGTGAACGTGGTCTGAACCTGGATGCCCATAAGAGCACCGTTGTTTTGTGGCTGAACATTTGTCCCCAAAACCGTTCCCTGTATGTGCTCGGTTATGGAACAGCGGAGAGAAAACTAAATGATTCCGATGCTGACAATCTGGCTAAGACGCTCCAGGACTATGTAAAGCGCCAGCAAAGCGGCAACCCAGAAGATCTTACCCTCTATGTGGAAATGATGGATACGTTTCTTTCACAGACGGATTTGGAGATGCGCCAGCCCTACTTTTATCTGACATGGCAATTTCATCTGTTACTCGGCGCTGCCGCTGGATTGATCGTCATACTCGTACTTTTGCGAAATATCGGGGGAAAGA
This sequence comes from uncultured Eubacterium sp., assembly GCA_910589665.1. Classification (GTDB taxonomy): domain Bacteria; phylum Bacillota; class Clostridia; order Lachnospirales; family Lachnospiraceae; genus Eubacterium_F. Next base: position 13,712 of record CAJUTR010000013.1, on the reverse strand, counting down.
TGACGACAAACGGGATGACATATATGGATCAGTCCCGTTCCGGGGTGATCGGGCGTCGGGATATTTATACTCATACGACTTATGTGAGGACGAAAAAATCCAGCAGCAGTAGCAGCGGCGGTGGTGGAAGCCGAGGAGGGCACAGCCACTCCCGCGGAGGCGGTCGTTTTTAATTGGTAAATGAAATGGTGGCAGGGATTAATGCTTTTTTGACCTGACCAGACAGCAGAAAGGATGGATCGAAATGGGGTTGTTTTCAAATCAGTTTGCGAATGTAGTGGAATGGGAGGAATGGAACGAGGAGATGGTGTTTTGGAAATGGACGAACCGCGAAATAAAAAAGGGAAGCCGTTTGATCATCCGGCCGGGCCAGGACGCTATCTTTTTGTATAACGGTAAGATCGACGGGGTATTTACCGAGGATGGGGATTACGACATTGAATCAGAGATCATCCCTTTTTTGTCTACACTGAAAGGGATTAAGTTTGGGTTTAACAGTGGAATGCGGGCGGAGGTTCTATTTGTCAATACGAAAGAGTTTCTGATGAAATGGGGGACGCAGAACCCGATCCTCATTCCGACACCGCAGCTGCCGGGCGGTATGCCGATCCGGGCCAACGGGACGTACACGTTCCGGGTCTCGGATCATACGTCGTTGATCGAAAATGTGGCAGGCGTCAAAAATAGCTATGGGGTTTCGGATCTTCGCAACCGTATCAACCCGTTTATTGACCAGCTGCTTATGAAGTGGATCACCACAGAAGGGAAGGATATGTTTAACCTTCAGGCGAATGCGTCTTTGATCGCTGCCGGGATACGGAAGGATCTTTCGTATGAGATCTCGGATACGGGGATGGAGATTACCGGTTTTCAGGTGATGAGTTTTAACTATCCGAAAGAAGTCCAGGATATGGTAACGAAAACGGCGTCTCAGAGCATGATAGGTGACATCGGGCGATATCAGCAGGTGTCGATGACAGACGGCATGGCTTCCGGTTCGATGAACGGGGGCGGCGTGGCGTCGGATATGATGGGCATGATGATGGGAATGAACGTGGCGGGACAGATGATGAAAAATATGAATGAAACGATGCAGCAGATGGGAACGATGGGGGCACAGGGACAAAACGGCGGGCAGTCTTCCGTAGCGCCAGCGGCGTCTGGAACGAAACCAAATTTCTGTCCAAACTGCGGACAGAAGACCGGAGAGGGGAATTTCTGTCCGAATTGCGGACAAAAGCTGCTTTAACGAGCGGACGGATCGTCGGAAGAAAGGCAGTAAGAGAGAAGAAAGAATATACGATAAATTATGTGAGGCGCAGCAAAGAAGCGCGGAAAAGAGGAAAACTATGTGGCTGGCTGATGGCTGGAAGGAGTATGAAGTGATCGATACATCGGGTGGGGAAAAACTGGAGAGATGGGGGGACTATATCCTGGTGCGTCCAGATCCGCAGGTGATCTGGAACACGCCGCGGTGTGTCCCGCAGTGGAAAAAGGCGAACGCCCATTACCACAGGAGCAGCCGAGGCGGCGGTCAGTGGGAATTTTTTGATCTGCCTGAACAGTGGGATATTTCTTATAAAGAACTGGTTTTCCATCTCAAACCTTTTAGTTTTAAACATACCGGACTGTTCCCGGAACAGGCGGTAAACTGGGACTGGACGTCAGGGGTTATCCAGCGAGCCGGTCGTCCGGTTAAAGTTCTAAATCTGTTCGCCTACACGGGAGGGGCGACGGCGGCATGTGCCAAAGCAGGAGCAGCTGTGACGCATGTGGACGCTTCCAAGGGCATGGTTACCTGGGCGAAAGAGAATGCGGCCGCATCGGGACTGGCCGATGCGCCGATCCGCTATCTCGTGGACGACTGCGTGAAGTTTGTCGAGCGGGAGATCCGGCGTGGAAATAGTTATGATGGCATCATTATGGATCCGCCGTCTTATGGCAGAGGCCCAAAAGGAGAAATATGGAAGATCGAAGAAAAGATTTTTCCGCTGATCGAACTGTGCAGCCGTCTGTTATCGAAAGACCCACTGTTCTTTCTCATCAACAGTTATACGACCGGATTGCAGCCCGCTGTTCTCTCTTATATGTTGGCGCTGGCCGTCGGAACGCCGTTTGGCGGAGCCGTGCAGGCAGATGAGGTCGGACTGCCAGTCAGCGCGGACGGACTCGTTCTTCCATGCGGTGCAAGCGGTCGTTGGAGCTTCCATCCAGAGGATTTACAGTCGACAAATGTAGTTTGAATACGAACAGAGTTATCCACAATCGAAGGAACGGATTTGCGATAGTTAGCAGTTATACACAGAGTTATCCACATTATCCACAAAAATAGTAGACTTTTGTAGCAAAATTTTAGTTGCTGAATAAGTTGATTTGGTATATAATGTATTTACGGGACAAGCATTTTCATGCTTAGGTTACCGAATATTATGGGCAAAGGAGCTGATTCTTATGAATTTGGTAATTAGTGGCAAAAATTTAGATATAACGGAGGGATTACGTTCGGCAGTCGAAGAAAAGATTGCAAAGCTGGAGAGGTATTTTTCAGACAGTACAGAGGTTCATGTAACGCTCAGCACGGAAAAGAACCGTCAGAAGATCGAGATTACGATTCCGATGAAGGGTAGCATCATCCGTGCGGAGGAAGTAAGTTCGGATATGTACGTATCGATCGATCTTGTAGAAGAAGTGATCGAGAGACAGCTTCGTAAATATAAAAACAAACTGATCGATAAGGAGCAGAACGCAGCTCATCTAAATCAGGAATTTATCGACGAAGAGCCATATGAGGATGAGGAGATCGAGATCATCCGCTCGAAAAAATTTGCGATGAAGCCGATGGATCCGGAAGAAGCATGTGTGCAGATGGAACTTCTCGGTCATAGTTTCTTCGTATTCCGCAATTCGGAAACCGAGGAAGTGAACGTTGTTTACAAGAGAAAAGGTAATACATACGGACTGATTGAGCCGGAGTATTAAAAATTTATTTAGAGAATGTGAAAAGATCAAAAAATCCGGGGCGAGAAACCGTTTGCCCCGGATTTTTTTGTGAATGAGTTGTGAACGGTTTGTAAAAACTCCACGCAGTGAAAAATAAATATTGAAAGACATGGCCTGTAGTGATAAAATAATCAAGGGTATATTGTAAATGAACGATAAACGATTGATGGAGAGTGAATACACATGGGAATATTAAGTAAAGTTGTCGGCACACACAGTGAGAGGGAAGTAAAACGTGTACTTCCGCTTGTCGATAAAATTGAAAATATGGAGCCGGAGTTTGAAAAATTATCTGATGAGGAATTGAAGGATAAGACGCGGGAGTTTAAGGAACGTCTGTTAAAAGGAGAGTCGTTAGACGACATCCTGCCGGAAGCATATGCGGTTGTCCGCGAAGCGGCTAAGAGAACGATCGGTATGCGCCACTACCGGGTGCAGCTCATCGGCGGTGTGATCCTCCATCAGGGGCGTATTACCGAGATGCGTACCGGTGAGGGTAAGACGCTCGTTTCTACGCTGCCGGCATATCTGAATGCGCTGGAAGGCAAAGGCGTACACATCGTTACGGTCAATGACTATCTGGCGAAACGAGATGCGGAGTGGATGGGACAGATCCATGAGTTTCTGGGTCTCACGGTCGGCTGTATCCTGAACAGCATGGACAACGACGAGAGAAGGGAAGCCTACAACTGCGACATCACGTACGCGACGAACAACGAATTGGGATTTGATTACCTTCGTGACAACATGGTGATCTATAAAGAGCAGCTTGTCCAAAGGGAGCTTCACTACGCGATCGTGGACGAGGTGGACTCTGTTTTGATCGACGAGGCGAGGACGCCGCTCATCATCTCAGGAAGCAGCGGAAAATCGACGAAAATATATGAGGCGTGCGATAACCTGGCGCGCCAGCTGAAACGAGGAACGGCGAAAGAGCTCTCGAAAATGGATCTCATCATGAAGGAAGATGACGATGAGACGGGCGATTTTGTCGTGGACGAAAAGGAAAAAACAGTGAACCTGACCGCGCAGGGCGTCGCGAAGGTTGAACGGTTTTTCCATATCGAGAATCTGGCGGATCCGGAACATTTAGAGATCCAGCATTGTATCATACTGGCGCTGCGCGCGCATAACCTGATGTTCCTTGATAAGGATTACGTTGTAAAAGACGACGAGGTGCTGATCGTCGATGAATTTACCGGCCGTATCATGCCGGGCCGCCGTTATTCGGATGGACTCCATCAGGCGATCGAGGCGAAAGAACATGTGAAGGTAAAGAGAGAAAGTAAGACGCTGGCGACGATCACGTTCCAGAACTTTTTCAATAAATACGCAAAAAAATGCGGTATGACAGGTACGGCGCTTACGGAGGAAAAAGAGTTCCGGGAGATTTACGGCATGGATGTCGTAGAGGTTCCGACAAATAAGCCGGTTGCCCGTATTGATTACAACGATTCGGTGTATAAAACGAGACGAGAAAAACTGAATGCCATCGTAGATGACATTGCGGATTGTTATGAAAAGAAACAACCAGTACTAGTTGGTACCATTACGATCGAGGCGTCAGAGGAGTTGAGCGCGATGCTCCGCAAGAGGGGCATCAAACATAAGGTGCTGAACGCCAAATACCATGAGATGGAGGCAGAGATCATCGCCGATGCCGGTATCGCAGGCGCGGTAACCATTGCGACAAATATGGCAGGTCGTGGTACGGATATTAAGCTCGGCGAGGGCGTACAGGAGCTTGGCGGACTGCGTATCATCGGTACGGAGCGCCACGAGTCAAGACGTATCGACAACCAGCTCCGCGGACGTGCCGGACGTCAGGGGGATCCGGGTGCATCCAAATTTTATATCTCCCTTGAAGATGACCTGATGAGACTGTTTGGTTCGCAGAACCTGATGAATATATTTAACTCCCTCGGAATGCCGGAAGGCGAGCAGATCCAGCACCGCATGCTGAATAAGGCGATCGAGCGGGCGCAGATGAAGATCGAGGGCAATAACTACGGAATCCGTAAAAATCTGTTGGAATACGACATCATCAACAATCAGCAGCGTGAGATCATTTATGCTGAGCGGCGAAAAGTGCTGGACGGCGAGAGCATGCGCGATACGATCTACGGCATGACCGATGAAGTCATTGAGAAGTATGTGAACCGGACGATCGGGGACGATCAGATTCCGGAAGAGTGGGAACTGGACGAACTGAATATGAACCTGCTCCCGATCATCCCATTTGAGCCGATCACGTTCGATCCGGAGCGGGATAAAGATATAAACAAGAATGCGCTGATCCAGCAGCTCAAGGAAAAGGCGCTGCGCATATATGAGATGAAAGAGGCAGAGTTTCCGGAACCGGAACAGATCCGTGAGATCGAGCGCGTTATTCTGCTGAAAGTGACGGACCAGCACTGGATGAACCATATTGATGATATGGACCAGCTGCGTCAGGGAATCGGCCTGCAGGCGTATGGACAGAGGGATCCGGTCACGGAATACCGCTTCCAGAGCTATGACATGTTTGCGGAAATGACGGAATCCATCCGGGAAGAAACCGTAAAAGCGCTGATGCACGTAAGGATCGAGCAGAAGGTAGAGCGCGAGCAGGTGGCGAAAGAAACCGGAACGAATAAGGATGATTCGGCAAACGCCCCAGTGGTGAGAAAGTCGGATAAAGTAAGCAGAAACGCGCTTTGTCCGTGCGGGTCTGGTAAGAAATACAAATATTGCTGTGGCCGCTAAAGTGTTATGGAAGCAGGAGGAAGCGCATGGTTGAACTGGATAATTATAAAACGGAACTTGCTTCGTATGAGGAACCGCTCCGTGAAGTGAGGGATTCATTGAACTTAGGAGATAAGCGGTTCCGGATCGAAGAATTGGAAAAAAATATGGAGGCTCCTGATTTTTGGGATGACGCGGAACAGGCGAGCCAGTCGATGAAAGAGGTTAAGGAGCTGAAGGATATCGTAGACCGGGCGGACGGACTGAGCAGCCAGTACGAAGATATCATGACACTGATCGAGATGGCGTACGAGGAAGAAGACGAGGAGCTTGTCGCGGAAACGGGGCAGGAATTAAGCGAATTTATACAGGAATTCGAAGATCTTAGGATCACGACAATGCTCAAAGGAGAGTATGATGACAGCAACGCCATCCTTACGCTCCATGCGGGGGCCGGCGGTACAGAGAGTTGTGACTGGGCGAGTATGCTCTGTCGGATGTACCAGCGCTGGGCCGAGAAAAAAGGCTATTCTGTGGAGACGCTTGATTTCCTCGACGGCGATGAAGCGGGACTCAAATCGGTGACACTGCAGATCAACGGACTGAATGCGTATGGCTATCTGAAAAGCGAGCACGGCGTACACCGTCTTGTGCGGATTTCTCCGTTCAATGCGGCAGGCAAGCGGCAGACGTCGTTTGTGTCTTGTGATGTCATGCCGGACATCGAACAGGATGTGGATATCGAAATTGCCGACGACGATATCCGGATCGATACGTACCGTTCGAGCGGTGCCGGCGGACAGCATATCAATAAAACGTCCTCGGCCATCCGTATCACCCATTTTCCGACCGGCATCGTCGTACAGTGTCAAAATGAGCGCTCGCAGCATATGAATAAAGACAAGGCGATGCAGATGTTAAAAGCCAAGCTGTTTTTGCTGAAACAGCAGGAAAACTTGGAAAAAGAATCGGACATACGCGGGGAACAAAAGGAGATCGGCTGGGGCAATCAGATCCGGTCTTATGTCATGCAGCCGTATACGATGGTGAAAGACCATCGGACGAATGTGGAGTCGGGAAATGTAGGCTCGGTACTTGACGGGGAACTGGATACATTTATCAACGGCTACCTTAAATGGATAAACAGCTAACGCAGCGCGAACATACGGAGGTGTTTCGAGTGAAAGAGATCATTGTCTTTTTTCTGAACGGAGAGAAATACGGAGTGGAGATCAGCAGGATGCAGAGTCTCGAAAGTTATCAGGATGCGTGTCCGCTTCCAGAGGCGCCGGAGGGCATACTCGGGACGGTCGAGATCCGGGGAGAGATCTTTCCGGTCCTGGACATCCACGCAAAACTGGGAGCAGGCGCTTCGGTAGAGCGTAAGAGAATACTGCTGTTCCGCACGGGGGCTGGCATTATCGCCTGTGTCGTAGACGGGGTCGGGAAAGTATTCCGGGCGGAAGGGGATAATGTGCAGTCCTTTCCCAAGATCGCGACGTCAGAGGATACCAACTTTGTTGATTTCGTCGTCCGGATGGATCAGGAACTGATCGTCGTCGTGAAGCCGGATGCACTTTTGACCCAAAAACAGGCAGAGTGGCTGCGGACCATTGATTTTTCAGAAATCAAGGAAAAACAGGTAGAAGAAGAACAGAACGAGGAAGAAGAGGAATAGGAAAGGTTTGGTGTTTTATGAAAATTGCAGTATTAGGTTATGGAACGATTGGTTCCGGCGTCGTTGAGGTGGTGGAAAAAAATGCCGCTAGTATCGAAAAACGTGCCGGGGAAAAAATCGAAGTAAAATATGTTTTAGATTTAAGGGAATTTCCGGGCGATCCAGTGCAGGATATATTAGTCCACGATTATTCCGTGATCGCGGAAGACGAGGAGATCGGGGTCATCGTTGAGACGATGGGCGGAACAAAGCCGGCGTATGATTTTGTGAAAACGGCACTTCTGAATGGAAAAAGCGTCTGCACGTCAAACAAGGAACTTGTGGCAGCACACGGCGCCGAGCTGATCCAGATCGCGGAAGACAAACAGGTCAATTTCTTTTTTGAGGCGAGCGTGGGAGGAGGGATTCCGATCATACGGCCATTGAACCAGTGCATTACGGCCGATGAGATCGAGCAGATCAACGGGATCCTCAATGGAACGACGAACTTTATCCTTTCAAAAATGGCAGACGAGGGAGCCGATTTTGAGGATGTACTGAAAGAGGCGCAGCAACTTGGCTATGCGGAGAAGGATCCGACGGCGGATGTCGAAGGTTATGACGCCTGCCGTAAGATCGCGATCCTGACATCCCTCGCGTATGGAAAACAGGTAGACTACGAGGATATTTACACCGAGGGGATTACGAAAATAACAGCTAGCGATTTTAAATACGCGAAACAAGCGGGTCTGGCGATCAAGATATTTGGAATGAGTAAAAAAGTGGGAAGCAGCGTGTATGCGATGGTTGCGCCGCAGATGATCGGGAGCGGACATCCGTTGTACAGCGTAAACGGCGTGTTCAATGGCATTTCCGTGAAGGGCAATATGCTCGGCGATGTGATGTTTTACGGGGCCGGCGCTGGCAAACTCCCGACGGCGAGCGCTGTCGTGGCAGATGTTGTGGCAGCCGTGAAACATCAGGGGGATCATGTGCCGATCACATGGAGTTCTGAGAAACTGGAGATTTCGTCTGTCGAAGAGATGGAAACCCGATTTTTTGTACGCGTTGATGAGTCCGAAAAACAGAAGATTCAGGATGTGTTTGGCGAGGTGGAGATGATCGACGCCGGCGTAGGCGGGGAGTGCGGATTTATTACGTCTGGTATGAAAGAGAAGGAATTTGCGAAGAAGGCGGAAGCGTTCGCGCAGCTGATCACGCGGATTCGTGTGATGGGAGACGAATAGGAAAAAAGAAAGGATTTGGTTCCGATGAAATATATCATTGTTTTGGGCGATGGCATGGCGGATGAACCGCTGGAACAGCTGGGAGGAAAGACGCCGCTTGCCTATGCGAAAACGCCCTGGATGGATGAGATATCGAAAAAGTCAGAGATCGGGCTGGCGAAGACGATCCCGGACGGCATGAAGCCGGGGAGTGATACGGCGAATCTCGCCGTTCTCGGCTACAACCCGAAGCAGTACTACACGGGGCGATCCCCGCTCGAAGCGCTCAGCATCGGCGTGGATATGGAGGAAAAAGATATTGCGATCCGCTGTAATCTCGTCACGGTTTCGGATGATTCCCTGCCGTATGAAGAGAAGACGATCGTGGATCACAGCAGCAGCGAGATCTCGACTGAGGATGCGGCGGTACTTTTGGACGCCGTCAGGGACGTGCTGGAAGATGATGTGTACCGGTTCTATCTCGGAACGAGCTACCGCCATTGTACGATTTGGAAAGAGGGGGACGTGGTGGAACTGACGCCGCCCCACGATATTTTAGGGAAGGTGATCGGAGAGTATCTGCCAGATGATGAGATCCTTCGTGAGAAGATGAAACGCAGTTACGACATACTGAACCATCATCCGTTAAATGAGGAGCGGGCAAGAAAAGGACTGAACAAGGCAAATTCGATCTGGTTCTGGGGCGCGGGGACGAAACCGGCGCTAGACTCGTTCGAGGGCAAATTCGGGAAGAAGGGCGCGATGATCTCCGCCGTAGACCTTTTGAAAGGAATCGCGGTCGGAGCCGCTATGACAAATATAGAAGTCGAGGGCGCGGACGGAACGCTTGAGACAAATTATGAAGGAAAGGCGTCGGCGGCCGTGAAAGCGGTGATGGAAAACGGCAGTGATTTCGTTTATATCCACGTCGAGGCGCCGGATGAAATGGGTCATCAGGGAAGCGTCGAGAGGAAAGTAAAGGCGATCGAGTACCTTGACGGCAGGGTGATCGGCCCTGTATATGAGCAGATGAAAAAGAGTGGAGAGGACTTCCGCCTGCTCGTGATGCCGGACCATCCCACACCGATCCGGACGAGGACGCATTCGAGTGATCCGGTTCCCTATATGCGGTACGACAGCGCGGCAGAGCAGGATCACGAATGGGATTATAATGAAAAAGAAGCGAAGGAGAGCGGGCATTACCTTGACGAAGGCTATACGCTGATCCGGGATTTTTTGAAATAAAAAGATGGCGTCTGATCGGACGCCGGAATGAGAGGTAGACATGTTAGTTGTGAAAAAATTCGGCGGAACGTCGGTCGCAAACAAAGAGCGTATTTTTAATGTGGCGAACCGCTGTATCGAAGATTATAAAAAAGGGAATGACATCGTGGTCGTGCTTTCCGCGATGGGGAAACAGACGGATGTTCTTTTGGATATGGCGAATGATATTAACCCGAACGCGTCCAAGCGGGAACTCGATATGCTTTTGACGACAGGGGAGCAGACATCGGTGGCGCTCATGGCGATGGCGATGCACTCTCTCGGTGTTCCGGCGATCTCGTTAAATGCGTTTCAGGTGGCGATGCACACGACGTCGGTTTCCGGGAACGCCAGGCTGAAAAAGATCGACAAAGAGCGCATCGAACACGAACTGGAGCAGCGAAAGATCGTGATCGTCACAGGGTTTCAGGGAATCAGCCGCTACGACGATTACACGACGCTCGGACGAGGCGGGTCTGACACGACAGCCGTTGCGCTGGCAGCCTCCCTCCATGCGGATGCGTGTGAGATCTACACGGATGTGGACGGCGTATTTACGGCCGATCCGCGCATTGTAAAAGACGCTAAGAAACTGGATGAGATCACGTATGACGAGATGCTGGAACTGGCGAGCCTCGGCGCGGGAGTTCTGCACAACCGCTCGGTGGAAATGGCGAAAAAATACGGGGTACGGCTGGTCGTTCGCTCCAGCCTGAACACGTCGGAAGGTACTATGGTTAAGGAGGAAGTTAAGATGGAAAAAATGCTTGTAAGCGGAGTGGCATGTGATAAAAATGTAGTGAGGATCGCGGTAGTCGGATTGGAGGATCAGCCGGGAGTGGCCTTTAAGCTGTTCCGTCATCTCGCGAACCATAACGTAAACGTAGATATGATCCTTCAGTCGATCGGACGCGACAATACGAAGGATATCAGCTTTACCGTAACGGAAGATATGGCGGATGTGGCGGTGGAAACCGTGGAGCGCCACCGCAGCGGCAGCCTGAAATGCCAGGATGTCAAGGTGAAAAAGAATGTGGCAAAAGTATCGGTGGTCGGCGCCGGTATGCAGACGAACCCGGGCGTAGCTGCCAGGATGTTTGAGGCGCTTTATGACGCGAATGTCAATATCCAGCAGATCTCGACGTCGGAAATCCGCGTTACAGTATTGATCGACCGCGCGGAGACGGATAAGGCGATGAACGCCGTGCACAAGGAATTTGATTTCTAAAGAACGCAGAGCAAAGGGAAATGAACATGAAGATCATACACTGTGCGGATCTGCACCTGGATTCGAATATGACGTCCAATCTTACGAGTGAAAAGGCGAGGGAACGCAAACGGGAACTGCTCTTGACGTTTCACCGTATGATCCAGTATGCCGCGGACAATGACGTCCGCGCCATACTGATATCCGGGGATCTGTTCGATAAAAAACGGATCACGAAAGCGGCGTTCCAAACGGTTTGGCAGGCCATCGTGGAGCATCCGCACATTCTTTTTTTCTATCTGCCGGGAAATCACGAAGAAGATGCTTTTTTGGACGGGCAGGAGGAACAGCCGGACAATTTAAAAGTATTTGGCAGTACGTGGACAAGTTTCCGCTTTGAGGGGAGCGCCGGCTGGCCGGTTACGGTCAGCGGCGTGCGCTTAAACCGGGACAATGCCGGAACGGTTTTCGACTCACTCGTATTGGATCCCGACTGTTTCAACATCGTGATGCTGCATGGGCAGATCTCGGAACACGCGGCCGGGGATAAGGCCGAAATCATCCATATCCGGGAATTGAAACATAAGGGGATCGACTATCTGGCGCTGGGACATATCCACTCGTACCGGGAAGAGGCGCTTGACGCGAGAGGGTTTTACTGCTATCCCGGATGTCTGGAGGGGCGCGGTTTTGACGAGTGCGGGGAACACGGATTTGTCCGGCTCGACATCGGGGATACGAAGCAGTCATGGAAGCGGACATTTGTGCCGGCTGCGTACCGCCATATTTTTTCGCTGGACATTGATGTCACATCGTGCGCGGCGACGGCAGAGATCGCGCGCCGCATCGAGGAGGCGCTTTCTCGGCATTCCTACCCGGAGACGTCCCTGATGAAGATCGTGCTGACCGGTGAAGTAGATGTGGAATGTGAAAAAGATCTGGATTATTTATTGAAGCAATTCGAACATCGATTTTATTTCCTGAAAATAGTAGATGAAACAAAACTGCATGTAGATTATCACAGCTTTGCACTGGACGCGTCGCTCAAAGGGGAATTTGTGCGTATGGTCATGAATGATGAAAAGCTGGGTGAGGAAGAAAAGGCGGACATTATCCGCTGTGGGATACATATTCTGGCCGGCGAGGAGGCGTAACGGATGCGGTTGGTCACATGTCATGTGGAAAATTTTGGAAAGCTGAGTGACCTTACGGTTTCTTTTACGGATCCGTCTGGGATCCAGTTGTTCTGTGAGGAAAACGGCTGGGGAAAAAGTACGCTTGCGGCCTTTATTAAAGTCATGTTTTTTGGGTTTGACAATGCCGGGAAGCGCAGTGAGATCGACAATGAGCGCAAGCGTTACAAGCCGTGGCAGGGCGGCGTTTACGGCGGGCAGATCACGTTTGAGGCAGGCGGATCGACTTATTTGATGTCCCGGGTATTCGGCGCGAAAGAAAATCAGGATGAATTTGTCCTGCGCGATGCGGATACACTGCTTGAGAGCGATGATTTTTCGGAGCGCATCGGGGAAGAACTGTTCCAGATCGACAGCGCTTCCTTTTCGCGCAGCATATACATTTCCCAGCTGGGATGCGGGACGGCGGCGACCGATTCGATCGGCGCGAAGATCGGGAATCTGACGGAGCACACCGACGACCTGAACCATTACGAGATGGCGGAAAAGAAGATCACGGATCGGCTGAACGCGTTGTCAGAAACGAGAAAGACCGGGCTGTTGTACAAACAGAAAGGGCAGATCGCCCAGTATGAACAGGAGATCAAAAACGGGGAGGCGCTTGATGCCTCGATGGAGGAACTTGTTCGTTTGAAAGAGTCACTTCGCCGTTCCTGTGCGGAGCGAAAAGAGGAGCAGGCCGTTCTTTCAAACCGTCTGAAGGCGGCAAGTGAGAAGAAAGATCTGGCGGTCCAGCATAACGAGTACCGGCATCTGTGTGAGACAGTATCCGGTAAAAAGCGTGTATGGCAGCAGAAACGGGCGTTTTTTCCGGGACGTATCCCGGCGGTGGAGGAGATTGACAGGTGCCTGCAGGCTGCGGACCAGCTCGTCGGTGTGGAGAAAGAACGGGAGATCTATCAATTTGACGACGAGGAAGAGCGTGAGTGGAAATCACTGGAGCGTACGTTTACATCCGGTGTGCCGGGACTGCATGAAATAGAAGAATATCATCGGAAGATCGGTGAGGCGCAGGCGGCGAAACCGACGGGAAATAAGCTGTTTTTGGCTGCGGGCGCGGTGCTGGCCGCTGCCGGGGCTGCTTTGTGCTTTGTCATGCTGGCTGCGGGTCTCATCTGTCTGCTCGCCGGTGCGGCGGCAGCTGTGATGGGCTTCGTAAGAAAAAAGAACCCGCCGTATGTGGCCCAGGTGGCAGAAGAAGTCCGGGCGTTTTTAGAAACATATGGTATGTCGGGGAGGGGCGGGGAAGAAGCGGATCTGTACGCGTACGGAAATGCGCTCCGCACGCTCGAAGGCACGCTGGCCCGGTATGAGCAGTTAGGAGAAAAGCGGAGAAAGTATGAGGCGGCATCCCGTTCTTATCAGGAAGGAGCCGGAGCGGTACGCGCTTTTTTGCTTTATAGGAAATTCCGACTTTTTGTGGCACAAAGAAAAGCGTATAT